>NZ_BMVN01000015.1:0-208031 GCF_014650735.1 Streptomyces canarius
CCGCATCACCCGGGCAGGCAACGTCCGCTACGAACACGACGCACTCGGCCGCATCACCCTCCGGCAGAAGACCCGCCTGTCCCGCAAGCCGGACACCTGGCGCTACGAATGGGACGCCGAGGACCGCCTGACGTCCGTGGTCACCCCGGACGGGACCCGCTGGCGCTACACCTACGACCCCCTGGGCCGCCGCACCGCGAAACTCCGTCTCGCCGAGGACGGCGAAACGGCCGTGGAGCTATAGAATCACGCCACCCCCAGCTCACACCACACGTACTTCCCCCGGTCCCCGAACCGCGCCGACGGCTGCCAACCCCAGTCCTGGGCGCAGGCCGTCACCAGCCCCAGCCCCCTTCCCTCCTCCGACTCCAGTACCTGCCCCAATGGCACCGGCGGCTCCGGTGGTGCGGGGTCCGTGTCCCACGCCCCGATCCACACCAGGCCCTGCGGGGAGCGCCGTACCCGCAGCGCGGCCGGGCCCTTGGTGTGCCGCACCGCGTTCGACACCAGCTCGGTCGCGAGGAGTTCCGCCGTCTCCACCAACCCCGCCAGCCCGTGCAGGGTCAGGATCGCGCGCAGGGTGCGGCGGCAGACGGTGACGGCTCTGGGGTCGTTGGGGATGTAGAGGGTGTAGTCCCAGGGTTCGTTTTCGGGCATGGCTCAGCAACTCCAGTCGGTGAGTGGGGTTTGCGCGCGCGGTGGCATTGCCGCAGCCGTCATGGCAGGACGACGTGGTGCACTTCCGCTGTGTGTGCGGTACGTCACCGACGGTAGGGCATAAATTTCATTCGCAGCAAGCCGGTCGCGTAACCTTGCCCTCGAACGAGTCGCCTCGCCGAAGCCGTTGAGGAGAGAGGTCGCCGTGCCGGCACGACGGAACCCGACAGCACGCCAAGTTCGACTGGGCGCCGAACTGCGAAGACTTCGCGAAGCCGCGGGGCTGAAGGCGACGGAGGCAGCGGCCCGGCTCGGAACGAACTCCGTTCAGATGAGTCAGATCGAGTCCGGCATCGCAGGGGTGAGCGAGGAGCGTGTACGCCGACTCGCCGCCAACTACGCCTGCACCGACGGCGCTTTGATCGACGCGCTGGTGGCCATGACGACGGATCGGACCCGCGGCTGGTGGGAGGAGTACCGGGGCACCCTCCCCGCCGCCTACCAGGACCTGGCCGAGCTGGACCATCACGCACGGTTCCGCAAGGACGTGGCGGTCATCCACGTGCCGGGGCTCCTCCAGACGGAGGACTACGCCCGGGCCCTCTTCGCCTACATGAACCCGGAGTTCCCCGAGAGCGAGGTGGCCCTTCGGGTGGAGCACCGGATGAAGCGGAGGGTCGTCATCGAGGGGTCCGACCCCATCCCGTACGAGACGGTGATCCATGAGGCGGCGCTCCGCATCCGGGTGGCCGGGCGCGCCGCTTCCCGGGCACAGCTCAACCGCGTCCTTGAGGTTTCCGAAGCCGGGCACGTCACGGTTCAGGTCGTCCCGTTCGCCCTGGACGACTTCGCCGGAGCCGGAAGCGCCATGGCGCACCTGGGTGGAGCGGTGCCGCGGCTGGACACCGTCGTGCGCGACGCCCCGCACGGCACCGCGTTCATCGACTCGGAAGCACAGCTGGAGCACTTCCGCAGGCTGTTCCGTAGGGTGAGGGGGCAGGCGCTGTCCCCTGAGCGGTCGCGCGACCTCATCCACCAGTTGGCGAAGGAGCTGTGAGGAACGGTGACCACCCCCACCTCGTGGAAGAAGTCGTCCTTCTCAGGTGGAGGTGAGGGCAACGACTGCGTCGAAGTCGCCGACATGGACACCCACATATCCATCCGCGACTCCAAATCCCCCACCCGAGCCACCCTCACCTTCCCGGCCCGCGCCTTCACCCCCTTCATCGAAGCCCTGAAGGCGCGGCACCCCGCCGGCTGAGGGATCCGTCGGCCCGTTGCGCCGTTTCCGGTCGTTCCCTCCACTCATGCTTGACCTGATCATGCCAACCCCGCACCATGAGCGCCAACCCGCACAGCGAGTCCACAGGGAATCCGGCCGAAGGCCCCCGCCGGCTCGCATCCGTACGTCGCACGGGAACACCCCACCTCCCCTCCACCCCCACAAGGAGAGTTCATGCGACTTCGCATCCGCGGCTCCGGCGCGCGTGGCGGCAGACGTACCGCCGTTCTCGGTGCGCTGCTGGCCCTCGCGCTCGCCGCACCGGTCTCGGCCGGCGTCGAGCATGCCACCGCCGACAGCGTGCGCAGGGTCGGACCGGCCGACGACGGCGTCCGGCAGTACGAGATCCACCAGAGCACGACACCGGTGACCCGTACGGCCATCCAGGCGACCGGTGTCACCGTCGACGAGGCCGACGAGGAGACCGTCGTCGTGTCCGGGCGGGCCGAGCAGATCCGGCGGCTTCGGCGACTCGGTTACGACGTACAGCCGTTGGGGAACGTGCCGCAGCGGTCCGGAGCGCGGCTCTACGACTTCCCCAGCGCCGACGCGAAGTACCACAACTACGCCGAGACGAACGCCGAGATCGACCAGCGGCTCGCCGCCTACCCGGGCATCATGAGCAAGCGGGTGATCGGGAAGTCGTACCAGGGGCGGGACATCGTCGCCATCAAAGTCAGCGACAACGTCGGCACCGACGAGGACGAACCGGAAGTGCTGTTCACCGCTCATCAGCACGCACGGGAGCACCTGACCGTGGAGATGGCGCTGTACCTGCTGCGCGAACTCGGCGCGGGGTACGGGTCCGACTCCCGGATCACGAACATCGTCAACAGCCGGGAGATCTGGATCATCCCCGACCTGAACCCGGACGGGGGCGAGTACGACATCGCCAGCGGGTCGTACCGGTCGTGGCGGAAGAACCGGCAGCCCAACTCCGGTTCCTCGTACGTCGGTACGGACCTCAACCGGAACTGGAACTACAAGTGGGGCTGCTGCGGCGGGTCGTCGGGGTCGACGTCCTCCGAGACCTACCGCGGGTCCGCCGCCGAGTCCGCGCCCGAGGTGAAGGTCGTCTCCGACTTCGTGCGCGGCCGGGTCGTCGGCGGCAAGCAGCAGATCAAGGCCGGCATCGACTTCCACACCTACAGCGAGCTGGTGCTGTGGCCGTTCGGGTGGACGTACAACGACACCGCCACCGGGATGACCGCGGACGACGCCGCCGCGTTCAAGGCCGTGGGCCAGAAGATGGCCGCCAGCAACGGGTACACGGCGGAGCAGTCCAGCGACCTGTACATCACCGACGGGTCCATCGACGACTACCTCTGGGGCGTGCACAAGATCTTCGACTACACCTTCGAGATGTATCCGACGTCCGGTTCCGCGGGCGGGTTCTACCCGCCCGACGAAGTCATCGAGCGGGAGACCTCCCGGAACAAGGACGCTGTGTTGCAGCTGCTGGAGAACGCCGACTGCATGTACCGGTCGATCGGCAAGGCCGCCCAGTACTGCGGTTAGGTCACGCCTCCTCGAAGTAGGCGTCGAGCACCGCGTCGAGCTGCTCGTCCCACTCCTTGAAGCGCGCCCTGGCCGCCGCCTCGATCTCGATCGGGTACCAGCGGCGGTCAGGGGTGTGCACGGTGATCGTGTAACGCTTGCCGAAGCGGGGCGACTCCGTCTCCACCGCCGCGATCTCGTCCCAGCGGAACTCGCAGGCCTCCTCGTCCAGGCTGAGGCGGACGCCCTTGCGGTCGGCCACGATCCGCGCCCGGCGGTCGGAGGCCTCGAAGACCGGGCCGTCGGCCTTGTCCTCGGCGTCCGCGTCGGTGACGTCCCCTCCGTCCGCGTCGGCGACGTCCTCGGCGTCCGCGTCGACGACGGTTTCCGCGCCCGCCTCATCGGCGTCCACCCGTTCAGGGGACACCGGTTCGGAGGACGGCGGCTCCTGCGCCCCCTTCGGCTCCGGTGACTTCGCTACCCCGTCCGTCGGCGTCGGACCCGTGATCCCCGGGACGAAGGCCGGGTCGAAACCGGCGCCCATCACAGGCTCGGCCTTCACGGGTTCGGCCTTCGACGGCCCGGCCTGCGAAGGCTCCGCCTTCAACGGCTCCGCGGTCTCGGTCGGCTCGCTGCTCGATCCTATGCGCTGCTCCACGGCGGCAGTATGGACGACTTCCCTGTGCCGGAACCAGTCAGCTCACGAACACGCTGACCACCGCCGCCACCACGAACCCCGCCAGTGACAGCACCGACTCCAGGACCGTCCAGGTCCGCAGCGTGTCCCGTTCGCTGATGCCGAAGTACTTGGCCACCATCCAGAATCCGCCGTCGTTGACGTGCGAGGCGAAGATGGAGCCCGCCGAGATGGCCATGATGACGAGGGCGACGAAGGCCTGCGAGTGGTGGCCCTCGGAGAGCAGGGGCGCCACGATGCCCGCCGTCGTGACGATCGCGACCGTCGCCGAGCCCTGGGCGACCCGCAGGACCACCGAGATCAGGTAGGACAGGACGATCACGGGCAGGCCCACGTCGTGGAACGTGTCCGACAGCGCCTGCGCCACCCCGCTCGCCTTCAGTACGGCGCCGAAGACGCCGCCCGCGCCGACGACCAGCAGGATGTTGCCGATCGGCTTCAGGGACGCCGTCGACACCGTCTCCAGGGACTTGCGGGACCAGCCGCGGCGGATGCCGAGCAGGTAGTAGGCGAGGAACAGGGCGATCGTCAGGGCGACGAAGGGATGGCCGAAGAACTCCACGACCGAGCGGCCCGTGGAGGGGTCGAAGGCGATCGAGGAGAAGGTGGCGGCGAGGATCAGGATCAGCGGCGTACCGATGATGGCGAGGACCGTGCCCAGCGGCACCGGCTCCTCGCGCGGCTCGACACCCGAGGCGCGCTGCTCCTGGAGGACGGCCTGCTTCGCCTCCGCTGCCGCCTCCACCATGTCCTGCGGTACGGCGACGAAGAGGCGGCGGCCGATCCACGCGGAGTACGCCCAGGCGGCCAGCACGGCGGGGATGCCGCAGACGACGCCCATGAGGATGACCCAGCCGAGGTCGACGTGGAGCAGTCCGGCGGCGGCCACCGGGCCCGGGTGCGGGGGCAGGAAGGCGT
This sequence comes from Streptomyces canarius, assembly GCF_014650735.1. Taxonomy (NCBI): domain Bacteria; kingdom Bacillati; phylum Actinomycetota; class Actinomycetes; order Kitasatosporales; family Streptomycetaceae; genus Streptomyces; species Streptomyces canarius. Next base: position 5,052 of record NZ_BMVN01000015.1, read on the forward strand.
GGGTCATCGACAGGCCGGCCAGCAGGGGCAGGCAGTACAGCAGGATCGAGCGGCCGCTGCGCTTGGCGGCGGCGTAGACGATCGGCGCCAGGACGAAGATGCCGACGTCGAAGAAGACCGGGATGCCGAAGATCAGGCCGGTCAGGCCCATCGCGAGGGGGGCCCGGCGCTCGCCGAACAGGGCGAGCAGGCGCGAGGCCAGCACCTCCGCGCCGCCGCTGACCTCCAGGACGGCGCCGAGCATGGTGCCGAGGCCGATGATGACCGCGACGTGGCCGAGGATGCCGCCCATGCCGGACTCGATGGTGGACACCGCGTCGGAGCGCTGGACCGTGCCGAAGAGTTCGGTGACCGACAGGCCGGCCAGCAGGCCGACGGCTATGGAGACGGCGAGCAGGGCGACGAACGGCTGGAGCCTGACCTTGATGATCAGGAAGAGGAGCAGGGCGATGCCCACGGCGGCGACCGTGAGCAGTCCGGCCGTGCCGTCGACGAGGAGGAGCAGTCCTCCGGTATGGGGTGGTGCGGCGGGGGCGGGGGCGGCGAGCGGGTAGGACATACGGGGGTCCTCTACGTAAATGCATACTGCTTTCGGGCAGGGGGGAGCGCGGCACGGCGCCCCGTGGGGTGCCGTGCCGTACAGGACGTGCGGGAGGTGCGGGAGGTACGAGGGTGAGGGGACGTCAGCCGAGGACGGCGAGCGCGTCGATCTCGATGAGGAGGCCGGCCGGCAGACCGACGTAGACCGTCGTGCGGGCGGCGGGCGGCTGGGTGAGGCCCTGCTCCTCGAAGTAGGCGTTGTAGATCTCGTTCATCTCGGCGAAGTGGTCGACGTCGGTGAGGTAGACGCGGATCATCATCACGTCGTCCCAGCCGGCGCCGCCCTCCTCCAGGATCGCCTTGACGTTGGCGAGGGTCTGGAGGGTCTGCTCGCGCAGGGAGGGGCCGGCGGGCGTGGGGGGCCTGCCCTCCTCGGCGGGCAGGAAGCCGACCTGGCCGGCGACCTGGAGGATGTTGCCCTTGCGCACGCCGTGCGAGAACTTCGCGGGCGGGGTGGTGTGGGTCTTCGGGGTGAGGGCGATCTTGTCGGTCATGCGGTGCGGTCCTTCACTGGGGTGCGTCCGGAGTACTCGCCGCTGATCGCGTCCGCCGTACGGCGCACCAGCGGGAGCAGGGTGAGGAGTTCCTCGGCGGTGACGACCACGTTCGGCGCGGACACCGACATGGCGGCGACCACCCGGCCGTCGGCGCCGCGGATGGGGGCGGCGACGCAGTTGATGGACTCCTCGTGGCCACCGAGGTCGGTGGCCCAGCCCTGTTCGCGCACGGTGGCCAGCTCCTTCAGGAAGGCCTCGGCGTGGGGGGTCGAACGGGCCGTGTACAGGGGGTAGTCGAGCTGCTGGGCGAGGGCGCGGCGCTCGGGTTCGGGCAGGTCGGCGAGGAGCAGCTTGGCCACGGCGGCGACGGTGATGGCGACGGGCTTGCCGATCCGCGAGTACATGCGCACCGGGTAGCGGCTCTCGACCTTGTCGATGTACAGCACCTCGTTCTCCTCGTAGACGGCGAGGTGGACGGTGTGACCGCACTGTTCGTTCAGCCGTACGAGGTGGGGGTGGGCGATCTCGCGGATGTCGAGGTTCTCCATCGCCTCCTGCGCGAGGGCGAAGAGGCGGGCGCCGAGGCGGTAGCGCTGGTCGGACTGGCGGTAGACCAGGCCGTGTTCGTGCAGGGTGCGCAGGAGGCGGAGGGCCGTGGACTTGTGCACGCCGAGGCGGTCGGCGACCTGGCCGAGGTCCGCTGGGCCCTCGGCGAGCAGCGGCAGGATGCTCAACGCGCGGTCGACGGTCTGACTCATGGGATGTTCGCCTCCTCCTCGGCCTGCTCGGCTTGCGTCCAGCCGGGGCCGAGTCGAAGTCTCCCCCATGCGTCGTCGTCCAGGGCGGCGAGGCGGTCGGCGTGGCCGCGGGCGGGGGGTACGGCCAGGTCGCCCGGGGTGGTGAGGGCGGCGGCGGCGAAGAGGTGGCCGTACCGGAGCCGGTCCCTGACGGTCAGCCCCCGCAGGGTCGCCGAGAGGAAACCTGCGGCGAAGGCGTCTCCCGCGCCGGTGGTCGCCACGACGGCTGTGCTCAGGGCGGGTACGAAGGCGGGCGGGGTGGCACCGGGCCGGGGGTCGGCCGCGCGGCCCGCCACTGACGGGGTGCCGTCCTCCTCCGGGACGGGCGCCGCCCCGGCGGCACGACCGCCCGCGGGGAGCCGGCGCGCGAGAGCCGTCGCTTCCTTCGCCCCCTGCGGACGCGCGAAGGCCGTCGCTCCCTCCGCCCCCTGCTTCACCACCAGCGCCGCCGGCTCCGGCAGCAGCCTGCGGATCGCCTCGGGGCCGCCCGTGACGTCCCACGCCTGCTCCGCCTCGTCCGCGCCGACGAACACGATGTCCGCGCGCCGCGCCAGGTCCAGCAGGAGAGGGGCGCCCTCGCCGTCGCCCCACAGTCCCGGGCGGTAGTTCACGTCGAAGGAGATCAGTGGGCGCCCCGGGGCGGGAGCCGTCAGCTCGTGCAACAGCTCCCGGCACTCGTCCGACAGCGCGGCCGTGATGCCGGTCAGGTGCAGGACGCGGGCCGACCGGGCCGCCGTCAGGTCGACGTTCCCCGGCGACATCGCCGACGCCGCCGAGCCCGCCCGGTAGTACGCCACCTCGTGCGCGCCCGTTCCCCGGTCCCCGGCGGTGCGGAAGTAGACGCCCGTGGGCCGGCCGGGGTCCCGGTGTACGGCGGTGACGTCGACGCCGTAGCCGGCGATCCGCTCCAGCAGGTGGTCGCCGAAGCCGTCCGCGCCGACGCGGCTGACCCAGCGGGCGGTGTGCCCGAACGCGGCCAGGGCGCACGCGACGTTGGACTCGGCGCCGCCGATGGCCCGGTCGAAGGAGGGGACGTCGGCGAGGCGGCCGGGGCGGCTGGGCAGGAAGGTGACCATGGACTCACCGAGCGCCGCCACGTCCACGTCCATGACATTCCGCGGGTGCGCAACGGCCGAGGCGTAAGCAGCGTCGTTGATGATGACTCCTGTCGATCGCCAGGCCGGCGGATCCGTTGACCCGGTGTTCGGCGAGATGCTAGACACCTGTAAGCACTACACGCAATGGCTGTTGCACGACTTGCAACGCCCGAGAGGGGCTCCATGGGCACCGAAGCGCTCACCCGCCTTGCCGAGGAACGTGTCGACCACCGCTTCAAGGGCCTGCCCCCGGACGCCGACGGCCTGACCGTCGCCGAGCTGGCCGCCCAGCGCCGCAACCTCTTCCGGGACGGCGACGGCTTCACCACCCCCGTCCTCGCGCTGTCCGCCGAGCGCCTGGAGCACAACCTCGCGCTGATGGAGACGTACACCGCCCGGCACGGTCTCGCCTTCGCCCCGCACGGCAAGACCTCCATGGCCCCGCAGCTCTTCCACCGCCAGATCGAGCACGGCGCCTGGGGCATCACGCTCGCCGTGCCGCACCAGGTGCGGGTGGCCCGCGCGTTCGGTGTCCAGCGGGTCTTCCTCGCCAACGAGCTGGTGGACGCGCCCGCCCTGCGCTGGATCGCCGGCGAGCTGGCCGCCGACCCGGAGTTCCGGTTCGTCTGTTACGTCGACTCCGTGCACGGGGTGGAGCTGATGGACGCGGCCCTCGCCGGCACGGCCCGGCCGGTGGACGTCGTGATCGAGCTGGGCGCGGGCGAGGGGGCCCGGACGGGCGTGCGCACGGAGACGGAGTGCGCGGCCGTCGCCGCGGCCGTGGCCGCCGTACCGACCCTGCGCCTGGTCGGCGTGGCGGGGTACGAGGGCGAGGTGCCCCGGGCCGATCCGGAGCGCGTGCGGGCGTATCTGCTGCGGCTGGTGGCGCTGGCCGCCGACCTCGACAAGGGCGGGCGGTTCGGCGAGGCCGAGGAGATCGTGGTGAGCGCGGGCGGCAGCGCCTGGTTCGACGCCGTCGCCGACGTCTTCGCCGGGATTCCCGAACTGTCCAGGCCCGTACTGAAGTTGCTGCGCTCGGGCGCGTACGTCTCGCACGACGACGGGCACTACCGCAGGCTCACCCCGTTCGGCCGGGTGCCCGAGGAGGGCGCCCTGGAGCCCGCCTTCCGGCTGTGGGCGCAGGTCGTCTCCCGGCCGACCCCCGAGCAGGCCTTCGCCAACGCGGGCAAGCGCGACGCGGCCTACGACCTGGACCTGCCCACCGCCCAGGTGGTACGCCGGAACGGCGAGGAGCGCCCGGCCACCGGCATCACCGTGACCGGGCTCTCCGACCAGCACGCCTGGCTGCGCACGGAGGCGGAGGCGGACCTGGCGGTCGGTGACTGGATCGGCCTCGGTCTGTCCCACCCGTGCACGTCCTTCGACAAGTGGCAGCTCATCCCGGTGGCCGAGGCGGACGGCACGGTCGTCGACTACATCCGTACGTTCTTCTAGGAGGCCCGCGTGGAGGACCTGGTCATCCGGGACGCCGACGTCGTCGACGGCAGCGGGGCGGACGCGTACCGCGCCGACGTCGTGATCGACGCCGGCCGGATCGTCTCGATCGTCAGGGAGGCCGCCGCGGCGGGCTGCCAGCGCCCGCGCGCCGTGCGGGAGATCGACGCGGAGGGCCTGGTCCTCTCCCCCGGCTTCATCGACATGCACGCCCACTCCGACCTGGCCCTGCTGCGCGACCCCGACCACAGCGCGAAGGCCGCGCAGGGGGTCACGCTGGAGGTCCTCGGCCAGGACGGGCTGTCGTACGCCCCGGTGGACGACCGCACGCTGGAGGGGGTGCGCCGGGCGATCACCGGCTGGAACGGGTACGGCGAGGACATCGACTTCGACTGGCGGAGCGTCGGCGAGTACCTGGACCGGCTCGACCGGGGCATCGCCGTGAACGCGGCCTACCTGATCCCGCAGGGCACGGTCCGGGCGCTCGTCGTCGGCTGGGAGGACCGCGGGGCGACCGCCGAGGAGCTGGACCGGATGCGGCGACTGGTGGCCGAGGGGCTGGAACAGGGCGCGGTCGGGCTGTCCTCGGGGCTGACGTACACGCCCGGGATGTACGCCGAGGACGCCGAACTCACCGAGCTGTGCCGCGTGGTGGCGTCCTACGGCGGCTACTACTGCCCGCACCACCGCTCCTACGGCGCCGGCGCCCTGGAGGCGTACGCCGAGATGGTCGACCTGACCCGGGAGGCGGGCTGTCCGCTGCACCTCGCGCACGCGACGATGAACTTCGGCGTCAACGAGGGCCGGGCACCGGAACTGCTCGCCCTGCTCGACCGGGCCCTGGACGCGGGCGCGGACATCACCCTGGACACCTATCCCTACACCCCCGGCTGCACCACGCTGGCCGCGCTGCTGCCGAGCTGGGCGAGCGAGGGCGGCCCGCAGGAGATCCTGGCCCGGCTCACCGACCCGGCGACGGCCGAGCGGATCCGGTACGACCTGGAGGTCACCGGCTCGGACGGCTGCCACGGCGTGCCGGTGGAGTGGGAGACGGTCGAGATCTCCGGGGTGACCGATCCGGGCCTGGCCGACGTCGTGGGCCGTACGGTCCGTCAGGCGGCGGAGCTGCGCGGCGAGACCCCCTGGGCCACGGCGCACCGGCTGCTGGTCGGGGACCGGCTCGGGACGACCATCCTCCAGCACGTCGGCCACGAGGGGAACGTCCGCGCGATCATGCGGCACCGCGCGCACACCGGCGGCTCCGACGGCATCCTGCGGGGCAGCAAGCCGCACCCGCGCGCGTACGGCACCTTCTCGCGGTACCTCGGCCACTACGTGCGGGAGTTGGGGGTGCTCACGCTGGAGGAGTGCGTCGCCCATCTCACCTCCCGGCCCGCGGCGCGGCTGCGGCTGCCGGACCGCGGGCTGGTGCGCGAGGGCTACCGGGCCGACCTGGTCCTGTTCGACCCGCAGACGGTCGCGCCCGGCGCCACCTTCGCCGAGCCCCGCAGACTGCCGGCCGGCATCCCGTACGTGCTGGTCGACGGCCGGTTCGTCATCGAGGACGGCAGGCGGACGGACGTCCTTGCGGGACGGTCCGTCCGCCGTACGCCGCGGTGAACCGTGCCTACGGCTTGGGCAGGGTGCAGCCGGCCGCGCTCAGGTTGAGCTTGTTGCCGGTGGTGAAGCAGGCCGGGATGTTGTACGTCTCCTCGGCGTAGTTGATGCCCTGGCGGACGGTGACGGTGCCGTTCGCGTCGACCTCGCACGGGTTGTTCACCGTGCACTGCTGGCCGTCCTCGTTGCCGGTGTTGTTGACGGCGACGACCTTGCCGGTGGCGGTGTCGATGACCGGGGAGCCGGAGGTGCCGCCGATGGTGTCGCAGGCGGAGGTGTAGCGGACCGAGTCCTTCCAGGTCCAGTCGCCCTCCTTCAGCCGGTACACGAACCCGTCGATGTTGCAGCTGTAGGTGCGCTTCCAGTAGCCGGAGACCACCTTGATGGCGGTGCCGGCGACCGGGTGCGTGTCCTGCACGGTGAGCGGGCTGATGCCGTACGAGCTCTTGATCGCCGCGTAGGTGGTGGTGGTGCGGTAGATCGTGACGTCCGTGTCCGTCATGGTCGAGTAGACGACCTGGTTGGCGCGCAGGGTGGCGACCTTGGTGCCGGCGGAGTTCAGCAGGCCGAAGGTGCGGCTGGAGGACTGGCCGGTGATGACCTCGCCGGGGTCCGGGAAGCCGGTCTCCAGGCAGTGACCGTTCGTCAGCACGAGGGCCGGGTCGGTGTCGGCCGAGCCCGGGAAGCGGATGACGGAACCGGAGCAGTTGCTGAGCGAGACGGTGCCGGCGAAGTCGACCGTGACCGCGGCGGCCTTGGCGGAGTGCGGTGCGGCTACCGCCGGGGTCGCGCCCAGCCCGGCGATGGCCAGGGACGAGAGCGCGGCAAGGAGAGGCTTGTTCACGTGGGGGTCCCCTCTGACGACTTGGGCGACCGGAGTCCTCCGGCCGCCCAGTGGATTGTCATGCGCATTCTCAACGCCGGGGAGGGACGGGGACAAGACGCCGTGACAGGTCATAGGGGTTTCCCTGTACGGACGGACGGGGGCCGCCGTGGCGACTCGGCGCTCAGCGCGGGTGGTCGGCGATGCCGGGGCCCCTGCCGGGGACGTGGGAGGACGACACGGCCGGCGCCGAGGACGTGGCGGTGACCGCCACGGACGGGCGGCAGCGGGAACGCCGTGGCGCAGCGCGCGGCGACTCGGCGCTCAGCGCGGGTGGTCGGCGATGCCGGGGCCCCTGCCGGGGGCGTAGGAGGACGACACGGCCGGCGCCGAGGACGTGGCGGTGACCGCCACGGACGGGCGGCAGCGGGAACGCCGTGGCGCAGCATGCGGCGACTCGGCGCTCAACGCGGGTGGTTGGCGGGGTCGGGGCCTCTGCCGGGGGCGCCGGACGGCGACACTGCCGGCGCGTGGCGCAGCACACGGCGACGGGGCGCTCAGCGCGGGTGGTTGGCGGTGCCCCGGCCCCTGCCGGGGGCATGGGAGGACGACACGGCCGGCACCGAAGGCGCGGTGGCGACCGCCACGGACATGCGGCAGCGGGAACGCCGTGACGCAGCGCGCGTCGGCTCGGCGCTCAGCGCGGGTGCTTCGGACGGGCGGCGGAGCCGTCGTGGCGCAGTATGCGGCGAACCGGCGCTCAGCGCGGGTGCTTCGTGGTGCCGTGGCCGTGGCCGTTGGCCCTGCCGGGGGTGCCGGACGGGGACACCGTCGACGGACCGGCCGTCGGCGTCCCCGGCGGGGCCGGTGCCGGTGCCGACGCGCCGGACGACGACACGGCCGGCACCGAAGGCGCGGTGGCGACCGCCACGGACAGGCGGCGGCGAGAACGCCGTGGCGCAGCGCACGGCGACTCGGCGCTCAGCGCAAGTGCTTCGTGGTGCCATGGCCGTTGGCCCTGCCAGGGGTGCCGGACGGGGACACCGTCGACGGACCGGCCGTCGGCGTCCCCGGCGGGTTCGATGCCGGTGCCGACGCGCCGGACGACGACACGGCCGGCACCGAAGGCGCGGTGGCGACCGCCACGGACAGGCGGCAGCGGGAACGCCGTGGCGCAGCGCACGGCGACTCGGCGCTCAGCGCGGGTGCTTCGTGGTGCCGTGGCCGTGGCCGTTGGCCCTGCCGGGGGTGCCGGACGGGGACACCGTCGACGGACCGGCCGTCGGCGTCCCCGGCGGGGCCGGTGCCGGTGCCGACGCGCCGGACGGCGACACGGCCGGTGCCGAGGGCGCGGTGGTGGCCGCCGGACCGTCGGCCGTCCCGCTGTTCGCCCCTCCCCCGGCGCCGGTGTCCGAGGAAGCTGCCGAGCGCGACGGCACGGCGTCGCCGGCCTCCGGCGCGCTCGCGCTCGGCGAGCCGGCGCCCCCGCGCGGGCTCGCGGGAACGGGGTCGACGCTCGCGCTCCCGCCCTTCTCGGGACGCGCGCCGGCCGGGGAGCCCGAGCCGCCCAGCGCGGCGAACGCGGCCACGGCGCCGGCCACGCCGAGGACCCCGGCGACGACCGCCACCCGGCGTCGGCCGCCCGCGCGGCGCGCGGCCCTTCGCCGCCCGGCCCGGCCCTCGCCGGGCCCGTCCGGAAGCGTCGTCTCCGGGCGCTCCGCGGCTTCGGCCGCCGTCAGGGTCTCCGGGGCCTCGTGAGCCCCGTATGCCCCATCGGCCTCATCGCCCCCGTCGACCTCGCCCTCATACAGGCCGGGCAGTTCGCGGGTCGCGTCGTAGGCGTCCTGCCAGCCGTGGGCGGCGGCGGGGTCGGCGTACTGCTCGTACGCGGGGGCCGGAGCCGGCTGCGGGTGGTACACGTTCGGCCGGGCCTCGGGCGCGCCGCCCGCTCCGTTCATGCCGTCCGCCCCCGCCTCGTACTCCCGTTCCGTGGACATGCCAGCGAATTGTAGGGACGCAAGCGACTCCTGAGACAGCCGGCGGTGATATCCGGGCAAATCTCCGTGTCTCACGTGGCGGAAAACACGAGCCATGAGGCGTTACCGCGCCGTAAGCTCACGCACATGCAGGTGATCCAGTCGACCAAGCTCGCCAACGTCTGTTACGAGATCCGGGGCCCGGTTCTCGAAGAGGCCATGCGGCTTGAGGCGGCGGGCCACCGCATCCTCAAGCTCAACACCGGGAACCCGGCCGCCTTCGGCTTCGACTGCCCCCCGGAGATCCTGGAGGACATCCTCCGCAACGTCTCCACCGCGCACGGCTACGGCGACGCCAAGGGCCTGCTCGCCGCCCGCCGCGCGGTCGTGATGCACAACCAGACCCTCGGCATCGAGACCGACGTCGAGCACGTCTTCATCGGCAACGGCGTCTCCGAGCTGATCGTGATGGCGATGCAGGGCCTGCTGGACGACGGCGACGAGGTGCTCGTACCGGCCCCGGACTATCCGCTGTGGACGGCGGCCGTGTCCCTCTCGGGCGGCACGGCGGTGCACTACCGCTGCGACGAGCAGTCCGACTGGATGCCGGACCTCGCCGACATCGAGCGCAAGGTCACCGACCGCACCAAGGCGATCGTCATCATCAACCCGAACAACCCCACGGGCGCGGTCTACGACGAGACGGTGCTCCGGGGCCTGACGGACATCGCCCGCCGGCACAACCTGCTCGTCTGCTCCGACGAGATCTACGACAAGATCCTCTACGACGGCGCCACGCACACCCCGACCGCGAAGGTCGCCCCGGATCTGCTCACCCTCACCTTCAACGGCATGTCGAAGGCGTACCGGGTGGCCGGCTACCGCGTCGGCTGGATGTCGATCTCCGGCCCGCGCGCCCACGCCGACTCCTACATCGAGGGCCTGACGATCCTGGCGAACATGCGGCTGTGCGCCAACATGCCGGGGCAGCACGGGGTGGTCGCCGCGCTCAGCGGACGCCAGACGATCAACGACCTGGTGCTGCCGGGCGGCCGGCTGAAGGAGCAGATGGACACCGCGTACGACCTGCTGACGCGGATTCCGGGGGTGAGCTGCGTACGGCCGAAGGGCGCGCTGTACCTGTTCCCGCGGCTGGACCCCGACGTCTTCAAGATCAAGGACGACCGGCGGATGGTCCTGGACCTGCTCCGCAAGGAGAAGATCATGGTCGTCCAGGGCACGGGCTTCAACTGGCCCGAGCCGGATCACTTCCGGGTGGTGACGCTGCCGACGGTGGGGGACCTGCGGGACGCGGTGACCCGCATCGGGCACTTCCTGGACGGATACAGCCAGCCGTAGTCGACGGGCTCCGTTCCGTGACCCGACTCAACTTTAGACGAAATCCAAGCTAAGATGGCTTCCTGTCAGAGCACAGGAGGCCATCCCCATGTACGAGCCGATCCGCACCAAGTCGGTCCACAGCACGATGGCCGGCACCACCTCGGACTTCCCCCACCGGTCGCGCGAGGAGGAACTGGACATCCAGCTCGCCGGCCACCTCGCCGCGCTGCTCGCGGTCACCGACGAGTTGCGCGCACTGGGCCCGTCCGCCGACCTGGACACGGCCGCGGAGCGCCTCGCGGCGCAGGTGGCCCGGCTGCGGGGAGGACGTACGCCGCTGCGGGCGGCACCGGCCGCGGCCGGTGACCCCGTCGCCCTGCACCGGCGCGCGCACGCCCTCGCCGGGCGCGCGCTCGTGGTCGCCGCGTCCCGCGCCGACACGGCGGTGGCGATCCTCTCGGCCGAGCGGATGGACGCGCACGCCGCCGCGCTCTCCGCCGACCCGAAGGAACTCAGCACCGCCTGACCCCCGCGGGGGTCTCCCGAGCGGCCCCGGTCCGCGCGCACCCGCAGCGACGCGCGGACCGGGTGCCACACACTGCGCCCGGCTTCGGCCGGGTCGGGAGTGCCGTGTGTTTCCTTCCGCGGGGCGCCGATCCCTCGCGGCCGAGCGCTTCGCAGACCGCCGACCAGGTGGGTGCGGGGTGAGCGCCGTCGCGGCGGAAAAGGGGTGACCGGCACTCTCCGCCGACCCGACGTCGCCGCCCCATTCCGGAGGGGTGACCTCCGGTTGCATACCGGGAACGGGACGTCACCCGTCGTTCATCTCGATGCGTGGGGAACGTGGGGTTCCGGGAGCACGCTCCCCGGCGTGAGACGTATCGCGGGAATCGTCCTCGCGGTTCTGCTGATCGGTGGCGTGGTGGCCGCCGTCGTAGCGGGCCGGCAAGGAGAGGACAAGGGCACGGCAACGAAGACCGTGCGTGGCGTGATCGGATCGGAGAAGGCCGACTTCTTCGCCGATCCCGACGTGGTGAAGGCCCTCGCCGCCAAGGGCTACACCGTCAAGGCCGAGGCCTCCGGGTCCTGGGCCATGGAGGGGCTGGACCTCAAGGGGTACGACTTCGCCTTCCCGTCCAGCCAGGCACCCGCCGACCAGCTGGCGCGCAAGTACCACGTCCAGGAGCCGCTGCCCCGGCCCTTCTACTCGCCGCTCGTGGTCGTGGCACACCGCGCCGCGGCCGACGTGCTCGCCGCGAACGGGCTGGCGGTGCTCGACGGGAAGAACCGCGGCACGCTGAGGACGGGCGCCTACCTGGACGCCGCCCGGCACGACCGGACCTGGCAGCAGCTCAAGGGCGCCAAGGCCCACGGGGAGCTGACGGGCACCCTGTACATCTCCAGTACCGACCCCGAGTCCTCCAACTCCGGCGCCCTCTACCTCGCCGCGGCCTCCTACGTGGCCAACGGCGGCAAGGTGGTCGCCGGCAAGGCGGACCTCGACCGCACCGCCCCCCTGCTGCACAAGCTGGTCAGCGTCCAGGGCGCCCAGCAGTCCAGCACGGACGCGGTGTTCCGGGACTTCGTCAGCGGCGCGGGCAACCCGCTGGTGCTGGTGTACGAGTCACAGGTCGCGGCGCTCCTCGCGGAACGGCACGACGTGGACGACCTGGTGGTGCTGTACCCGGACACCACCGTCAACAGCGACCACACCGTCGTACCGCTGAACGCGGACGGCCGGGCGCTCGGGGAGCTGCTCAGCACCGACCCGGCCCTGCGCAGGCTCGCCGTCCGGCACGGATTCCGGCCGCAGGGCGACGCCGCCGAGTTCGTCGCGGCCACCGCCGGCCGCGCCGCCTACCTCAACCAGAAGCTCACCGGTGTCCGGCAGGCGCCCGTGCCCACCTCCGCGGTGCTGCACGAGATGGCCCGCCGGGCCCGCGGATGACACGGGGGACCCACCGCATGACCGACAGCGACTTCCAGCTCACCCCGCCCGATCCCGTGCCGGCCGTGCCCAAGGAGAAGGCCGGCGGACTGGTGCCCGTCGAGGACGCGGTGCGCACCGACATGGCCCGCAAGGCCACCGCCTTCGTCGAGCAGCTCGCCGCGCTCGACGCCCGCTCGCCGGAGTTCGCCGGCAAGGTCGGCGAGATCACCGCGCTCGGCGCCGGCGAGATGCGCACCGCCGCCGTCCAGTCCAACCGCATGCTGGAGCGGGCCGTGCGCAGCCTGCCCGACAAGGGCGGGGACACCCAGGGCAAGGTCGCCGGCTCGCTCGTGGAACTCCGCCGGGCGGTGGAGGACCTGGACCCGCGGGACCTGCCCGCGAACAGGGGCCGCAGGTTCCTGTCCCGGCTGCCCGGCGGCAACAAGCTGCGCGACCACCTCGCCAAGTACGCCTCCGCGCAGGGCAACCTGAACCGGATCGTGGGCGCGCTGCGCGGCGGCCAGGACGAACTGCGCCGGGACAACGCCGCGTTGCAGACCGAGCGGGTCCGGCTGTGGGAGACGATGGGCAAGCTCCAGGAGTACGTCGTCCTCACCCAGGCCCTGGACACCGCCGTCGAGGAGCACATCGCCGGGGTCGGCGACCCGCAGGAGGCCGACGCCCTCCGCGCCGACGTGCTCTTCCCGGTCCGGCAGAAGCACCAGGACCTGCTCACCCAGCTGGCGGTGTGCGCGCAGGGCTACCTCGCCATGGACGTCGTACGCCGCAACAACGACGAGCTGATCAAGGGCGTCGACCGGGCCGCCACGACCACCGTCTCGGCGCTGCGCATCTCCGTGATGCTGGCCTCCGCCCTGGACAGCCAGAAGAAGGTCGTCGAGCAGGTCAACGCGTTGCGCGGGACCACCGAGGACCTCATCCGGGGCAACGCCGAGATGCTCGCCACGCAGAGCGGCGAGATCCAGCGCATCGCCGCCGACCCGGCGGTCGGCGCGGAGACCCTGCGCGCCGCGTTCCAGCAGATCTACCGCACCCTCGACGCCATCGACGGCTACAAGGTCCAGGCGACCGAGGTCATGGCGAGCACCGTGCGGTCCCTCACTGACGAACTGCGGGGAGCCTCCGCCCACCTGGAGCGCAGCCGCGCCCAGGGCGCGCTGGAGGGGGGCCTCGGATGAGACGACGATCCCTGCTCGCCGTGCTCGCCGTCGCCGCCGGCCTGCTGAGCGCGTGCACCTCCGAGGACCCGAAGGACGACTCGCACGCGCCTAAGCCCGGCACCCTCCGGGTCCTCGCCTCCAGCGAACTCAGCGACATGACCGCCGTCTTCGACCGCGTCCGCGAGGACACCGGCATCACCGTCCGGCCCACCTACATGGGCACCCTGGACGCCGTCGACCTGCTGGCCCGGGGGAAGGCGGACGGGGCGTACGACGCGCTGTGGCTGTCGTCGGACGACTACCTGCGGCTGCGGCCCGAGGCGGCGAGGAAGGTGGTGTCCGAGACGCCGGTCATGTCCAGCCCGGTCGCCGTCGGCGTCCGTCCGGCGACCGTGCGGGAGCTCGGCTGGAAGCCGGAGGACGTCACCTGGTCCCAGGTGGACAGGGCCGTCCAGGACGGGAAGCTGACCTACGGCATGACCGACCCGGCCCGCTCCAACTCCGGCTTCGCCACGCTGGTCTCGGTCGCCTCCGGCCTCTCCGGCGCCCAGTCCGCGCTGACCGACGCCGACGTGGCGAAGGCGACGCCCCGGCTGAAGGAGTTCTTCCAGGGGCAGAAGCTGACCTCGGGCTCCTCGGGCTGGCTCGCCACCGCCTATCGGCGGCGGGGCACCGTGGACGCCCTGCTCAACTACGAGTCCGTCCTCAAGGGCATCCCGGGCCTCACCGTGATCCGCCCCCGCGACGGCGTCGTCACCGCCGACTACCCGTTCTCCTCGCTCGCGTCCACCGACGCCCGCACCCGCGAGGACGTCCGCAAGGTGACCGCAGACCTGCGCACCGACGCCGTGCAGAAGCTGATCACCGACACCACCCACCGCCGCCCGGTCGTGCCCTCGGTGCGGCCCGCCGCCGGCCTCGACACCGGCCGGCGCCGTGAACTGCCCTTCCCCGGCAGCCGTTCGGTGGCCGACGGGCTGCTGGACGCGTACGAGAACGAACTGCGCCGCCCCTCCCGCACGGTGTACGTCCTGGACACCTCCGGCTCCATGGAGGGCGGCCGGCTCGCGGCGCTGAAGAAGGCGCTGACCGGGCTCACCGGCGACTTCCGGGACCGGGAGGAGGTGACGCTGATGCCGTTCGGCTCGCACGTGAAGAGCGTGCGCACCCACGTCGTCGACCCGAAGGACCCGAGGGCGGGCCTCGCCGCGATCCGCCGGGACACCGACGCGCTCAGCGCCGACGGCGGCACCGCCGTCTACACCTCGCTGGAGCAGGCGTACGACCATCTCGGCACCGGCCGGGACACGTTCACCTCGATCGTGCTGATGACCGACGGCGAGAACACCGCGGGCGCCGAGGCGGGCGACTTCGACGGCTTCTACCGCGCCCTCGGCCGCGACCGGCGGGACATCCCCGTCTTCCCGGTCCTGTTCGGCGACTCCTCCCGCTCCGAACTCCAGCACATCGCCGACCTGACCGGCGGCCGGCTCTTCGACGCCCGGCAGGGCTCGCTGGACGGCGCCTTCGAGGAGATCCGTGGCTACCAGTAAGGTCCCCGGCAACAAGGTCCTCGGCTACCTGGAGTCCCGCAAGAACCTCACCGGCGGCGCCTGCGGGCTGCTCGGCCTGGTGCTGACCTTCGCCGGGGTCGCGGGACCGTACTGGCCGGTCGTGGTGGCCGGACTGTACGGCGCGGGCGCGCTCATCGCCCCGCCGGAGCGGCCCGCCCTGCCGGACTTCCCGAGCCCGTCGGCCCAACTGGAGGAGGTCCGCGCCGACTTCGGCCGGCTCGGCGGCTACCTCGCGGACGTCGACCTGCCGCCCGAGGCCGCCGCCCGGCTCGGCGGACTGACCGGGCTGCTGGGCGCGCTGCTGGAACCGGGCTGGGTCGCCGAGGCGCTGGCCCGGGACCCGGAGGGCGTGCA
Organism: Streptomyces canarius; assembly: GCF_014650735.1. Lineage (NCBI taxonomy): Bacteria > Bacillati > Actinomycetota > Actinomycetes > Kitasatosporales > Streptomycetaceae > Streptomyces > Streptomyces canarius. Next base: position 20,294 of record NZ_BMVN01000015.1, read on the forward strand.
CACCGTCTCCCGGGCGGTGCGGCAGGACATCCCGGAGGCCGTGGACGCCTTCGTCCGCACCCGCTGGTGGACGCGTCTGACGCCGGGCACCGAGCCGCCCGAACGCCATCTGGAGCGGCAGCTCGATCTGCTGCGGCAGGAGGCCGAGCGGCTAGCGGCGGAGCTCGGCGAGGCCGAGGCCCGCCGCCAGGAGTCCCACACCCGCTACCTTCAGGACCGGGGCGGGACGGGGGACGGCGAACTCAGCGCCTGACGTACACCGTGACCGATGCCGTGGCACCGGTGTGCAGGTCGTCGCCCGGCCAGCCGACGGTGTAGGTCACCTCGCGCCGGGTGCGCGGCAGGTCGTCGACGGTGAAGGTGCCGTCGGCGGCGACGGTCACCGACGACAGGGAGCCGGTGCCGAGCCGGTCCGTGCGCCGCACGGTGAGCGTGGCCCGCTCGGGCAGGGCCTTGCCCTGTGCGGTGAACGTGCCGGTGAGGTGGACGCCCTCGCTCATCGTGGCCTCGTCAGGCCCGGTCAGCGTGAGCGAGCCGGGCGCCTTGCCGACCGTCACCGTGCGGGTGATGTCGGTGGCGGGGCGGTGGGTGAGGTCGCCGAGGAAGGACACGGTGTAGGTGGCGTCGCCGACGAGGTCGGGCTCGTCCAGGACGGTGAAGGTGCCGTCGTCCCGGACGGTGGCGGTGCCCAGTTGGTGCGTGCCGTTCGCGTCCTCGCGCACGGCGGTCACCTTCAGCGGCTCGGCGGGCGCGGGCCCGTCCCACTCCAGCCCGCCGCGCACCGACAACGGCTCACCCGCGACGGCACCGGAGGGGCTGTGGGTGAGGTCGCCGGTGAAGCGGGTGTCGTACTGGACGGCCGGGGGCTGGATGACGTGCAGCCAGTACTCCTGGCCGGTGCCGCCCCGGGTGACCGCGAAGAGCCGGGAGCCGTCCTCGGACCAGGCGAGGCCCCGCGGGGTGACGCCGTTGCCGTCGAGGCTGCCCTCGAAGGCGAACTCCAGCGGCGGGGTGCCGTCGGCCGGGTCGGCGCTCTGCACCAGCAGATCGGGCGTGCTGCCGGCGGCCTGGGCGCCCCGGGCGATGTACTTCCCGTCACCGCTGAAGGCGACGGCGGTGGAGGTCGCGCCGGCGGGCAGCGCCTGGTACTGGCCGGGCGCGTCCGACAGGTCGCCGGCGTTCAGCAACCGGGTGCCGGCGGTGGCGTCGGCCACGGCGACCTCGGTGCCGTCCGGGCTCGCCGCCATGTCCTTCAGGTCGAGGGCGCCCTTGCCGTCGCCGTCCGCGAACCGGCGGGCGGCCTCCCGCACCGGGGCGGCGCCGCTGACGTCGAACGAGGCGAGGAAGGGGTTCGCGGCGCCGCTCTCCTCGGGCTGGCCCATGAGGAGACGGTTCCGCGCGCGGGCACCCGGGGCCAGCTGGAGCCGGCCGACGTCGTTCCAGCCGGTCCGGGAGACCGTGCCGTTCGTGAGCGTGTCCAGGGACGTCGTCGCCGTGGCGCACTGGTAGCTCTGGAAGACGTAGGCGTCGGTACTCCACACCGTGCCGCCCGCGTAGGCGAGCTGACGCCCGCAGGTGTCGTAGGCGGCGCTGTGCGCGCCCGTCTGCTGGAGCGTGCCGGTGTCGTAGGTGACGACGCGTCCGCTCTCGCCCACGTACAGCGTCGCGGAGTCCTCGCCGAGCGCCACGCCGGAGACCGGGCCCGGGTGCGGGAGCGCCGCGACCTTCTGGCCCTGGAAGTCGTAGACCAGCACCGTGCCGGCGGCCTGGCCGTCGCGCTGGTCGGCGATGTAGACGCGCTGGTGCACGGAGTCGACGGCCAGGCCCGAGTACGACGAGATCGGCAGCTTGGCGACGGCGTCGGAGGCCGCCGCCTGGGCCGCGGGCGCGGCGGCGACGGTCAGTCCGGTCCCGGCGAGCACCGCGGTGAGCAGTGTGGCCGCGAGACGTCTGGAACGGTGTGCTGTATTCAACTGTGCCCCCCACAGGCTGAATCGAGCACCTCACCGGTGTCGGTGAGACGCCTGTAGGGGCCATGAAACAGCCGTGAAGATCTCGTGGGCAAGGGAGCGCGCACGACCGGGCCCCGCACGCCGCCCGGCGGGGCCCGGTGGGCTGTTCACCGCGGCCGGTCGTGACGATCGCTGGTCAGGGCACGGCGACCGGCCGCGGGGTCATCGGTGGGCGGCTCAGCCCAGGCGCTCCACCAGCGCCCGGCACTGGTCCCACAGCTCCTTCGGGGTGTGGTCGCCGAAGGTGTCCAGGTGCCCGGGGATCAGCGCGGCCTCCTCGCGCCAGACCTCCTTGTCGACCGTGAGCAGGAACTCCAGGTCGGACTCGGACAGTTCGAGGCCGTCGGTGTCCAGGGCGTCCTTCGCCGGCAGGATGCCGATCGGCGTCTCGACGCCCTCGGCCCTGCCCTCCAGCCGCTCCACGATCCACTTCAGGACCCGGGAGTTCTCGCCGAAGCCCGGCCAGACGAACCGGCCCTCGTCGTTCTTCCGGAACCAGTTGACGTAGTAGATCTTCGGCAGCTTGGACTGGTCCTTGTCCTTGGCGACGTCGACCCAGTGGGCCATGTAGTCGCCCATGTTGTAGCCGCAGAACGGCAGCATCGCGAACGGGTCGCGGCGCAGCTCGCCGACCTTGCCCTCCGCCGCGGCGGTCTTCTCGGAGGCCACGTTGGCGCCGAGGAAGACGCCGTGGTTCCAGTCGAAGGACTCCGTCACCAGCGGCACCGCCGTCGCGCGGCGCCCGCCGAAGAGGATCGCCGAGATCGGCACGCCCTTCGGGTCCTCCCACTCGGGCGCGATGATCGGGCACTGCGAGGCCGGCACGGTGAAGCGGGCGTTGGGGTGGGCGGCCGGGGTCGCGGACTGCGGCGTCCAGTCGTTGCCCTTCCAGTCGGTCAGGTGGGCCGGGGACTCCTCGGTCATGCCCTCCCACCACACGTCGCCGTCGTCGGTGAGCGCGACGTTGGTGAAGACCGCGTTGCCCCACAGGGTCTTCATCGCGTTGGCGTTGGTGTGCTCGCCGGTGCCGGGCGCGACGCCGAAGAAGCCGGCCTCGGGGTTGATCGCATACAGCCGGCCGTCCTCGCCGAACCGCATCCAGGCGATGTCGTCGCCGATGGTCTCCACCGTCCAGCCGGAGACGGTGGGCTCCAGCATGGCGAGGTTGGTCTTGCCGCAGGCGGAGGGGAAGGCGGCGGCGACGTACTTGGACTCGCCCTGCGGCGGAGTGAGCTTGAGGATCAGCATGTGCTCGGCCAGCCAGCCCTCGTCGCGGGCCATGACGGAGGCGATGCGCAGGGCGTAGCACTTCTTGCCGAGCAGGGCGTTGCCGCCGTAGCCGGAGCCGTAGGACCAGATCTCCCGCGACTCGGGGAAGTGCGAGATGTACTTGGTCTGGTTGCAGGGCCAGGGGACGTCCTGCTGGCCGGGCTCCAGCGGGGCGCCGAGCGTGTGGACGGCCTTGACGAAGAAGCCCTGGTCGCCGAGCTCGTCCAGGACAGCCTGGCCCATGCGCGTCATCGTGCGCATCGAGACGGCGACGTACGCGGAGTCGGTGATCTCCACGCCCAGCGCGGACAGCGGGGAGCCGAGCGGGCCCATGCAGAAGGGCACGACGTACATGGTCCGGCCCCGCATGGAGCCGCGGAACAGGCCCTGGTCGCCGGTGAAGATCTCCCGCATCTCGGCGGGGGCCTTCCAGTGGTTGGTCGGGCCCGCGTCCTCCTCCTTCTCCGAGCAGATGAAGGTCCGGTCCTCGACGCGCGCGACGTCGGACGGGTCGGAGGCGGCGTAGTAGGAGTGGGGGCGCTTGACCGGGTCGAGTTTCTTGAACGTTCCCTTGGCGACCAGTTCCTCGCACAGCCGCTCGTACTCGGCCTCGGAGCCGTCACACCAGACCACGCTGTCCGGCTGCGTCAGTTCAGCGATCTCGTTGACCCACGAGATCAGTTCCTGGTGGTGGGTGGGGACGACGGTGGGAGCCGCGATGTCGCGCGCCACGATTGCTCCTAAGTGAGGGATTTTTTGTGTTCTCGCCCCGTGGGGGCCGCGACCCGGATGCTTCGTAGCCTGCTCATCCGGTGCCGACCGCACTCATTTGATCATCCGAGTCTAGTGCCCATCTGTCCAGAGGGCATCACAAGTGAGCGGCGTGAGGAATGCCACGGTCACCACGACTCTTTGCGTCCACGTTGGGTTCAGCTGAAGGACTTTTTGCCGGATGACCTGATTGAACGTGCATTGATGAGCGACTTACGGCAGCGTCGGTACCATGCGGACCATGACTGCGTCCGCCTCCGACGCGCCCACGGACACGCCGGCCGCCGGCCGTGGTCCCGTGGCGCTCTCCCTGCCGCATCCGGTCAAGCCCAGGCTCCGCGGCTGGCTGCACCTCGGCATGTTTCCGGCCGTACTCATCGCGGGCCTCGTGCTCACCGCCCTCGCCGACTCGACCAGAGGCCGCGTCGCCTGCGGCATCTACGCCCTGACGGCCTGCCTCCTCTTCGGCGTCAGCGCGCTCTACCACCGGGGCAACTGGAGCCCCCGCATGGACGGCGTGCTGCGCCGCCTCGATCACGCCAACATCTTCCTGATCATCGCGGGTACCTACACCCCGCTGACCCTGCTGCTCCTGCCCGGCGCCAAGGGCCAGTGGCTGCTGTGGGGCATCTGGGCCGCCGCGGCGGCCGGCATCGTCTTCCGCGTCTTCTGGGTCGGCGCCCCGCGCTGGCTGTACACGCCCTGCTACATCGCGATGGGCTGGGCTGCCGTCTTCTTCCTGCCCGACTTCCTGCGCACGGGCGGCATCGCCGTCCTGGTCCTGGTGGTCGTCGGCGGCCTGCTCTACAGCGCCGGCGGCGTGATCTACGGCATCAAGCGCCCGAACCCGTCACCGCGCTGGTTCGGCTTCCACGAGGTCTTCCACTCCTTCACCCTCGCCGCGTTCGCCGTCCACTACGTCGGGATCTCGCTGGTGGCGTACCAGCACGCGTAACCCTCCCCGCTCGCCTTCCCCGGCCACGGCTCACCCGAGCCGTGGCCGTTCTCATGTCCCTGCCGACCACGGCGGAGCGGCCCGGGGCCGCCACGGGCCGGCGCACTGTCCGGTGGTGCCCGCCTCCGCCGCGCTGCCCGGCAGCCTCCTCGCAGGCGTGTTCCGGGACCGGCTCGGCGTGGCCGGGCCGCCCTCCGGTGCCGCGCACACCGCCGGGGTGTCCTTGGTGGCCGCCCACCTGGTCGCCGCCAGGACCGGCTCGGCCCGTCTCGCGGCCACGGCGGACGCACCGGCCGCCCGGCGCCCGGCCCGGCCCGGGAGGATTCCCCGGCCGTGGCCCCCACCACGGCCGATGCCGGACAATGACCGGCATGACGCCCGCACGTTCCCCGCTCTCCCCCGCCGACCGCCCCCAGCTGGGCCTGCGTGAACGCAAGAAGATCAAGACGCGCGAGGCGATCCGCGCCGCGACCTACGCGCTGATCGAGGAGCAGGGTTACGACGCCACGACGATCGACCAGATCGCCGACCGGGCCGAGGTGTCACCGTCGACCGTCTTCCGGTACTTCCCGACCAAGGAGGACATCGTCCTCACGGGCGAGTACGACCCGCTGATGCCGGAGGAGGTGCGCGCCCGGCCCGCGGGAGAGCCGTGGACGGACTCGGTACGGCACGTGGTGCACCTGGCCGTCGACACGATGATGGCGGAGGACCCCGACGCGGTGCGGGTGCGGGCGCACCTCGCGGTCCAGATCCCCGCCGTCCGGTCCCGGATGGTCGAGAGCATGTCGGAGAGCGGGCGCCTGCTGCGCGCGGCCCTCGCCGAACGCTCCGGGCTGGCCGCGGACAGCCTCGAAGTGCGCGTCTACGCGACGGCCCTGGTCGGCGGTCTGATGGAAGTCAGCATGTCCTGGGCGGAGAACGGCTTCCAGGACGACCTGCGCGACCTGCTGGACCGGGCCCTGGACGTCCTGGAGCACGGCCTCCCCGCCGGAAATCCCTGAGGCCACGGACCGCTCCCGTGACATCCTGACCGGGTGAACGGTCCCGAGATCCACGTCGAGTTCGCCCCCGAGCTGGCCCTGTTCGTCCAGCGGAAACCGCACCGGACGCTCGTCACCGACGGAGTCTCGTCCCTCGGCCATGTCGTCGAGTCCCTCGGGGTACCGCTCACCGAGGTCGGCGCGCTGGTCGTGGACGGCCGCGAGGTACCGCCCTCGCACATCCCGAAGCCGGCCGAGCGGCTGGTCGTCCGGCCGGTGGAACGCCCCCAGCGGGTGCCCGGCGCACCCCTCCGCTTCCTCCTCGACGTCCACCTCGGCACGCTGGCCCGCCGGCTGCGGCTGCTCGGCGTGGACACGGCGTACGAGTCGACGGACATCGGCGACCCGGCGCTCGCCGCCCGCTCGGCGGCCGAGAAGCGGGTCATGCTCAGCCGTGACCGGGGCCTGCTGCGCCGCCGGGAACTGTGGGCCGGCGCGTTCGTCTACAGCACCCGCCCCGACGACCAGCTCCACGACGTCCTCGACCGCTTCGCCCCCGACCTGAGCCCCTGGACCCGCTGCACCGCCTGCAACGGCCTGCTGAGACAGGCCACCAAGGACGAGGTCGCCGCCCAGCTCAAGCACGGCACCCAACGCTCCTACGACGTCTTCGCCCAGTGCACGGCCTGCGGCCGGGCGTACTGGAAGGGCGCGCACCACGACCAGCTGGAAGCCATCGTGGCGCGTGCCCTGGAGAAGCGCTGACGCTTCCTCATGGCCCGGCGGTCCACGGCCGGGTCCGCCGGGCCGGCGGCCGGGGCTCTCAGGGCGCGGTCAGCTTCGTGCGCAAGGCGTCCGGGTCCGTCACCGGCAGGTCACAGACGAAGCCGCGGCAGACGTACGCGGTCGGCGCGCCGTCGATGAGGGTGCGGTCGGCGAGCAGCGGGAACTCCTCGCTGCCCGGGGTGCCGCAGGCGACGACGGCCCCCGGGGCGGTGCTCAGCAGCGCCGTCCGGTGCAGGGCCGCCGTCCGCTCGTCGTCCGGGGCCGGTCCGACGACCGCCACCTCGCGCGGCCCGTCGAGCAGCGCCTCGGCGACGGCCAGCCCCCATCCGATGAACCGGGGCACGCGCGGCCCGAGCGTCTTCACGACCCCCAGCGCCCGCTCGGCGGCGGCCCGGTGCGGCTCGGAGCCGGTGTGGGCGGCGTAGCTCAGCAGCGCGCCGGCCGCGGCGGTCCAGCCGGAGGGGGCGGCGTTGTCGGTGGGGTCCTGGGGCCGGCGGATGAGCTGCTCGGCGTCGGACGCGGTGTCGTACAGGGCACCGGTCCCGGTGTCGGTGAAGCGGGCCAGGACGTGGTCGAGCAGCAGTCCGGCGAAGTCGAGCCAGACGCCCTCGCCGGTCACGGAGGCGAGCGCGAGGAAGCCCTCGGCGACGTCGGCGTAGTCCTCCAGCACCCCCGCGTTCGGGCCGACCCGGCCGTCCTTGCTGGTGCGGGCGAGCCGCCCGTGTTCGTCCAGGTGGACGCGGACCAGCAGGTCGGCGGCGGCCACGGCGGCCTCGGTGAGGTCCGGCCGGTCGAAGCAGGCGCCGGTCTCGGCGAGCGCGGCGATGGCGAGCCCGTTCCAGGCGGCCACGACCTTGTCGTCCCGGCCGGGCGCGGGGCGCCGCGCCCGGGCGGCGAGGAGCCGGTCCTTGACGGAGGCGATCTTCTCGGCCTCGAACACGCCTTCCGCCTGCGGGAGTTGCAGGACGGACTGGCCGTGCTCGAAGGTGCCCTCGTCCGTCACGCCGAAGTACTGGGCGGCGAGTTCGGCGTCGTCTCCGAGGGCCTCACGCAGCTGATCGGGCCGCCAGACGTAGTACGCCCCCTCGACGTGCCGCCCGCTGCCGTCGTCGCTGTCGGCGTCGAGGGCGGAGGCGAACCCGCCCTCGGCGGTGCGCAGTTCACGGAGCAGGAACTGGGCGGTGTCCAGCGCGACCCGCCGGGCGAGGTCCGAGCCGGTGGCCCGCCACAGGTGGGTGTACACCCGGCAGAGCAGGGCGTTGTCGTACAGCATCTTCTCGAAGTGCGGCACGACCCAGTCGCGGTCCACCGAGTACCGGGCGAACCCGCCGCCGAGCTGGTCGTAGATGCCGCCCCTGGCCATCCGCTCACACGTGTCCCGGGCCATCTGGAGCGCGCCCTCTGCACCGGTGCGCGCGTGATGGCGGAGCAGGAACTCCAGCACCATGGACGGCGGGAACTTCGGCGCGCCGCCGAATCCGCCGCGCTGCGGGTCGTACTCGCGGGTGAGCCCGAGCAGGGCCTGCGCGAGTTCCTGCTCGCCGGGCGCCTCGGCGGCCTGCCGGACGATCTCCCGCTGGGCGAGATCGCGGACGATCTTCCCGGCGACGTCGGCGACCTCGTCCCGGCGGGTGGTCCAGGCCTGCTGGACACCCTCCAGCACCTGCCGGAAGGAGGGCATGCCGTGCCGGGGCGCGGGCGGAAAGTAGGTGCCGAAGTAGAACGGCTCCGCGTCCGGGGTGAGGAACACGGTCATGGGCCAGCCGCCGTGCCCGGTGGCCGCCTGGACGGCCTCCATGTAGACGGCGTCCACGTCCGGCCGCTCCTCGCGGTCGACCTTGACGCTGACGAAGTGCTCGTTGAGGTAGTCGGCGGTGGCCTGGTCCTCGAAGGACTCGTGGGCCATCACATGGCACCAGTGGCAGCTGCTGTATCCGACGCTCAGCAGGACGGGCCTGCCGGTCCTGCGGGCCTCGTCGAAGGCGTCGCCGGACCACGGCCACCAGTCGACGGGGTTGTCCGCGTGCTGGAGCAGGTACGGGGACGTCTCATGGGCCAGTCGATTCGGCATGACCCCATCCTGCCGCAGCGATCCCCCCGCGGAACGCCAGGCCCGGACGGCAACCGTCGGTTTCGCCGGACCGGCGGGCGCCGGGCGGCGCCGTGGGGCGCGGCTCCCGGACCTGGCCGGCCCGGAGGCAGTCGGCACGAAACCCTCACCACCCCCGCTGATCGCCACCCCCTCGCCATCCCGCCTTCCCCGAAGGACACTCGTACGCGACGGAGTTGCCGCCGGAGGGGGACGGGACATGCGCGACGGTCATCGGGCGGAGGCCGAGCGGCTGCTGGTGCGGGCCGTGGAGGAGGAGGTACGGCGTTCGGGCGGCCGGATCGACGGTGAGCTGCTGCTGTCGCGGGCGCGCGGCGCGCTGGACACGATGGCGGGAGCGGCCGGCGAGGAGTACGAGGTCTACACCCGCGCCCTGGACGAGGCGGAGGCCGGCCGGCTGACCTTCGGCCAGCGGTACGCGCGCGAAGGCGCCGGAACGGCCCTGCTCGTCGCGGCGGTCGCCGCCGTCGCCGCCGCCGTCGCCGACCTGACCCTCGGCACCGGTACCGGCACGGCCCTCGGCGCGGGCGTCACCGCGGGCGCGGTGGGCGCCGCGGCGACGGTGGTGAAGGTGGCCGGCGCGCATCTGCCCGCCGCCCACCACCGCGCGGGCGCGGCCGGCCAGCCCGGCGGCCCGGAGCAGTTGCGGTTGCAGTGGCTGACCGCGCTGGAGGTGCGGGGCATCCGCCCGTTCCTCGACCAGCAGCGGGTGCTCAGCGCCTCCACCGGCGCCAAGAAGAAGGGCGGTGGCCCGGCGCTGCGCGGCGCGGACAAGAGCGCGGCGGCCCGCCGGCGTTCGGTGCTGGAGCAGTCCTTCGGGCAGCTCCCGGACGCCGACGGCCCGTTCGCGGGACGCCGGGCGGAGCTGGGGCGGATCAGACAGTGGGCGCAGGCGGCGCGCGCGGCCACCGAGACCCGGCCGACGCTGGTGGTGCTGCACGGCGAGCCCGGCTCCGGCCGGACCACGCTCGCGGTGCGCGCGGCGCACGAGCTGCGGGACCACTTCCGGGGCGCGGTGGTGGTGGACCTGCGCGGCGCCAGCCGGGGGGAAGCGCCGCTGTCCACCCGGGACGCCCTGCTGCACCTGCTCAACCGGCTGGGCGCGCCCCGCGAGCAGCTGCTGTTCCGGGAGCGGTCCTCCCCCGACCAGCAGGTCAAGCGGCTCGCCGAGCTGTACCACCGGCACCTGACCGGACTGCCGGTGACGATCGTGCTGGACGACGCCTCGGACCCGGAGCAGGTGCGCGCCCTGGTGCCGGAGCGCTCCGACAGCCTGGTGCTGGTCACCGCCCGCTCCCCCCTCGACCTGCCCGCCGACCTGCCGGCCTGGGTGCACGAGCTGCCCGTCCCGGCGCTGGACGCGGCGGGCGCCGAGGAGTTGCTGGGCGCGGCGGCCGAGGACGCGTCGGGGCCGTACGACGCCGACTCCGCCGACCGGATCCGGGAGCTGTGCGGCGGGCTGCCGCTGGCGCTGCGGGTCGCGGGCTCGGCACTGGGCCCGCGCTCACCCCGGCAGCTGGCCGCGGACCTGGGCGCGTACGGCCCGGTGGAGCCGGTGGAGCGGGCACTGTGGCTGCGCTACACCGACCAGCCGGAGCCCACCCGCCGGCTGCTGCGCAGGCTCGCCCTGGCGGGCCGGGCCTCGCTGGGCGCGGCGGCGGCGGCCTCGCTGCTGGCCACCGACGAGCCCGAGGCCACCCGGCATCTGGTGGCGCTCGCCCGGGCGGGCCTGATCGACCATGTGCGCGGCAGCCGCTACCGGCTGCACGACCTGGTGCGGGCCTTCGCGCACGCCCGGCTGCTGGACGAGGAGGACCCGGCCGAACGCGCGGCGGCGCAGGAGCGGCTGATCGTGAACTACGCGGAGCTGGCCGACTCGGTGCTGCGCCTGGTCGACGGGAACATGTCGACGCGGTCGAACCAGTTCGGCTCGCACGGCTTCCCCTCGCTCGACGAGGCCCTGCGCTGGCTGGACGACGAGTCCAGCTTCATCACGGCGGCCCTGCGGCAGGCGGAGGGCGTGGACCAGGCGGCCGTGCTGAACCTGCTGGGCGCGCTGTGCGACTACTGCCTGCTGCGCGGCGACCTGTACCGGCTCGGTGAGATCAGCGAGCTGGCGCAGTCGGTGGACCAGGGGCTGCTGGTGCGCTCGGTGCAGTGGCGTACCGGCATCGCGGCCCGGCAGCTCGGCGAGCTGGACACGGCGAGGACCACGCTGACCTCGGTCGTGGGCCTGTACCGGGAGGCCCGCCATGACGCGGGGGCGGCCCGCGCGCTGACCTCGCTGGGGATCACGCTGCACCACCAGGGCAACCTCGGCGAGGCGGCGGCCAGGCTCCAGGAGGCCCTGGATCTCCAGGCGGCGCCGGAGCTGGCGACGGACCGGGCGTGGACGATGCACGCGCTGGCGGCCGTCCAGCGGGACCGGGCCCGGCTGGCTCAGGCGCTGGACCTGCTCACCCGCTCCCTGGTCCTGCACCGCGAGGGAGGCTCGGTGCACGGCGAGGCCTGGGCGCACTTCCAGCTCGGCCAGCTGGCCCTGCGACTGGGGGACGTCCCGCGTGCGGAGACGGAGCTGCGGGCGGCCCTGGAGCGGTACGGCAGGACGCAGGACGCCCGCGGCGAGGCGTGGGCGCTGACCCAGCTGGCCCGGGCCCGGCTGGTGGCCGGTGACGCGTCCGCGGCCGTGGAGAGCCTGCGCCAGGGGGTGCCCCGGCACCGGGAGAACGAGGACGCGCGCGGCGAGGCGTGGACGCTGTACTACCTGGGGCAGGCGCTGGAGGAGACCGGCGAGCTGGACCAGGCGGTGCGCGACCTGGAGCGGTCCCGGACGATGTTCTCCCGGATCCGGGACGTGTACGGCCTGGCCTGCGCCCGGCACCACTCGGCGCGGGCGACCCGGGACCAGCGGGCCGCGCGGACCGGCTCGCTGCGCAACTCCGGCTTCGCCCGTCAGCTCCTGGTGGACGCGCGCGCCGACTTCCAGCGGATCGGCGTCGCCCACGGCGAGGCCTGGACCTGCCTGGAGCTGGCCGTGGTGGACGCGGGCAACGCGCGGACGCAGCAGGCGCTGGCGCTGTGCGACGAGGCGCTCACCCTGTTCACGTCCTACGGCGACCGGCGCGGCGAGGACTGGGCCCGCTTCCTGCGCTGCACCCTGCTGCCGTACGCGGCGCCGGGCGGGGTGGAGGTGGGCACGGCCGTCGCCCAGGAGGAGCTGGCCCAGCTGGCCCGCGTCTCGCATCCGCTGCGGGACGAGAAGCTGGAGGACTACGTCTCGGCGTACGCCCTGCTGCTGGAGCGGGGCGTCCAGCTGGAGGCCGGCTGGCAGGCCTGGCGGCTGCGCATGACTCCGGACCGCCACGCCCGGGAGGTGATGGGGGTGGCGGTGCCGGCGGGACGCTGACCCCGGCGGGTCAGCGCTGCTGGGCCGCCGAGTCGGCCTGTTCCCGGGCCTTCTCCGCGTCGGCGTCCGGGGCCTCCTTGAAGTCGACCTTCTGCATGTGCTTGCTCATCGACTTCATCAGGCCCCACACGGCCACGGCCATCACCGCGAAGACGATGAAGCCGAGAACGCCGGGGGTGACCTTGTTCTCGTCCACCTCCTTGGCGAGGGGGACGAGATGCGTCACTGCCAGGCTCACGCTTGCGCTCATGTCAGGCATTGTCCCGGATGCCCGCGAAGAGGTCGTCCTCGGGGAGGGAGGTATCGACCAGAGACTTCGCCAGCTCGTACTCCTCCGTCGGCCAGACCTCCTTCTGGAGCTCCAGCGGCACCTTGAACCAGCCGCCGTCCGGGTCGATCTGCGTGGCGTGGGCGATCAGCGCCTTGTCGCGGATCTCGAAGAAGTCCGCGCACGGGATGTGCGTGGTCAGGGTGCGCTCGGTGCGCTCCATCTCGTTCCACCGCTTGAGCCACTCCCCGTAGGGCGACTCCAGGCCGCGGTCGAGCATGGCCTGGTGCAGCGCCTCGGTGCGGGGGCGGTTGAAGCCCTGGTTGTAGTAGAGCTTCAGCGGCTGGTAGGCGGGGCCGAACTCGTCCTCGGGGTACTTCTCGGTGTCCGCCGCGCCCTCGAACGCCACCATGGAGATCTTGTGGGTCATGATGTGGTCGGGGTGCGGGTAGCCGCCGTTCTCGTCGTAGGTGGTGATCACCTGCGGGCGGAAGGAGCGGATCTGCTTGACCAGCTCACCGGCCGCCTTGTCGACGTCCTCCAGGGCGAAGCAGCCCTCGGGCAGCGGCGGCAGCGGGTCGCCCTCCGGCAGGCCCGAGTCGACGAAGCCGAGCCATTCCTGCTTGACGCCGAGGATCTCCCGGGCCTCGTCCATCTCCTTGCGGCGCACCTCGTGGATGTGCTCCTCGATGTAGGTGTCGCCCTGGAGCTTCGGATTGAGGATGGACCCGCGCTCTCCGCCGGTGCAGGTCACCACCAGCACGTCCACCCCCTCGGACACGTACTTCGCCATGGTGGCCGCGCCCTTGCTCGACTCGTCGTCGGGGTGCGCGTGAACGGCCATCAGTCGCAGCTGGTCAGTCAAGACTCAATCCTCGGTAAGTCGGCGCCCCGCGTCTTGGGGTGCAGTCAAACAGGTGCCGCCCCGAAGGGGCGTCCCGGAGGGGCCGTGGTCGGGCGGCGGGCGGGCGGCTTCTATAGTGACCGAATCGGGGGGCGAATAATTCCGCGGAGAGGACGATCATGAGTACCGCGAGCACGCGGCTGCCCGAGGGCCGCTATGGCCGTTCCTCGGACCAGCGCGCCGACCGCAAGCTCAGGATCGCCGGTTCGGTGCTGGGCGCGGCCCTGCTCGCACTGATCGGCTATTTCGCCTACCACTACGTCGCGCAGAACGAGATCAGCGCCGAGGTCATCACCTTCCAGGCCTCCGACGACGCGGTCAAGGTGCATCTGGAGGTCCGCAAGGACGCCGGCGCGTCCGGCTACTGCACCGTCCGCTCCCAGTCGGCCGACGGCGCCGAGGTGGGCCGCGCGGACTTCCGCTTCTCCGGGTCGGCCACCCGGATCGACAAGGTGGTCACGCTCCGTACGACGGCGCAGGGGACGACGGCCGAACTGCTGGGCTGTCACGCCGACTGACACCCCGCGGACACGCGCGGCCACGCTCCGGGTTCACCCGGAATGCGTAGGCGCTGACCTGCGTTGATGTGATTCTGATGGCTTATGTCCTCCCCCTTCCGGTGTTGAATTGTTAGGCTCGTGGTTTCGCCCATCCCTGAGGGAACATTCTTCTGGGTAGGGCGATGCTTTGTATTCCCAGTACCGACGAGGAGCACCCTGTGACCCAGACCAGCGAGAACGTCACCTGGCTGACCCAGGAGGCGTACAACAAGCTCAGGGACGAGCTTGAGTACCTTACTGGTCCTGCGCGCACGGAGATCGCCGCCAAGATCGCGGCTGCGCGCGAGGAGGGCGACCTGCGCGAGAACGGCGGGTACCACGCGGCCAAGGAGGAGCAGGGCAAGCAGGAGCTGCGTGTGCGCCAGCTGACCCAGCTCCTCGAGAACGCCAAGGTCGGCGAGGCGCCGGCCGCGGACGGGGTCGTCGCGCCCGGCATGGTCGTCACGATCGCCTTCGATGGTGACGAGGACGACACGCTGACGTTCCTGCTCGCCTCGCGCGAGTACGCGAGCGCCGACATCGAGACCTACTCTCCGCAGTCGCCGCTCGGCACGGGCGTCATCGGCCACAAGGTCGGCGAGGACGCGGAGTACGAGCTGCCGAACGGCAAGAAGGCCTCGGTCCGGATCCTGAAGGCCGAGCCGTACACGGGCTGATCCCGGCCCCCTGGTCGGCTTCGGGCCCCCGGCGCTCTCAGAGCCGCCGGGGGCCTTGTCATGACCCGGGCCGTCCGTCGCACGGGCCCGCGCCCGCCGCCGGTCGTGCCGTCAGGCGGTCGCGGAGCGGTACTTGCGCACCGCGAGGGTGCGGAAGACCAGGATGATCAGGACCGACCAGATCAGCGAGGCCAGGACCGGGTGCTGCATGGGCCAGGCGTCGGGCGTACGGAAGCCCGGGGGGAGGTTGCCGAACAGCTCCCGGCAGGCCTGCACGGTGGCGCTGAACGGGTTCCACTCCGCTATGTGCCGCAGGAAGGCCGGCATCTGGTTCGCGTCCACGAAGGCGTTCGAGATGAACGTCAGCGGAAACAGCCAGATCAGGCCGCCCGAGGTCGCCGCCTCCGGGGTGCGCACGGACAGGCCGATGAGCGCGCCGATCCATGAGAACGCGTAGCCGAGCAGCAGGAACAGGGCGAATCCGGCGAGCACCTTGCCGAAGTTCTCGTGCGTGCGCCAGCCGACCAGCACGGCGACGACCGCGAGGACGAGCAGGGTCAGCGCCGTCTGGACCAGGTCGGCGAGGGTGCGCCCGGTCAGGACCGCGCCGCGCGCCATGGGCAGGGAGCGGAACCGGTCGATGAGGCCCTTGTGCATGTCGTCGGCGATGCCCGCGCCGGCGCCCGCCGTGGCGAACGTGACGGTCTGGGCGAAGATGCCGGCCATCAGGAACTCGCGGTAGGCCTGGGTGGAGTCGGACGAGCCGACCCGGATCGAGCCGCCGAACACGTAGGTGAACAGCACCACGAACATGATGGGCTGGATCAGCCCGAAGATCAGCATCTCGGGGATACGGCCCATGCGGATCAGGTTCCGGCGGGCTATGACCAGTGAGTCCCGGACGGATCTGCCCACGGGGTTGCCGGGCGCCGCGACGGGCGCGGTCTCGGTGACGGCACTCATTTCACGGCCTCCTTGCCGTTCCGCTCGTCCTGTTCGGCGCTCTCCGCCGCGTGTCCGGTCAGGGACAGGAAGACGTCGTCGAGGGTGGGGCGGCGCAGCCCGACGTCGTCCATCTCGATCCCGCGCGAGTCCAGCTCGCGGATGACCTCGGCGAGCAGCTTGGCGCCGCCGGTGACGGGGACCGTGAGCTTGCGGGTGTGCTCCTCGACCGATGGCTCGCCCTTGCCGAAGCCGCGCAGCACCTCCGCGGCGGCGGCTATCTCCTCCCGCTCGTGCACCACGACCTCGACACGCTCGCCGCCGGTGCGGGCCTTGAGCTGGTCGGACGTGCCCTTGGCGATGACCCGGCCGTGGTCGACGACCGCGATGTCATGGGCCAGGTGGTCGGCCTCTTCCAGATACTGCGTGGTGAGCAGCAGCGTCGTGCCGCTGGAGACGAGCTGTTTGATGACCTCCCACAGCTGCTGGCGGTTGCGCGGGTCGAGGCCCGTCGTCGGTTCGTCCATGAACATCACCGGGGGCGAGACCACGAGGGCCGCGGCGAGGTCCAGCCGGCGGCGCATGCCTCCGGAGTAGGTCTTGGCGGGACGGTCGGCGGCGTCGGCGAGGTGGAACTGCTCCAGCAGCTCCGTCGCGCGCGCCTTGGCCGCCTTCGCCCGCATCTGGTACAGCTGCCCGACCATCTGAAGGTTCTCCCGGCCGGTCAGGTACTCGTCGACCGCCGCGAACTGGCCGGACAGGCCGATCGAGCGGCGCACGGCGTCGGGGTGCCGCAGCACGTCCACGCCGGCGACCACCGCCTTGCCGCTGTCGGGGCGCAGCAGGGTCGTCAGGCAGCGGACGGCCGTCGTCTTGCCGGCGCCGTTCGGCCCGAGCAGGCCGAGGACCGTGCCCTCGGGCACGTCGAGGTCGACGCCGTCCAGTGCCCTTACGTCGCCGAAGGTCTTCACCAGGCCTTCGGCATAGATGGCACCTGGCATATGTGTCTCCACGTCGTCGGGGATTTTCGGGACGGATTCTTCGCAAAGGCTAGGTTTGTTCGCCGGGCCGCGCCCGGGGTTTTCGCGGATGCGATGCCGGTGCGCGACGGGTGCCGTGCGGGGGCGGGCGGGCAGGCCGGCGACCACACGACACACCATAACGCGATGTATCGCGTGCCTCAAGAGGCTTCGCTCGAACGGGTGGTGGCCGTGGTCGGCCGCTGGGGGTCAGGCCATGACGGTGTAGTCGGCGTCCCGCAGGGCCCGGCCGACCTCGGCGCAGTGCACCGGGCCCTTCGTCTCCAGGTGCAGCTCCACCTCGGCCTCCGTGAGACCGAGCCGGGGATCGGTGCGGACGTGGCTGACGTCGAGGACGTTGGCGTCGACCGCCGACAGCACCCCGAGCAGTGTGGCGAGCGCGCCCGGCCGGTCCGTCAGCCGTAGCCGGACGGCCAGGTAGCGGCCCTGCGCGGCCATGCCGTGCCGCAGCACCCGCTGCATCAGCACCGGGTCGACGTTGCCACCGGAGAGCACCGCGACGACCGGGCCCTCGAAGGCGTCCGGCGCGGCCAGCAGCGCCGCCACCGGGCTCGCCCCGGCCGGCTCCACGACCAGCTTGGCCCGCTCCAGGCAGAGCAGCAGCGCCGCCGACAACTGGTCCTCACTGACCGTGCGCACCTCGTCGACCAGCTCGTCGACGATCCCGAACGGCACCGCACCGGGCCGCCCCACCTTGATGCCGTCGGCCATCGTCGCCGGGTTCAGCAACGACATCGGGCGCCCGGCGGCCAGCGAGGGCGGGTAGCAGGCGGCCCCCTCCGCCTGCACGCCGACGATCCGCACGTCCGGCCGCAGCGCCTTCGCCGCCACCGCGATACCCGCCGCGAGCCCGCCGCCGCCCATGCCGACGACGATCGTGCGGACCTCCGGGCACTGCTCCAGGATCTCCAGGCCGACCGTGCCCTGGCCGGCGATCACGTCCGGGTGGTCGAAGGGGTGGATGAACACCGCGCCGGTCCCGGCGGCGTACTCCTGGGCGGCGGCCAGCGTCTCGTCGACCACCTGGCCGTGCAGGCGCACCTCGGCGCCGTAGTCCCGGGTCGCGCTGATCTTCGGCAGCGGCGCGCCCTTCGGCATGAACACCGTCGCGTGCACACCGAGCAGGGAGGAGGCCAGCGCGACGCCCTGCGCGTGGTTGCCGGCGCTCGCCGCCACCACACCGGCCGCCCGCTGCTCCGGCAGCAGCCCGGCGATCCGCACGTAGGCGCCGCGCAGCTTGAACGAGCCGGTCCGCTGGAGGTTCTCGCACTTCAGGTGCACGGGGGCGCCGACCAGCTGGGACAGGTGCCGGCTGCCCTCCATCGCGGTCACACGGGCCACCCCCGAGAGCATCTTCTGGGCGCCGCGCACATCGTCGAGGGTCACGGAGCGCAAGGAGTCAGCCGCGCGATAGCTCATGACTCCAGCATCGCAGTTCACGTTCGCGCACGGCGGGTGTGACCAAGCAGCGAGACCGGTTCGTGCAGCGCCGGTACGGCTCGGCGCCGGGCCGCGTACCCTGTCCCCCAACCCAGCAGCCCTTCATGAAGCGAGCCTCCGGCCATGCCCACAACACCTGAAATGTCGATGGACATGACGACCGTCGGTGACACCGGTCTCCTCGACACCCTCCAGCACGAGGTGGCGGTGTTCGCCCGCCGTGCCGAACAGACGCGGCTCGGCGGCGTCGGCCAGGTGCGCAACTCCATGGACCGCGCCGCGTACCTGCTGCTCAACCGGCTCGACAACGAAGGCCCGATGGGCGTCAAGGCGCTCGCCGCGAGCATGGGCATCGACTCCTCCACGGTCACCCGGCAGGTGGCGCCCCTGGTCGACACCGGGCTCGTCAAGCGCACCTCGCACCCGGAGGACGGGCGCGCGGTCGTGCTCCAGCTGTCGCCGCGCGGCGCCGCGCGGCTGGAGGAGGTGCGCTCGTCCCGGCGTCAGCTCATGGCCGAGCTGACACACGACTGGGCGCCGGAGGAGCGCGAGCAGTTCTGCACGCTCCTCACCCGCTTCAACCACGCGCTCTCCGCGCGGATGACGGTGCAGGGCGTTCCGGCGGCGGAGCAGCCCCCGGCCTCCTGACCGCGCACCGCACAGCAGGGGCCCCGGGGTCTTGACCCCGGCGCGCCACTGGCCTGATATGAGACCGGGTCCGCAGAGGGGTTCGTCCGGACCGGCTGCTCCGGCCGGGCCGGGGACGGGACCCCGTCGGGGGGGGGGGGAGGCGCGGTGGGAGATCGGCAAGTGGCCCGTGACGCCCGCCGGGCCCGGGAGTTCGAGGCGTTCGTCGCGGGCGCGGCCGGGCGCCTGCTGCACGCCGCCATGCTGCTCACCGCGGAGGCACCGGACGCCAACCCGCGCGCGCGGCGCCTGCTGACGCTCGCGCTCGCCCACACCTACGCCCGCTGGGACCGGCTGCGCGGCGAGGACCCGTACGACTGCGCCCGCCAGTACCTCACCACCCGCTTCGCGCGCACCACCTGGCACCGGTACGGCGCCTTCGGCCGCGCCCGGCCCGATCCGCGCAGTCCGCTCGCCGCGCTCACGCCGCGGGAGCGACTGGTCCTCGTCCTGCGGTTCTACGAGGGTGTCGCCGAGGAGCAGACGGCGGCCCTGCTCGGCCTGCCCACCGAACGCGTCCACGCCCTCTGCGACCGCGCGACGGCCGATGTGCTGCACCCCGCCCGCCCGGCCGTCCGCCGCGCGGCGAACACCGGGGCGGCACCGTCATGAGCCGCGCCGGCGACCTCGTGCTGCGCGTCCCCTCGGACGACCGCCACCAGGGCGGCCCCTCCTCGGGGAAGCGCCGGCCCGGCGGCGGGAGGCCGTGGTGAAACGGAACGAGCGGGAAGCCGCCGTGCGGCGGATCATGGAGCGGGGCGGGGCGCCGGTGCCGCCGGAACTGTGCGGGGACGCGGTGCGCCGTGGCGGACGCCTGCTGCGGCAACGGCGGCTCGTCCGCCGGATCCTGTGGCTGCTGGCCTGCGTCGCGGCCGTCGCGTTCGCGGTGTGGGCGGCCGACGCCCACCCCTGGGTGGAGTCGCCCTCGCAGACGACCCCACCGCTCACCGGCTGGTGACCCCCGCTACTTGCCGAGCGCCTGCTGAAGGTCCTCCAGCAGATCGTCGACGTTCTCGATGCCGACCGACAGGCGCACCAGGTCGGCCGGGACCTCCAGCGCGGAACCGGCCGCCGAGGCGTGCGTCATCCGGCCGGGGTGCTCGATGAGGGACTCGACGCCGCCGAGGGACTCGCCGAGGGTGAACACCTGGGCGCGGTTGCACACGTCGACCGCGGCCTGCTCGCCGCCCTCGACCCGGAAGGACACCATGCCGCCGAACGCCTTCATCTGCTTGGCGGCGACCTCGTGGCCGGGGTGCTCGGGCAGCCCCGGGTAGAGGACGCTCGTCACGCGCGCGTGCCGGGACAGCATGTCGGCGATCCTCGTGGCGTTCTCGCTGTGCCGGTCCATGCGCACCGCGAGGGTCTTGGTGCCGCGCAGCACCAGCCAGGAGTCGAAGGGGCCGGCGACGGCGCCCATCGCGTTCTGGTGGTAGGCCAGTTCCTCGCCGAGCCCCGGGTCGGAGACGATCAGCGCGCCGCCGACCACGTCGGAGTGGCCGCCCATGTACTTGGTCAGGGAGTGCACGACGACGTCGGCGCCGAGGGACAGCGGCTGCTGGAGGTACGGCGTGGCGAAGGTGTTGTCGACGACGAGCTTCGCGCCCGCGTCGTGGGCGACCTGAGCGACGGCGGCGATGTCGGTGATGCCGAGCAGCGGGTTGGAGGGGGTCTCCACCCACACGGCCTTGGTCTTCGGCGTGATCGCGGCCCGCACGGCGGCCGGGTCGCTGGTGTCGGCGACCGACCACTCCACGCCCCAGCGGGTGGCGACCTTGGCGAACAGCCGGAAGGTGCCGCCGTAGGCGTCGTTCGGGATCACCACGTGGTCGCCGGGGGTGAGGAGCGTACGCAGCAGGGTGTCCTCGGCCGCCAGGCCGGACGCGAAGGCGAGGCCGCGGCGACCGCCCTCCAGCGCGGCGAGGTTCTCCTCCAGGGCGGTGCGGGTCGGGTTGGCGCTACGGCTGTACTCGTAGCCGCCGCGGAGCCCGCCGACGCCGTCCTGCTTGTAGGTCGAGACCTGGTAGATCGGCGGGACGACCGCGCCGGTGAGGGGATCCGCGGTGTTGCCCGCGTGGATCGCGAGGGTCTCGAAGTGCTGACTGATGTGCCTGTCGCTCATGTGCACCGAGCGTAATGCGCCCGGCGGGATCGTGACGCCCGCCATGAGGTATCGCCGTGCCGCGCGATCTCGCCGGCACGCTGCGGCAGTCCCCGGCGGCATGCTGCGGACCGTCCCGCCGACGCACTCCCGACCGCCCCGCCAGCACGCTCCCGATCGCCCCGCCGACGTGCTCCGAGCCCCTGTGCTTCCGGTCTGCGAGGGACCCGGCTGTCATGCCCCCGTCCGGAGTTTTCCACAGCCCCGCGGCGGGGTTCGCCAATTGCCGGCGGCGTCTGGTTCGCTTGAGGCATGTCGATTCTCTGGCTGCTCATGGCGCTGCTCCTGCTGGGCTTCGTGCTGCTCCCGCTCATACGGCGCGGGCGCGGGGGCATCGAGCAGGTCTCCCCGGGACACCCGGACGCCGCCGACCCGGCGGCCTACGGCTTCGTGCGCCAGGAGGAGCTGGACGTGCGCCTGCCCGGCCCGGACGAGGACCTGCTCCAGGTCCTGGAGCTGGTGCAGCGCACCCAGGACTACCGGGCCGCCGCCCAGCTGCTGGCCGGCACCGAGTCCGCGGGCGAGCGGCGCTGGCAGCGGGTGCAGGCCTTCGCCGGTGCCGCCGCGCTGGAGTTGCAGCAGCGGCCCGGCGGGGTGCACGAGACGCCGGGCGGCCAGTGGCTGCGGGTGTGGCGAGCCGAGCAGCCCAAGGACGCGGGCGGCGCCGCCGTCCACGCGGAGTTCCTGGCGCAGCAGGCCTGGCGGACGTCGACGCCGGGCACGGACGACTTCCGGATCATCATGGAGGAAGCGCGGGAGTCCTGTGCGCAGGCGGCCCTGCTGGCGCCCGGCGACCCGGTGCCCTACGTGACAGAGCTGTCCATCGCGCGCGGACTGGCCTACCCGCAGGCCGAGTTCGACCAGCTGTGGCTGAAGATCCTCGACCGCGCCCCGCATCACATGGGCGCGCATCTGGCCGCGCTGCACTACTGGTGCGAGAAGTGGCACGGCTCGCGCGAGCAGGCGTACTCCTTCGCGGAGGCCGCCGCGGCCCGCGCTCCGGAGGGTTCGCTGCTCGCCGCGCTGCCGCTGTTCGCGGTGTTCGAGCACCTGCCGGAGGTCAACCTGGTCGCGAGCTTCTACCAGAGCGAGGTCGTCACCAAGGCGATCCACGGCGCGCTGCACGCCGTGCACGCGGCCGACCCCGACGACCCGACGCTGCCGCACGTCCGGCATCTGCTGCTCTTCTTCCTGGTCCGCGCCGAGCGCTGGGCGGAGGCCATGCAGCAGCTGATACACATCGACGGCCACGTCGGCGCGCTGCCGTGGACCCTGTTCACCGACCCGGCCGCCGAGTTCGCCCTGCACCGCGCGCTGGCTGTGGCCGGTTTCGAGGCCAACGGCGGCAGCCCGGCCGGCCTCCCCGGCTGACACCGCCCGCCCAGGCGCCTTGCCCGGGACCGCCACGCCTTCCCCTCCCCCACTGTCCGCATTGCCCTTCTGACCTGCGGTAGGGCATACTCCGCATCCCCCCCACACCGCAGCACCGCCAGGCACCGCCCGCGACCGGTCGGCCCGCCGTCGGCCCGGCGCTCCGTCATGTCCCTTTTTTCTGAGGTCCTGTGGGGGGATCTGCCCGATGGGCGCAACTCTGCGCGCGCTGCGCGCCCTCGTCCTGCTGCTCGGCTTCTATCTGCTGAGCCTCGTCCTGCTCGCCGCGCTGATCGGCATCGACGTCCTCGTGGCGAGCTGGGGACACGGCCCGCTCACGGTGAAGGTCGGCTTCGTCACGGTACTGCTGGCCATCCCCGTCGTCCGCGGCATGCTGATGCTGCGCACCCCGAAGGGTGAGGACGGGCACGGCATCCCGGTCACCGAGGCCGACGAGCCCCGGCTGTGGGCGCTGGTCCGGGAGCTGGCCGCGGCGGCCGGCACCCGCGCGCCCGACCGGATCCTGCTCACCGGCGAGGTCAACGCGGCCGTCAGCGAGAATCCGCGGTTGCTCGGCCTGCTCCCCGGTCCACGCCGGCTCTACCTCGGCGTCCCGCTGCTGACCGGCCTGACCGAGGCCCAGCTGCGGTCCGTACTCGCCCACGAGTACGGGCACTTCACGGGCGGGGACACCCGGCTCTCCGCGCTCGTCGTGCGCGGGCGCGTGCAGATCGGCCGGGTCGTCGGCCAGTTCCACGAGAAGGCGGACGACAGGGTCGCCGCCGACCGGGCCCGGCAGGAACGGGCGTCCGCCAAGCGGATCGCCAAGGGCAAGAAGGCCAAGCAGATCGACACGACCGGCGTCGGAGCGACGTACCGGACGATGGCGAAGATCTACACCGCGTACGGCAAGCTCTACCTGCGCGCCTCCCTCTCCACCGCGCGCGGCCAGGAGTTCGCCGCCGACCTGACCGCCGCCCGGATCGCCGGACGTGACGCGACCGCGTCGGCGCTGCGCGAGATCCCGGTCCTGTCCGCCTCCCACGACTTCTACCTGGAGTCCTACGCCACCCTCGGCCTCCAGGCCCGGCTGCTGCCGCCGCGCGGCGAGTTCTTCGGCGGCTTCGGCCGGCTGCTGACGGCCCGTGAACTGGAGCTGGCGGGGCTCCGCTCCCAGCTGCCGGAGGAGCCTGCCGGTCCGTACGACTCGCACCCGCCGATCGCCGAGCGCGTGCGCCGGATCGAGGCGCTGCCCGCCGACGGCCGCGCCGACGAGGCCAAGGGGGCGGCGCTGGCCCTGCTGACCGACCCGGCGCGCACCCTGGCCGCCCTGGAGGACGCCGTCCTCGCCGACGAGCTGCTCCGCTACCCGCGCGCGGCCGGCTGGGAGGCTCTGCTGGACGCCTCCATGGCCACGGGCCTGTCGGCGGCGCAGACCCCGCTGCACCGGGCGCTGGCCCAGTACACCGGGCAGCCGACGACGCTCTCCGCGCTGCTGGACGTCATCGACGACGGGCGGCTGTGGCGGGTGGCCGAGCGGCTGCCGCTGTCGGAGGAGGCCGCCGCCGCGAAGGGGCGGGCGTTCCGCGAGTTCGTACGGCCCGTGCTGCGCCGCTCGCTGCGCACCATGGTGCTGGCCGAGTTCAGCTCCCGTTCGCTGCTGCACTGGGAGTTCTCCTGGTCCCGCCCGGCGGCGGTGCGGCTGCCCGGCTGGGGCTCACAGACGGAGGACGACGGCCCGGAGGCGGCGCTGGAGGCGGCCGTGGAGGCGGCGCTCGCCGACCACCCCGACACCGCACAGTTGCGGGCGCTCCTGCCGCCGGCGACCCAGAACGCCTGACGGGCCGCGGACCTGCCGGCTCTCCGGCAGGCCCGCGCCGCCCCACCACCGCCGTACCTCCCGAAACGAACGGACCGACCCCCGATGACCGTCCTCTTCTGGATCCTGGGCATCCTGGCCGTGCCCACGCTGATCTTCGTGCTGTGGCTGGCCTGGGTGTTCCTGAAGGAGCTGTTCCACCCGAGCCCCGACGACGACGCGGAGGCGACGGAGGCCGCGGAAGCCGCGCAGGCCGCCGAGAAGCTCGGGCTGCTGCCCGCCGAGCGGCAGGACACCGACTTCGCCGCGCCCCTGCCGGCGGAGTGGACCGCCGTGCTCACCGCGGTGCGCGGTGATGACTGGCGGCCGGCCGCCGACCTGCTCGCGGCGATCGGCCGGGACTGGGAGCGCCGGTCGGCGCTCGCGTACCTGCTGGCGGACCGCGCGGCCGAGGAGGACGCGTGGCTGCTGGCGTGGGAGGCCGAGCGGCGCGACGATCCCGACGCCGCCGTCGTCCGGGCGCGCAGCACGGTGATCCTCGCCTGGAAGCTGCGCGGCGCGAAGACGGCCCAGTACACGACCCGGGAGCAGGCCGAGGGCTTCCACCGCACCCTGGTCTCCGCCCGCGAGGAGATCACCCGGGCGGCGGCGCTGAACCCGGACGACCCGACGCCGTACATCGCGGAGATATGGGTGGCGCTCGGCCTCGGCTATCCGAACGCCGAGATGGACAAGCTGTGGGCGGAGATCTCCAGCCGCGCCCCGCACCACTACGAGGCCCACTTCTCGGCCCTCCAGTACTGGTGCGCGAAGTGGCGCGGTTCGAAGCGGCTGGCCTTCGAGTTCGCCGAGCGGGCCGCCGCCGGCGCGCCGCTGGGCAGCCTGCTGACGGCGCTGCCGCTCATCGCGCACTTCGAGCACGACGAGTCGGAGGACACCGCGGCCGACAACACGCCGGAGATGCTGGCCCGGGTCGAGGCGGCGCTCCAGGACGCCGCGGCGGCGGACCCGGCTCACCCCCGGTTGCCGGAGCTGCGGCACCTGCTGGCGTTCTACCTGCACCTCCAGGACCGCAACGAGGCGGCGCTGGAGCAGTTCAAGCTGGTGGACGGCCATGTGAACGCGCTGCCGTGGCGCTACCGCGGTGACATGGCCGGGCACTACTGCCGGGTCCGCAACACCGTGGTGCAGGCGGTGCGGGAGGCCGCGGCGGCGCCTGCCTGACCGGAATGCGACGGACCCCGGGGACGTTGTGACGGGAGCCGGTCGGCAAGACCGCCGGCACCCCATCCCCAGACCGACAGGGAGACCCATGCTCTTCGGCCGCAGGCCCCAGCTGCCCACCCCCGAGCAGGCGCTGAAGGGCCGACCCGCACTCGCCTACGAGGTCCCCGACCGGCACACCGTCCTCGGCACCCCGCTCCTCGGCCCGTACCCGGAGGGCCTGGAGGTCGCCGACTTCGGCCTGGGCTGTTTCTGGGGCGCGGAGCGCAAGTTCTGGCAGCTCCCGACGGGCGTGTACACGACTCTGGTCGGCTACCAGGGCGGCTACACCGAGAACCCGACGTACGAGGAGGTCTGCTCGGGCCTGACCGGCCACACGGAGGCGGTCCGCGTGGTCTACGACCCGCGGCAGATCTCGTACGACCGCCTGCTCAAGACCTTCTGGGAGTCCCACGACCCGACGCAGGGCTTCCGCCAGGGCAATGACGTGGGCACCCAGTACCGCTCGGCGGTCTACACCCACACCCCGGAGCAGGCGGCCACGGCGCAGGCCTCCCGCGAGGCCTACCAGAAGGTCCTGACCTCCTCCGGCTACGGCACGATCACCACGGAGATCCTCCCGGCGGAAGGCCGCCCCTTCCACCCGGCCGAGGGATACCACCAGCAGTATCTTTCGGACACCAAAAACCCGAACGGGTACTGCGGGCTGGGCGGCACGGGCGTGTCCTGCCCGATCGGCGTGGCCCAGGCGGATGGTTGATCTCTTCAACTGCGCATCTGCCGGCCAGCGGACGCGGCCACACAAGTCGGCCCGAGGACCAGAAGCTGCTTCCGCTGGCGGTCAAGAACACTGGTCAGGCGCCAGCTTCGAATGGCCACGCGCCCTGCGGTCGGCTAGCCACTCGATCGAGTGATGGAGGCGATGGCGCGGGCGAGTGAGGAGGAAGGGAAGCGGCGTTAGGTGCCGCGAGCGCATCGACCTCCCACCCGTCCCCGCCACAGCCGCCCCTCGGACGCCACTGCCGGGCCGTGGAAGTGCCCGGAACTTTGTTTCTGAAGTGGAGTGGGTATGAGCGCTCCGGGCTGATGAGCGGCTGCCTAAAACTAGCCGGATAGAGGGATGCGGTGGCGACCGACACCAGGTCTGGGCGCACCGGGAACACGTGGCTGTGCAGCTCGACAGATGAAGCCAATCCCCCCCCATCTTAATGAAATTCATTTTCAACAACATCATTTCAGTATTTCAATACATACAGCTCGCGAGCGGCGTACCATCCTTTTGGATCATCCAACTCGGGGGTGGAAGCGCATGCAGACGGACTTCGGCGGGTTTGACCTTGTTCGCGCCGTACAGGCCGTTCGTGACGATCTTGTAGCTGCAGCTCACGCTGGACAAGACGAACAGGTTGTTTTTGAGGTCGGCGATATCCACATGGAATTCATCGTAGAGTTCCGCGAGGACTCCGCGATGAAAGGTGGAATCAAGGCATGGGTGGTTTCCATGGACGCGGGCTCTACTTCTTCGGCTGCACGGACGCACAAAATCTCCTTTACCTTGGCAGCTAAGAAGGCCTCCGATGGTAGCGGCTGGCTAATTGCCAACGATAAACATGGTGACACTACAAGTTTTGGTGCTCCTGCTCCCGCAAACTCCTGAGACAACGCGTTCCAGTCGGGGATCGATATGGCCAGCCATGAAGATCGTATCGTTGTGGTTCTCGCAGAGCGTCAGGGCAGTGGAGTACTGCTGACGCCAAAACTCGTTCTCACTAGCGGGCATGTAATTGGAAATGCTCAGGCAGTGAAGGCGATATCACCCTACGCGGACAAGCCAACCAACTGCGACGTCATCTGGGTGGGCACCGAATCAGGGTGCGACGCGGCTTTGCTGCGCTCTGACCACGACCTGATCGACACTGCGCTGGCAGAAACCCTTCCCGTCCTGCGCTGGGGACGCCTTACGACTCGTTCTCCGCTAAGAGAATGTCAATTACTTGGTTTTCCAGCAGTGCAACGCTACGACGGCAACCATTTGGAATGTGAGCAAGTTACAGGTACCGTGAAGGCAGCTGCTGGTCTTTTGCGAAGGATGTATGTTCTTGATATCGATCATACTCCTCCTTCGGAAGTGGCAGGTGGTTCCCCGTGGGTCGGCTTGTCAGGGGCTCCACTATTTGTAGGATCCGTCCTTATCGGGATAGTAGCCAAAGATCCTGCAAACCGACAGCACGGTAGAATCGAAGCTGTACCAATTGACCGAATCCTCGCCGATGGAGAGCTTGTAACTGACCTCTCCTTGCTTTGGAAGCCAGTTCCGAGCTTGGAGGATTTGACCAGCTCGCACCCTGACGACTTCAATTATGAGAAACAATACGCTAAGGCGATCAGGGCTCGCTATCGGCGAACTGAGATATTCGGCCTTGACGAGATTTCTAGTAACGATAGCAACTGGGATCTCGATACGGCATACCTCAGCCTTGAGGCTGAGATCGTAGAGCCGGGACGGCTAGAGGTAGCGGAAGCTCACGCCGTCCCGGCGACAACCGAGCGGCGTGTCATAGACGAACTCTTGGCCGTGTATCCGAAGATCGTGGTAAGAGGTGAAGCGGGTGCGGGAAAGACAACCTTGGTTTGGTGGCTAGCATCGCATGCTGCATGTGGGACCCTAACGGGCAGCTTGGCTACTCTTAACGGACTAGTTCCGTTTGTAATTCCAATGCGTAATCTGGCAGACCAGGAATTCCCAACCCCTGCCGAACTACCTCGTGTCACGCGACTCCCCTTGGATGAAGCACCGGCAGGATGGGCTGGCCGCGTGCTTGACGCGGGACGTGCTGTGCTATTGGTGGACGGCCTTGATGAGGTAACCCAAGATAAAAGGGAAGGCGCAAGACGATGGTTGTCGGACTTGCTGCGCATGTACCCGAACTGCCGTTGTATTGCCACGGTTAGGCCGCTCGCTGTAGAGCGAGATTGGCTGCAATCCGAAGGGTTCCGGGAAACCCGTCTGCTCCCTATGCGAGACGCCGAAATCCGGGAGTTCGTCACGTCATGGCATGCTGCGGCGTGCCTCGAACAGCACTCCCATACTGACCCAGAGGAACGTGCCGCGCAGAACGCACGAGTGCAAGAGCTGAAAAACGAGCTGCTACGAGAACTATTCCGCAACGAGCCGTTGCGCGACCTCGCCCGCGTACCACTCCTCTGTGCTGTCATTTGCGCGCTTCACCGTCGACGTCGTGGCGTCTTGCCTCAAACGCGATGGGAACTGTATCGCGCAGCACTAACGATGCTCCTTGGTGAGCGCGATTCTCGGCGCAGCATCACAGCCCCCGAGGGTATAACTCTGAGCTTTGAAGAACATCAGCAGCTACTTCAGCGCATCGCCATTTGGCTCGTGAGAAATAACCGCTCTCAACTCTCACGAGAGCAAGCCCTTAAACAGGTGTCGGCTGGACTTCAGGGAATGCCCCAGGTCCGCAGCCAGGGAACAGCGGAAACGGTTTTCGCTCATCTACTCAACCGGACCGGACTGCTGCAAGAATTGTCTAGTGACTTCGTGCAATTCATCCACAGGACCTTTCAAGACTACCTTGCAGCAAAAGAATTCGTAGAGAATGACAGTCTGAACGAGCTAGTCTCGCATGCAGACGATGAGGCCTGGCAAGATGTCATCAAGATGGCGGTCGGCCATTGCAATCGGCCGGACAGTCGCCGCCTCGTGCAGGACCTGCTGAGAGTGGGAGAAAGGTTCGCAAGGGCGAGGAGCCGGCAAGACGCTTTCATCCTAGCGGCGATCTGCGCTAACAGTGCGATCTTCCTTGATGATTCGGTGCGAGCGGATGTTTGGGAGAAAATCGCTTCTCTGATTCCGCCTCGAAATTATCGAGACGCCGTCCAGCTCGGACGACTTGGCCCGACAGTCTTGGACATGCTGCCGGGCCCTGATGGCTTGGACTCTGTTAGCGCTGCGGCAGTCGTTACAACCGCTGGAGAAATTCGCGGGAGGAATGCACTGACGCTGATTAAGCAATTCGCGACACATCCCAGTGTACACGTTCGGCGAAATGTCGTGGAAGTTTGGGATGAGTTCCCTATCGAAGAATTCGCTATCCAGATCCTGTCTGCAATGTCGTTGAGCGATGTCCAACTAACCCTGGAGAATCGTCAACAATTCGACTGTCTTAAGCACCTCTCTGGTGTATGTAACTTGCGGTGTGTAGGAGATTGGGATGAAGACTTCCTTCTTGAGAATACTCGTTCCATTGACGTACGCGAACTGATATTCCATGAAAACACCTCGTTGCGCGGCCTGAATTTTCTTCGGGAGTACCCGAACCTCCATTCGCTGTGGCTGCGCGGGTGTACTAATGTAGAGAGCCTGTCTGCACTAGCTGGAACCCAGTTGAAGTTTCTAAACCTTGTGCATGCGCGACCTGATATAGACGTGTCTGCGCTTTCGAACCTTCAGTATCTACGCTCGCTCTCCATAAACACAAAGCTGCCATGGTCAGATTTTCGACAGGCTCCCGCTCTAGAGCAAGTTGAGGCCCTATGGTTCGGTGCAGGGATGAATCAGAAAATCTCTTTGCGCGGCATAGAGCGCTGGACCAAATTGCAAAAAGTTCGCCTAATGGGGTCTTGGGATTCGATGGAAGTTGCAAATCTCCAACCGCTGGAATCCCTGGAAGAGTTGGAAATTCATCTCCATGCGGCGGAAAGTCTGGGAAGCCTCACTTTCCCTCAGGTTAGGGTACTTGATATTCGATGTCCTCAGAAAGTATCCGTGGCCCCTATTCTGAAAATTTTCCCGTGCTTGCGTAAGCTGACCTTGACCAATGTAAGAGGTGATGGGGTGGTTGACCTCCATGGCGTACAGTTCAAGGATGGACTAAGGGTTCAACTTCGCGGTTTTCGTGAGCGGCTAAATGCACATGAGGGCATATCTGGGATGCTCAGAATATCGGGAACGCTGTCTTGACAGCTGCTTGCAATCGGTGTCGGCCGATCTTCAGCCCCTGAGGCCTGGGTACGGTTGTGTCTGGCGCGCGTTGGGTTGGTCACCCGTGAGCGTGCGTCTGTGGATCGCGCGACTAGGGGAGCTGGTACGGGCATGGCGCTTGACGCTGCTCGCTCGGAAGAGGGGTTCACGTCGGCCAGGGCTACGCAGGTGATGCGTGCCGCGTGCCGGACTGCGGGCCTTGATGGCAGAGGTGCTGAGCTGATCCGCCTGGGGGAAAACGCTCTGTTTCGGCTGGCCACGGCACCGGTGATCGTCCGAGTGGCTCGGGGCGAACCGTGGCTGCCGAAGGCTCGTGTCGAGGTTGCTGTCGCCAAGTGGCTGGCCGCAGAAGGCTTCCCAGCATCCCGACTCGTTGACGGCCTGGGACAGCCGCTTCTGATCGACGGCCACCCGGTGACCTTCTGGCGCCTGATCGTGGAAGGTGACCGCAAGGCAACCTACGGCGAACTGGGTGGCCTCCTGCGGGACCTGCACTCCATGACAGTGCCCGCAGGTCTTGAGTTGCCGGCGTTCGATCCCTTCGACAAGCAAGAGTTGCGGATCAGTAAGGCGCCGATCCCGGAGGATGACCGGGTCTTCCTCCGTAAGCGGTGGCAGGAGCTGCGCGGTCAGTTTGAGGAGTTGAGGTTCGAGACCCCGGAGGGGCCGGTTCACGGTGATGCCCACGTGCAGAACCTCATGGTGAACGATCGGGACGAGGTGATCCTGATCGACTTCGAGGCTTTCTGCTTCGATCACCCCGAGTGGGACCTGATGGTCACGGCGGTCGAGCACCACAGCCTTGGGTGGCAGAGCGATGAGCAGTACGCCGACTTCGTGCGAGCCTACGGGCGGGACCTGTACGACTGGCCTGGCTACGACACGCTCCGGCGGCTCCAAGAGTTCGGCATGGCGACGTGGCTCATGCAGAACGTGCGGGAGAGCGAGGAGACGGCGGCCGAGTACCGCCGTCGCATCGCTGGGTTGCGTAACGACGACGCGCCGCGCGACTGGCGTCCCTGGTAGCTGCTACTCGTCCTCGTCGTCCAGGCGGGCGAGTGCTTCGTTCACCTGCTCGTTGAAGGCTACGACGGCGGGGTGGGCGGCGTGCGCGCTGACCTCGGCCTGGAAGTCGGTGACGTAGCGCTGGAAGCGGGAGGACTGGAGGGAGTCGCCGCCGTCCACAGCAAGGCTCGCGGTGGTGACGGCGGCTTCCAGTTCGCCGTTCAGTAGCTGGCTCTGGGCGAGCACCATGCGGCAGAAGCCCAACGTGCGGGCATATTGCGGGTCGGTGGTGTCCACGGCGCGCTGTGCGTGCTCTACGGCTTCGCGTCGCATTTTCAGGTCCCTGAAGCAGTGGCAGAACTCGCCCAAGAGTTCGGCATCATCGAAGTAGCTCAGCCATGCCGGGTCATCGGCGCTGTCGGCCCGCTCGAAGTGTCGTTCCGCTTGGTTCATCGCGTCGGCCGCCCCGGCTCGATCGCCGGCGTTGGAGAGTGCGCGCGCCTCCATCGCCCAGTAGTTCGCCATGGCTCGCGGGGTGGCTCGGCCTTTGGCACCCTCGACGGCTGCGCGGGCGAGCTGGATGGCTTGGGTGTGGTTGCCCAGGTAGTTGGCCTGGTGGCTGAGGTTGCCCAGGATGCGCGCCCCGAACATGCGGTCATCGATGACCTGGGACAGCCGCAGTGTGGACGTGAGGTAGCGGTGGGCAAGCCGGTGGTTGCCGACGTCGTACGCGGTCCATGCAAGCAACTGGGAGACCTCGGCGGCAGCGCCGAACAGTGCTGTGCCTACCTTCTCGCTGTAGCTCGCGTTCAGCAGGGGAAGGACCTCGTGGCGGAAGTAGTGGCGTAATGCCTTGTGACCGTGGCCGCCGCCGTACTTGAAGTCGAGCTGCATGAACATCGAGGCGGCATCCCTGATCGCGCGTACGTCGCGCATGCCGACCCGTTGGGGTGCGGGTCTGTCGGCCTGGATGCCGTCGGGTCGGGCGATCATCCATGACAGGACGGCAGAACTGAGGTCGGTGTCCGCAATGATCAGTTGGTCTGAGGCGGAGGTGTCGGCGCGCTCCTGAGCCAGGTCGTCCAGTATCGACAGGGTCTCGGGGACGGTGCTCGGGTAGCCGATCGGCTCGGGAGCAGTTGGCCGGGTGTGGTCGAAGAAGCCAAGATCACCCGGCGTGACGCGGCGGCCTAGCTTGGCACTCAGAACGTCAGCCATGATCGCTGCCGTCTCCGGCTTGATGCCGGCGCCGTCTCGCCAACGCTGAACGGCAACGTGTGTCGTCCCGAGACTGAGCCCTCGCTGGGCGGCAGCGTCTTTCATCCGCTTGGCCAACCCCTTGTTGGAGACCTTCGCTTCGTCCATGACCGCGATCAGCTGGGCGTTCGTTTCTCGGCTCATGCTCCCCTGCCAACCCGAGAATTACGGCGAGTGTTCATCGTGTCACAGCGGCATCGCGTTGGGGGGGTTCATCGATGAACCCCCCTCGCCTTTGCTGGTGTTCACGTGAACCCCCAGGTGAACGCTCCCGGTTGCGGGCCTGGCGCCGTGTACTGACTTGCGCGAAGCAATCGGTGCTACGAGAGCTGGGAAGGGACGCGATGGACTCGGCGGAGACCACCAAGCATCTGAGCAGGGAGCTGGACGCCTACGCTCACTGGTTCGTAGCGCCCGATCCGGCTGTGGGCGGGCATTTTCTCGCGCTCACACTGCTCGCCGAATGCGGCGATACGGCGCGGGTGGCGCGTGAAGTGACGGCGGTATTCCTGCGGGCTGCCGGTGCGGGGGACCTCGTGGACGACGCACAGTTGGTCGTCTCGGAGCTCGTCGCGAACGTCGTGAACCACACCGTTCCTGATCGTCACCTCGCCCGGCCCGGTAGCTGCCGCCGTATTGACGTGACCTTCAAGAAGTACCCGAAGTGGGTCTTCATGGGGGTCTCCGACGAAGACTCGACACCGCCACTGCTTCCGGTGGGTGACACATTCCCTGCCGCTCTGGTCGGTGAGCTGTCGGAAGCGGTGCTACCGGACAGCGGTCGTGGTCTGCTCATCGCCCAGCGGCTGGCCACGTCGGTCTGGTGGTCCCCAGAGGAACAAGGCGGCAAGACCGTGTGGTGCCGCTTCGACCTTGATCAGCCGGGCGCCTGCTCGGTCTGACAGACGCCGGGTCGCCACCCCTGCTCTTCTCCCTCGCGATCGGGAGTGGGGCGGCGACGCGGTCACTGGCTGGAGCCTGACCACTCCAGCCGGAGGGGCGCGGTCTCTCGGATAACCCGGGGGCTCCCCTCCCGAGCGAGAGTCCGCGCTTCACATCCCCATATAGGCCGGGCCACCCCGTCAGCCCTGGAAAGCGAAGGGTGGCCCGGCTGGGAACACGGCGGTTCCCGGTGCCTGATGGTACCGGGGCCGTCGTGTTGCGTTTCGGCCCTGGCCTAAGGAAGTTGATGATCCGTTACCTAGATCAGGGCAGAGGTGGGCAAGGTGACCGGCTTCGGTGAGGACTGGCTGAACGATGGTCTCGACGTGCCGGGCGCGGAATCGGGGCTCTGGGTGGCCGGCGCGGACTACATCGCTGGTTGGCGTGAGGCGCGCGAGGCTGCCGACCGGCTGAACCGCGCACTTCTCGGCGTGGGGTTGGAGCTGTCTGCTGTGCGCGCCGTGGCGTCGACGAGTGAGGACGGGCGTGGGGTGGTGCGGCTGGCCGGGTCGCCGGACGTCGTGGATCGGCTCGCTGAGCTGCTGGAGGCGTGCGCGAATGACGCCGGTGGTGCAGCGTGAGGCGCGCTTTCGCTGGTGAGCGGTTCACATGGGCACGTCGCCGGCCGGAGAGACTTTGGGCGGGAGCTGCCATGGGGCGAGTGAACAGGGGGCCTTACGCTGGCCCGGCGAATCGGGCAGGCACTGCTCCTGCCCGCGTTTACGCCCGATGGGCCCCCTGTTCTTCGAGGCTCGCCCCCTGGTGGCTGCCTAAAGTCTCGGAGGCCGGCGACTCCCAGCCCACCACGCCCCGGCCCTCGACGGCCGGTCGTCGCCTCGACTGCTCGGGTGTGCTGCGGGCGGGGGCGTCGGCCGACCGGACGGGACCGGCGTCCACGCCGCACGCCCGGCCGGGGCAGCCGGGCGCCCCGGCGCGCCGCAGGCGCGCCCTTGAGGAAGTAAAGGCTGTTTCGACCGATCATCGTTGCCGGTCAGGTGCGTGTGCGTCGCGTGGGCTGCTTGTCGGCACTGATCCGGTAGGCGATTTCGGCACGATCAGCACCGATGCGGAGTTCTTCGAGGATCAAGGCGCGGTCGTCGGCGCCGCGCGTGACGCGGGTCAGGTGCAGGATCGGAGTCGCGTCGGGGATTTGAAGCGTGGTGCGTTCATCGGGCAGCGGCATGCGAGCGCGTACCGTCTCGGTCCAGGACAGTGTGTGGCCGCCCTGGGTGAGCAACTGGTAAATCGCGGCTGGGTGCGCGCCCGGATCCGCGGCGAGCCCACGAACGGTCTCAGCGACTTCGAATGGGATCAAGGTGCGGTGCATGGCACGCGTCCCAGTGGCGGGATCCGTGAGCAGCCGGTCACAGCCGAACAGGGCTTCTTCTTCATCGAGGTGGAGGAGTTGACCAGTGACCTTGGTCGTGCGGGCACGGTATGTGCTCGGCTCTTCGGCTTCCTTCCAAAGGTCGCCATTGGGCATGGCGAACGTGCCGCCCGAAGTACGGGTGATGCGCCGTTCAAGCGTTAGAACGGGCTGGCCGTCAGAGCGGACGAAGCTGCCCTTGCCGTGCCGGACGTCGATCAGTCCTTCCGCCCGAAGTGCCGCAATGGCGTTGCGGACGGTCGGCCGGGAAACACCGTAGCGGGCCATGAGCTGGGCTTCGGACGGCAACAGGGAGTCAGGCGCGAACTCGCCGGACAAGATCGCCTCACGGATAGCTGAGGCCACCTGTTGGTACAGGGCTCCCGGGCGCTGGATCTCCGACATTCGGTCATCTCCGGGTTGAGGTCGTAGGCACGTCGCACGCGCGACATCACTCGTCAGCATAAGTAGTTGCGTAACCACCGTACAGAGCCCCATAGTCATCACTCGTTAGGACAAGTGACGTCAGGATGTGTCTGACGTCTTGACTGGCCAAGGAGGCCAACAGATGCAGTCCATTCCCGTGGACACGGCGCGACTGGGCGTACTTCGGTGCGCCATCGCGCCCGAAGCGAAGCTCAGCAACCCCGAGACGCAGGAGGTGAAGAGGGACCGGGACGGCAACCCGGTGTGGACCGTGGCCGTCACCGTGCGGCAGGACGGACGTCGTATCTCCGTCATTGAGATCGCTGTGAGCGGTCAGCCCAAGGGCATTGAGGAAGGCCAGATCGTCAAGGTCACCGGCCTGACCGCCTTCATGTGGTCCATGGGTGACAGGCACGGCGTCAGCTTCCGTGCCGACGCGATCACCCCCGTGACCGGTCCGGCACACGCGAAGGGCGGTGACGCCTGATGGGGCCGCTCCTGATCACCCTTGGGCTCGCTGTGCTGGCGTGGGTGGTCGTCGTCGGCGACCTGGTCCGTCGGCATCGCCCCGTCTGGCACTGGTACCTGGTCGGCTACCCGGCAACCGCCTGCCGGGTGTTGTTCACCTGGCGCAAGGTCGCTCAGCTCAGTGACCTCGCTGTCTCCAAGCTCC
Source organism: Streptomyces canarius (assembly GCF_014650735.1). Taxonomy (NCBI): domain Bacteria; kingdom Bacillati; phylum Actinomycetota; class Actinomycetes; order Kitasatosporales; family Streptomycetaceae; genus Streptomyces; species Streptomyces canarius. Next base: position 56,329 of record NZ_BMVN01000015.1, read on the forward strand.
CGCCGCGCGGATTGCTCGGCGACCTGGTCGTGAAGGGAGATCCGCTGCGGCCGGTGGCTCCTCGGATCTCATTCCCGCGGGCGACCCGCATGGGACTGACGGTCCTGGTGCGGCTGCATGCAGGCCAGACTCCGGCGACCTTCCTGAAGGCGGCCGACGCGTTCGTGCACGCGTGGAAGGTCCACGCGGTCCGGATCACCTCGCCGCAACGCGGTGTCGTCCTGCTGACGGCGACGGCCACGGATCCGCTCCAGCGGCCCGGCTTAGCCTCGGCGCCGGCCGAGTTGCTCTCCGCGCTCCTCGGGGTCCTGGAGAGTGGCGGCGCCTGGGTGATGAACTTGCGCCTCGTGCCGCACTGGCTCATTGCCGGCGCCACCAGGTCCGGCAAGTCGACGCTGCTGGCCCGGTTGATCACTCAGCTCGCCCCGCAGCCGGTCGCCTTGGTCGGTATCGACTGCAAGGGTGGCGTGGAACTGGGCCTGTTCGCCGACCGGCTCAGCGCGCTGGCCACCCGCCGACGCGAAGCAGTCGCCGTCCTCTCGGCTTTGGTGGTCGACATGCAGGACCGGATGAGTGCCTGCCGGTCGGCCGGGGTGCGCTCGATCTGGGAGTTGCCGGACAAGGCGCGGCCGGTGCCGGTCGTCGTGATCGTGGACGAGATCGCCGAACTGTACTTGTCCGACGGCACCCGCGAGAGCAAGGCGGAAGCCGAACAGTGCTCCACACTTCTGCTCCGTCTGGCACAGCTCGGGGCCGCGCTCGGCCTTCATCTCATCGTCGCCGGACAGCGTGTCGGTTCAGATCTCGGGCCCGGCGTCACCGCCCTGCGGGCTCAGCTCAGCGGCCGTATCTGCCACCGCGTCAACGACCCTGGTACCGCCGAGATGACGCTGGGCGACCTGAACAAGGATGCCGTGGCCGTCGCTCAATCGATCACAGCAGAGGAACGCGGAGTGGCTGTCTGTACCGGCCCTGATGGCGGCTGGAGCCGCGCCCGCTCCCACCTCACCCCCACCGAAGAAGCGGTGTCCACAGCCCGCAAATACGCCGTGGCGGCCCCGAAACTGCCGGGCTTCGACCGTGCCCTTGAGGTGCTGAAAGGAGACGACAAGTGATCAGCGAAGGTACGGCCTTCACGTTCGCGGTGATCTTCGGGATCATCACCGTCCTCCTGGTCCGCTCCCGCGACGTGCGCGCCTGGGAAGCGGTCTGCGTCGGCCTCTTCGGCCTCTACCTCGGTCAGACCCCGGTGATCTTCACGGTTCACGGCCTCGTGACCTGGCTCATCAGCGGCTTCGCCCACTCCTGACCGAAGGGACACACACAGCCATGCCCATGCCTCGCGTGAGGTGCCCCCACTGCAAGGGCGACGGAGCCCGCAGGACGTGGACCGGACGGACGCGCCGCTGCCGCGTCTGCCGGGGCACCGGAACCATCCGCTGACCACCGACCCGCCACCGACCCGGAGGTGATCCCCATGACCCACACCGCACCAGCAGCCCATGCCCCTGCCGCTCCGGCGGCCCACTCCGGAAGGTCACCACCATCACCCCGCACCGCACTCCGGCTGACCGGCGCGCCACCCTCGACCGCGCGGCGCGCCTGCGTCAGCTCCCCGAAGCAGACCGCGACGCCATCCGCCTCGCCCAAGATCCCCAGTTCCCCCGCCTGCTGGAGCAGATCGCCGCCACCGGCGGTTGCTCCCGCCCCGTCCACCTCTCCGGCTCCACCACCATCGTGGACGGCACCACCGGCGAGATCCTCCACCACTACGACACCCGCAACGAACCCGGCGAACGACTCCTCATCCGCTGCCGCAACCGTCGCGCCACCGTCTGCCCGGCATGCTCCCGCCTCCACGCCGGAGACACCTACCACCTCGTACGCGCCGGCCTCCTCGGCGGCAAGAGTGTCCCCGACTCCGTCCGCCATCGCCCCCGACTGTTCGTCACCCTCACTGCTCCGTCGTTCGGCCCGGTGCACCGGGCATCCGAGCTGTGCCGTCCCCGCCCCGACGGAGGTACCTGCGAACATGGGCACCCCCTCGGCTGCGGCCTCATCCACACGCCGGACTCACCGAGTGTCGGCCAACCGCTATGCCCCGACTGCTACGACTACACCGCCCACGTCCTGTGGCACGCACACGCCTCCAAGCTCTGGGACCGCTTCGTCATCGACGTCCGGCGGCGCCTCGCGTCGTCGGTCGGCCTGGTGCAGTCCCGTTTCGCCCAGCACGCTCGGCTGTCCTTCGCCCGCGTCGCTGAGTACCAGAGGCTGGCCGCCGTCCACGTGCATGCCGTCGTCCGTCTCGACGGCCCGACCGGCCCCGACGATGAACCCCCGGCCTGGGGCACGGCGGAACTGCTCATAGATGCCGTACGCGCATCCGCCCGGCGGGTCCTGGTGCACACGCCATACAGCCCGGCTGTAGGTGAGCTGAGGCTGCGCTGGGGCGCCCAGATCGACGCAAGGCCCCTACGGACCGACGGAGACGGGCCGGACGATGACGCGGTGGCCGCGTACGTCGCCAAGTACGTCACCAAGGGCGCGAGCGACACAGGCGCCGGCACTGACTACCCGCTCACCGCCCGGGGCGACATCGAGTCGGCGCCGGTGAGCGAACATGTCCGTGCCCTCATGCGGACCTGCTGGCGCCTGGGCGGCCTTCCTGAGTACGCACCCCTCCGCCTCCGGGCCTGGGGCCACACTCTCGGTTACCGGGGCCACATCCTCACCAAGTCCCGTGCCTACTCCACCACCTACGCAGCACTCAGAGCTGAACGTGCCCGCCACCAGGGTCATGCCGATCTACCGGAGCAGATCACCGAAAGGCACTGGCGCTACGTCGGCTCCGGCCACACCCCTGGCGCCGCCCTCATCGCGGCCGGTGTCGCCGAAGATCTCGTCTTGGCCCACGAAGTGGCTCACGAGCAAGCTCGGCTGCTGAGGGGGCACACGTGACACACCTCAGTGCGCGTGAATGGGGCCGGGAGCAAGCGAAGAGAGCGCCCGCGTGGAGCGAGGAACGCTGGCACCGCGTCGCCAGGATCCTTGGTATTGAACTGATGGAAGACCCTCGTGGAGAAGGACAACGCAAGAGACGGGCGCCTAGCGAATGAGTGGGGGTGGGGCCATGGATCCCGTTCCAGTCCCGAGCTGGCTGCCGAGGACCTTCAAAACCCACCCCCATCGCCGCGAGTCCCGCAGGATCTCCGTCCGGCCGAGTACGGCGACCGTACTTGGAACTACTGACAATCCGGCTCTCAGCCGTCCCTCCACTTGAGAACAAGGAGGTCCGGGTTGAAGGGGCGCCTTCCCCCTCCCCCGACCGGTAGGACGATCACCGCGTGGAGTGCCTCACGGACGAGTGCCCGCTTCTGGGCCATGTCGAGGTCGCCTGAGAACCACCGCTCTCGCACGTTCGCCGTCACCTTCGACGCTCGCTGAACGCGCAACGCGTGCTCGGTGCGTTCCTTGCGCAGCTCTTTGATGCGGACTTCCATCTTGTGGTTCTCCGGGAAGAACAGCTCATCCGAGATGAGGTCGTCCTGCCACTTCTGGAGCATGGTCCGTTGCTTCCTCGTGAGCCGTTCCAGCTCTTCCGCCCCGTCCCACTCCCCCTCGCTCTCGCGCTTGACGACGGCGCGCTCCTCCAGCTTGGCCAAGACGGCTTCCGTCACGTACTCATCCACCTTCACGCCGTTCCGCCCACTGCCGCCACACCCGCCCATGGAGCGTGCAGGGCACTGGTAGACGAACCCACCCGACAGGTCCCGCCGTGTGCTGACGCGCATCGGCGCGTTGCAGATCCGGCCGTCAGGCTTGGGCTTGCCACATCGCAGTATCCCTGTGAGCAGGTGGGAAGGCGTCCGGTAGTCCGTCACCGTCCCATCGGCCTTGACGTTGGGCTTGATCCTTGCCGAGAAGAGGGCATCGATCGCCATCCATTCTTTCGGCGTGATGATCAGCTCCCACTGGCCCACCACGGGGATGCCATCGGCGTCTCGCACCAACTCCCCGTTGTGGCGTCGCCATCCGCACAGCCGGGGATTCCACAGCGCGAGCTTGAGTGATCGGGCACTCCATGCATTGCCATGGACGGTCCGCACGTCCTCCTCGCGCCACTGCAAGAGGATCGAGTGCAGCGACTTCCCGGCAATCGCGTCACGGGCCGCTTGGGCAAGTCGCTCCGCCTCCTCGGGGCGAAGCGTCCGCTTGTCGTCGTTCCAGCCGAACGGGCGCTTACCACCCACAGGGATGCCCTGCTCTGCCCGGCGACGGTGCGAGCGGCGCGTGCGACGTCGGATCTTGCGCACCTCCGCCTTGGAGATGACGACGCCGAACAATCCCATGGACTCGACGTCTTCGTTGTAGAGATCCTTGAGGCCCTTGGCGTCCGCGTACAGCCGGCCGTCTTCGTACGTCAGAGCGTCCACGAATCGTTCGTAGTCGCCCACCCGCCTCACAAGACGGTCGTCCGCGACGACGATCACACCGCGCACCGCCTGGCCGTCCGGCAAGCGGCCGGCCTTCAGCGCCTTGAGCATCGCTTCAAAGTCCGGCCGGACGAGGTCGGCCTTCGCCGCAGAGAGATCGTTGTCCGTGTAGTAGTGCACGATTCGGCATCCGACCGCGGCTGCCGTCTCGTCGTTGACCTTGTGTTGGTCCTCCACCCCGTGGGCGTCCCTGGCCAGGTCAGCCGAGATCCGGGCGTACGCCACCACCGGTACTAAGTGATCGTTGTTGCTCATGCCAACTCCCCGAGTTCCGTGAGGAGTTCTTATGCTGCACCAAGTTGAGGGCTACCACCAGCAATACCTCGACAAGAACCCCGCGGGCTACTGCGGTCTCGGCGGTACCGGACTGTCCTGCCCGATCGGCGTCGCGCGAGCCTGAGCGGCCCGGCGGACGACGGCTGATTCGGGCGACGGCTCCCGGCCCGTCCCCGTAGATTCGCCCCTCATGCCGAGATGGATCGGCAGGGAGCGAAGGGGAGGGTATGGGCAGCCGGGTCTTTCTCATCGGTGGGGGCTGGGACCACGCCGAGGTGTACGAGCCGTTCCTGCGGGAGCTGGGCGGTGAGCGGCGGGTCGGGTGTCTGATCCTCGACGAGGGCGACGGGGCCGCGCAGTTCGAGCGGTACACGGCGGCACTGCGGAAGGCCGGGCCGCCGTGCACACCGGTGCCGTTGCTCGTGCCGCTCGGCGGCCGGTTCGAGCCGGAGGACGCGCTGGACGGGATCGACGGGCTGCTGGTGTGCGGCGGGCTCACGCCCGCGTATCAGGACGCGCTCGTGGACAGCCTGGAGCGGCTGCCGGCACTGCTGGCGGCGCGCGGGATGCCGTACGCCGGTTTCTCCGCCGGTGCCGCCGTGGCCGCGCGGCGGGCCGTGGTCGGCGGGTGGCTGCTGGACGGGGTTCCGGTGTGCCCGGAGGAGACCGGGGAGGACCTGGCGGAGATCGAGGTACGCCCGGGGCTCGGCCTGGTGCCGTTCTCGGTGGACGTGCACGCGGCCCAGTGGGGCACGCTGGCGCGGCTGGTGACGGCGGTCGCGCGGGGGCATGCGCCGTACGGGGTCGCCGTGGACGAGAACACGCTGCTCACGGTGGGGGACGGCGAAGCCCGGGTGGCGGGGGCCGGCCGGGTCCATGTGGTGCGGCCCGCCCCCGAAGCAGGCGTGGCGGTGCGGGCGTACGGCGCCGGGGAGGGCTTCGTTCTCGGGTAGCGCCCGAAGGGGCGCGGGGAACTGCGCGAACGGCCACGACGGCCCGCACCCGGCAGGATGACCCGCACCCGGCAGACGATGTGCCACAGGCCGTAGCCCGGCAGGACAGATGCCGTACTGCTCCGGCAGGACTACGGCCCGGCGGTACCGCGGGTCAGATCGTGGCCGTGTCGATCACGAAGCGGTAGCGGACGTCGCTCGCCAGCACCCGCTCGTACGCCTCGTTGACCTCGGCCGCGCCGATCAGCTCGATCTCGGCGCCGATGCCGTGCTCGGCGCAGAAGTCCAGCATCTCCTGGGTCTCGCGGACGCCGCCGATCATGGAGCCGGCGAGCGTCCTGCGACCGCCGATCACCGAGAACAGGTTGAGTGCGATGGGCTCCTCGGGCGCGCCCACGTTCACCAGGGCGCCGTCGACCTTGAGCAGCGACAGCAGCGCGCCGAAGTCCATCGGCGCGGACACGGTCGACACGATCAGGTCGAAGGTGCCGGCCAGCTCCTCGAAGGTCTTCGGGTCGCTGGTGGCGTAGTAGTGGTCGGCGCCCAGCTTCAGCCCGTCGTCCTTCTTGCGCAGGGACTGGGACAGTACCGTCACCTCGGCGCCCATGGCGTGCGCGATCTTGACGGCCATGTGGCCGAGACCGCCGAGGCCGACGATCGCGACCTTCTTGCCGGGGCCCGCGTTCCAGTGGCTCAGCGGGGAGTACGTGGTGATGCCCGCGCACAGCAGCGGCGCGGCGACGTCCAGGGACAGCCCGTCGGGGATGCGGATGACGTAGTTCTCGTCGACGACGATCTTCTCGGAGTAGCCGCCGTAGGTGGGTTCGCCGTCCTTGCCGACGGCGTTGTAGGTGCCGACCATGCCGTTGAGGCAGTACTGCTCGTCGCCTCGCAGGCAGTTCTCGCACTCGCGGCAGGAGTCGACCATGCAGCCGACCCCGACCCGGTCGCCGACCTGGAACCTGGTCACGCCGGGGCCGGCCTCGGCGACCACGCCCGCGATCTCGTGGCCGGGGACCATCGGGAAGATCGCCTCGCCCCAGCCCTCGCGGGCCTGGTGGATGTCGGAGTGGCAGATACCGGCGAACTTGATGTCGATCAGGACGTCGTACTCGCCGACCGCGCGTCGCTCGATGGTCGTCCGCTCCAGCGGAGCCTTCGCGGCGGGCGCGGCGTATGCGGCAACAGTGGTCATGCGGAGGATCTCCTAGCGGGGGGTTCCGCGCCCGGCTGCCTTTCCGCCGGGCACGGTCTCCAGGCTGCCGCGCGAGGCGCCGCCCACCCAGACCACGCCTTTGCGTACGACGGCGGTGCCTACCACTGGCGGGGTCAGGCTCCGGCGCCTACGACCAGGAATACTGGACGTATGGACAGCAGGGACGAGCAGCCGGACGCGAGCGTGGCCACCGGCCGGCCCCTGGACCGGCGGGCGGAGCTGAGCGAGTTCCTGCGCACCCGGCGGGCCCGGCTGAAGCCCGAGGACGTGGGACTGGCCGCATTCGGACGGCACCGCCGGGTGCCGGGGCTGCGCCGCGAGGAGCTGGCGCAGCTGGCCGGGGTGTCGGTGGCGTACTACACCCGCCTTGAGCAGGGCAACGGCCGGAACGTCTCGGCCGAGGTGCTGGGCTCGATCGCCCGGGCGCTGCGGCTGACGGACGCCGAGCACGCGCACCTGACCCACCTGGCCAAGCCGAAGGCGCACAAGAAGAAGCCGGCGGCACGGCAGCAGCAGGTGCGGGGGGCGCTGCGGCAGCTGCTGGACACCATGGAGGGCGTACCGGCGTACGTGGTGGGCCGGCGCTCGGAGATCCTCGCCTGGAACCGGATGGCGGCGGCCCTCTTCGGCGACTGGGGGGAGCTGCCGCCCGGCGAGCGGAACTGGGCGCGGCTGGTCTTCCTGCGCCCCGCCTACCGCGAGCTGTTCGTCGACTGGGAGCAGAAGGCGATCGACATCGTGTGCGCCCTGCGCATGGACGCGGGGTGCGATCCGGACGACGCCCGTCTGTCGGCCCTGGTGGGTGAGCTGTCCGTCAAGAGCGAGGAGTTCCGCCGGCTGTGGGCCACGCACGACGTCAAGGAGAAGAACCACGGCGTCAAGCACCTGCACCACCCGCTGGTGGGCGACCTGGCCCTGAACTTCGAGAGCTTCCGCCTGACGGACGGCTCGGAGCAGTCCCTGGTCACCTATCACGGCGACCCGGGCTCCCCCTCCGCGGACTCCCTCCGTCTCCTGGCGAGCTGGGGCGCCGACGCGACCCGCGCGGCAACGCGCTGAGGGGTGCACCGGAGGCTGTCCTCCGGTGCACCCCTCGTCAAGGAGCGTTACGGTCTACCGCGCTGCGGCCTACTTGCCGAAGTACGCGTTGTAGATCGTGATCGCCGACGTGTTGCCCTTCTTGTCGGTGATGTTGGCGCGGAACGAGATCGCCTTGTTCTTCGCCGGGTTCTTCACCGTGATCTTGCCGTTCTTGACGGTGACCTTCTTGAAGTTCTTGCCGTCGTAGGAGACGTAGACGGCGAGGGACTTCAGGTTGCCGCCGGCGGCGGAGCCCTCCACGGTGACCGGGAAGGTGACCGTCTTGCCGGCCGTGACACGGCTGTCCAGACCGGTCGTGGCGCCGAAGTGCAGGGCGGAGGCGGGGAGCTTGGCGAAGTCCGCCGGCTTCTTGGAGCGGAAGGTCCAGGCCGCGTCGACGCGCGTCGAGGCCTCCGACACCTTCGCGGACCGCTTGACCGAGGTGGTCAGCTTGTACGCCGCGTCACCGGACGGCACCTTGAAGGTGGCCTCGCCGAACAGCGGGTCGGTGTTCGAGCCGACCTTGGTGCCGTTGCGGTACAGCGTGGTGTTCACCGAGGTGAACAGCGAGGACCCGGCGTGCTTGGCGGAGTCGGCGAACAGCGGCAGCGCGCCGAAGATCTCGTTGCCGTCGCGGAACAGGCCGAAGTCCTTGCCGAGGTGCGGGCCGAAGACGGCGGTGTTGACCGTCTTGGTGTAGGTCTGGCCGCCCTTGAAGGTGAACTGGCCGAGCCCGTAGCCGGCCTCGGTGACCGGGAAGCCGTCCTGGTCGACCCCGCCGTCCTGCTCGAACTGGAGCTCCCACTTCACGCCGCCCGCGGCGGACAGGTGCAGGGTGCGGGTGCCGGGGAGCTTCTGCGGGATGCTGATGGAAGAGGCGCCGCTGCTGCCGGGCAGCCAGCCCACCGCGTCGATCGAGCCCTTCTTGCCGCTCGCCGCCGCGCCCAGCCGGGCCTTCACCGTGGCGAGTTCGCTCGCCTTGTAGTGCTTGGTGTAGCCGGTGGCGAGCTGCTTGACGGCACCGCCGGAGGTGACGTCGTACTCCTCGGTCGCGCCCTTGCTCCAGTGGCCGTCCCACTGCTGCCACAGCGTCCCGGTGGGAAGCTGCGGGCCCAGGTGGGCGGTGCGGAAGTTCTTGTACGAGTCGAGGAACCAGCCGTAGCCGTACTGGCCGTCGCCGATGGTGACGTCGTACTCCGGCGAGGCGAACTCGGACTTCGCGCCCGAGGCCGGGACGGTGATGTCCACCGGCTTGCCCTTGCGCGCGTCGATGGTGATCGTCTGCTTCTTGTCGACGGTCAGCTTCGGCTGCGCGATCCAGTCGATGCCCTTGGACGCGTCCTGGGGGTCGCCGTAGACGGAGGTGTTGAGGATGTACGTGCCCTTGGGCGCGCGCGCCTTCACCGTCCCGGACTTGTCGTACGGGTTCAGCGAGACGCCGTTGGCCAGGCCGGCCACGCCGTCGACGTCGGCTTCGTAGTACGGGGCGGGCTTGCCGTCACGGCCGATGAACTTCAGGGTGAGGTCGTACGACTCCACCTCGCGCTGCACCGCGGCGGCCGTGCGGACGGTCTGGCCGTCGCCCGTCGCCGTGACGTACGCCGAGTAGGCGCCGTCGACGGTGCCGCCGAGCTTGGTGTCGACGGTGAAGTCGGCCGAGGCCGTGCCGTGCGCCGGGACGGTCAGCGTCGTCGTGCCGAGCTTGAAGAAGCCGGACGGGGCCGCCGCGCCCTTGGGGTTGGTGGCGGTGCTGCTCAGGGTGAGCGTGACGTCCTTGTCGCCGAGGTTGCGGTACGTCAGCTTCTTGGTGACCGGCTTGTCGTCGGTGTGGGGCCACTGCTGCACGCCGAAGCTCACCGACACCGGGTCGGCGACGATCGACTGCTTGATGGCCTTGTCGACCTGGATGCGGCCCGAGCCCTGCTGGAACGGGGTGTACTTGCCGCCCTTGGTGGAGCCGGTCAGGGCGCCCTTCAGCTCGGCGTAGCCCCAGTCCGGGTGCTCCTGCTTCAGGATGGCGGCGGCGCCCGCGACGTGCGGGGTGGCCATCGAGGTGCCGGAGATGGTCAGGTAGCCCTCGGGCTTCTCCCCGACCTCCTGGTCGATGACGCTGCCCTTGGCCGCGGCGGCGGTGATGTCCACGCCCGGCGCGGTGACGTCCGGCTTGATGGCGCCGTCGCCGGCGCGCGGACCGGTGGAGGAGAAGTCGGCGAGCTGGTCCTTGTCGTCGACGGCGCCGACGGTGAGCGCGGCGTCCGCGCTGCCCGGCGAACCGATCGACTGGGGGCCCTCGTTGCCCGCGGCGATCGCGAAGAGGACGCCCTTCTCGGCGGACAGCTTGTTGACCTCGGCTTCGAGCGGGTCGACCTCGGGAGTGTCGTAGCCGCCGAGGCTGAGGTTGATGACGTCGGCGCCCTGGGAGGCCGCCCACTCCATGCCGGCGAGGATGCCGGAGTCGTCACCGAAGCCGTTGTCGTCCAGGACCTTGCCGTTGAGGAGCTTGGCGTCCGGGGCCACACCCTTGTACTTGCCGCCCGACTTGGCACCGGTGCCGGCCACGATGGAGGCGACGTGCGTGCCGTGCCCGAAGTGGTCGGTGGCGTCGGCGGCGGAGGTGAAGTTCTTGGACTCGATCACCTGGTCCTTGAGGTCCGGGTGGCTGGTGTCCACACCGGTGTCCAGGACGGCGACCTTCACACCCTTGCCGGTGTAGCCGGCGGCCCACGCGGTGGGGGCGCCGATCTGCGGCACGGACTTGTCGAGGGCGGCCTTGCGGACGCCGTCGAGCCAGACGTGCGCGATGCCGGAGGCCGTCCGGTCGCCGTTGGTGACGGCGTCCCACAGGCCGGCGGTGTCCTTGACCGGGGTCTGCACGGCGTCCGCGTTGAGCGCCTTCAGGCTGCGGCGCAGGGTGCCCGCGTCCCGGACGTCGGCCTTGGCGGCGGTCGCGGAGCCGCGGTAGCCGACGATGACCTTCAGGCCGTTCTTCTGGGCCTTGCGGGTGGTGGCCTTGTTCAGCTCGGTGATGTCGAACAGGCGCTGGTCCAGCGTGCCGGAGGCGACCAGGCGGGCCGCGTCGGCGGGGATGACCAGCGTGTGTCCGGAGGCCTTGCGGACCTGGAAGGGTATGTGCTCTCGTCCCTTGGCCCGTTCCAGGCCGACGACACGGCCCTTGGCGTCGAGGGCGACGCGGTCACCGGTGATCAGGGTGACGTGGTGCCTGACGGCGGCCTTCGAGGCGGCGGTGGCAGCCACCGAGGCGCGTCCGGGCTTCGCCGACGCGGGGCTGGTCATACCCGCTGCGAGGGCGACTGCTGCGGCCGTCGCCACGGTGGCCGCAGCCGCATTCTTCACTTGTTTGCGCAAGTTCTCCCCCTGGAGATGGAGTACCGGGCGAATTCCCCATTCACCCGGTCGGGGGTGGACTCGCACATGCGCACGCCAACCCCCCGGACCACGAAGTATGCCGGGGGGTGATCAGTGGGCTCAATAGATGAGAGGACGGTGAGAAAGCGCGCCAGGAAACTGTTACGCGGCGGCCGGGACACCGTTACACAACCGCGAAGTGCGCCGCGATCGGCCTGTGTTATGTGCCGTCAGGTGGCCGCGTTCTCCTTCACGGTGATCTTCCCCTTGCGCAGCGTGGCCAGGCGCGGAGCCTTCTTCGCCAGCGTGGAGTCGTGGGTGACCATGATGAAGGTCAACCCGTGCTCCTTCCACAGGCGTTCGAGTACGTCCATGATCTCGTCCCGCGTTCCCTCGTCCAGGTTGCCGGTCGGCTCGTCGGCCAGCAACACCTTGGGTTTCTTCACGAGGGCCCGGGCGATGGCGACGCGCTGCTGCTGCCCTCCGGACATCTCGCCGGGGAGATGTCCGAGGCGCTCGCCCAGGCCGACGGACCGAAGTGCCTCCGCGGCGAGTTCACGGCGTTCCTTCACCTTGATGCCGAGCGGGACGAGGGCGGTTTCCACGTTCTCCTGGGCGGTGAGGGTCGGGATGAGGTTGAAGGACTGGAAGACGAAGCCGATGCTCTCGCTGCGGACCCTGGTCAGCCGGGCCTCGCCCAGCCTGGCCAGGTCGGTGCCGTCCAGGACGACTTCGCCGGAGGTGGGGCGGTCGAGGCCGCCGAGCATCTGGAGGAGCGTGGACTTCCCGCCGCCGGTGGGGCCCTGGATGACGAGCCTGTCTCCGTCGGGGATGGTGAGGTCGATTCCGTCGAGGGCGTGGACGGTGTCCTTGCCCCGGGTGTAGCGCTTGGTGACGTTGTTCAGTTCGTACATGGGGGCTCCGGGATCTGTTGCGGGATGGGTGCGCGCTCGTTCCGGGCCGTCGGTCCGCGGGGGCTGGGCGCGCGGTTCCCCGCGCCCCTCGGCCGGACCGGCCGGCCCGCCGGGAAGCCGGCCTACTCCACCCGCCTGAGTGCGTCCGCCGGGCGCAGCCTGGACGCGCGCCAGCCGCCGAACGCGCCCGCGATCAGGCCGCCCGCCACCGCGAGGCCCACCGCCAGGACGATCGTCGTCACGCTCACCGGCGCCGTGAGGGCCACCTCCAGGGTCTTCGCCGTCCGCCGGCCGGGGCCGCCCGGGAAGCCGGCGCCGCCGCCACCGCCGAGGCCGCCACCCGTGCCGCCGCCCACCTGGGCCTGGAGGCCGGGGCCGATGGCGGTGACGACGTACGCGCCCGCCAGGCCGAGGGCGATGCCGAGGGCGCCGCCGACCAGGCCGTTGACCATGGCCTCGCCGACCACCTGCCGGGTCACCCGGCCCGAGCGCCAGCCCAGCGCCTTCAGCGTGCCGAACTCTCGGACGCGCCGGGAGACCGCCGAGGAGGTGAGCAGGCCGGCGACCAGGAACGCGGCCACCAGCACCGCGAGGGACAGCCACGTGCCGACGTCGGCGGCGAGGGAGGAGGCCGTGGACAGGGAGCCGGAGACGGTGTCCGCGAGGTCGGCGGAGGTGGTGACCGTCGTACCCGAGACGTTCTTCTGGATCGCCGACTTGACGTTGTCGATCTTCTTCGAGTCGGCCGCCTTGACGTAGATCGTGGTGACCTTGTCCTTGGCGTCGGCGAGGGTCTGGGCCTGCTTCAGCGGGATGTACAGGTCGGCGGCCGAGTCACCGCTGTCGGCGGTGGCGATCCCGATCACCGTGAACGTGACGCCCTTGATGGTGACGGTGGAACCGGCCTTGTACTTCTTCTCCTTGGCGTAGGCGGAGTCCGCCACGACGACCTTGGCGTCGGTCTCCGTCGCCTTGAACGTACGGCCGCTGGTGATCTTCGATGAGGTCAGCGGGCCGAGGCCGGGCTTGGTGACGTCGGTGCCGTACACGGAGTAGTTGTTGACGTCGAAGTCGGCGCCGCCGCCCTTCACCTCGCCCTGCGGCCGGCCGGTCCCGCCGCCCCGCTGGAAGCCGCCGCCGCTCTCGCTCTGCTGGAACTGACCCCGCGTGAACTGGCCGCTGACCTTGAGGACCTGGAGGCTCAGCCCGCCGACCGCGTCCGACACGCCGGACTGCGAGCCCACCTTGGCCACCGTGGAGGCCGACAGGGTCTGGAAGCCCTGCACCATGACGCGGTCGGTGCTCTGGGTGGAGTCGTCGCCGTTGTTCTGCGCGTCGAACCGGAAGCGGGGCCGCTGGGCGTCACCGGTGGACGCCGACGCCGCCTTGGTCACCGTCATGTCGGTCCCCAGCCCGTACAGCGACTGGAGCACCTTGTCCTGGGCCTTCCCCATGCCGGTGGACACGGAGTCGACCACGATGACCAGCGCGATGCCCAGCGCGAGGCCGGAGGCGACGACGAGGGCCGCCTTTCTGCGGCGGCGCAGTTCGCGCCTCAGGTAGGTGAAGAACATGGCCGCAAGCTAGGGACGGACCGTGATGGCACCATAAGGCCGACATAAGAGAAGCATGAGAAGGCTTCGGCCGGGCTCGGGACCGGCCGGGTGGGCGCCCGTGAAAAAAGCCGGTGCCGCCCCTGGGGGCGGCACCGGCACGGCGGGTGAGGGGGCGTCAGACGGCCGAGCCGGCCTTCCACTGCGCCCAGTCCATGTTCCAGCCGTTGAGGCCGTTGTCCGGCGAGACGGTCTTGTCGCCGGTGTTCTGGACGACCACGACGTCACCGATCAGCGTGTGGTTGTAGAACCAGGCCGCCGGCGTGCTGGGGTCGTTGGCACCCTTCTTGTCCTGGAGGCCGACGCAGCCGTGGCTGGTGTTCACGTTGCCGAACACCGAGGGGGCGCCCCAGTAGTTGCCGTGGATGAAGGTGCCGGAGTTGGTCAGGCGCATGGCGTGCGGCACGTCCTTGATGTCGTACTCGCCCTTGCCGTCGTCGTCGGTGAAGCCGACCGTCGCGCCGTTCATCCGGGTCTCCTTGAACTTCTCGGAGACCACCATCTGGCCCTCGTACGTCTTGTTCTCGGGCGAGCCGGCGGAGATGGGTATGGTCTTGACGACCTTGCCGTCCTGCGTGATCTTCATCTGCTTGGTCTGCGCGTCGACGTACGAGACCTGGTTGCGGCCGATGTGGAAGGTGACCGTCTTCTGCTGGACGCCGTAGACGCCGCTGGCGCCCTGGACGCCGTCGAGCGCGAGCTTCAGCGTGACGGTGGAGCCTTCCTTCCAGTACTCCTCCGGGCGGCAGTCCATGCGGTTGGCGTTGAACCAGTGGCAGGCGACCTCCTGGCCGCCGCTGGAGCTGACCGTGATGCCCTTCTGCACGGCCGCCTTGTTGGTGATCGCCTTGTCGAAGTTGATCGACACCGGCATGCCGACGCCGACCGTGGCGCCGTTGTCCGGGGTGAAGGTGCCGATGAAGCTGTTGGCCGGGGAGACCGTGGTGAAGGACGCGTTCTCGTGGGCTATGCGGCCATCGGAGTCCTTGGCCTCCGCGGCGAGCCTGTAGGTGGTGGAGCGCTCCAGCTGGACGCTGGGCTTCCAGCTCGTCTTGTCGGCGGACAGCCGGCCGTCGACGGTCTTGCCGTCCTGGCTGGTCATCGTGACGGTGGTGAGCGTGCCCTTGCGCACGGTGACGGTCGCGGAGTTGTTGATCGACGCGTTGTTGGAGCCGTCCTTGGGCGTGATCGTGATCTGCGCCTCCGACGACTTCTTGGCCGCCGCCTCGTCGACCTTGGCCTGCGAGGTGTCCTTGCCGCCGGAGGCGCCGGCGTCGCCGCCGGAACACGCCGTCAGCACCAGCACACCACCGAGCAGAGCGGACGCGGCCGTCAGGCCCCTGCGCCGCATACTGTCCGTCATCACAAACGTCTCCATCGTTGCCGAGTCGCGATAACCCAGAGAGTCCCCGCCAAGAACCGTCAACGCTACGGCCGGTCCGTCCCGTTCCCCAGCCCATGGGCCTGTGGGGCATCCCACGTCCGCGGAACGCGGTCGCGTCCGCGGCGGTGCCGGTGGTGCGGGAGTCGGTCCGTGCGTCCCCCGGGACGACGAAACCCCGGACGGCGGTTGCCGTCCGGGGTCCTGGGTGCCCCGTGACGCTCAGCCGATGCCGTCCTCTTCCTCGTCGTCCGCCCCATCATCCTCGTCCAGGTCCCAGTCCGGCGAATCGGGGTCGTAGTCGACCCGTTCGCTGGACCAGGACGCCTGCTGGAGTTCCACTCCGGGCACCTCGCTGACCAGGTCGAACGGGTCCACGAGATACGCGAGGGCCTCCGCGGTGTCTTCCGTCACAGCGGCCTCGGCCTGGGCCCGCTCCCCCTCCGGGAGCTCCGGATCCCCGGCGATCCGGCGCAGCGCGGCCTTGGCCACCTCGTCGTCGTCCTGTACTTCCAGCACCAGCTCCACGCGAAGCCGCACAAAACGTGATGTCTCTTCTGTGCTCATGGCGGGAGCGTACGGCCGAAACCTCCCGTGACTTTCCCGTGACCCGCGCCTTTCACTAACATCGCCCCACACGGCCAATTCGCCAGCGTCACAAGGGGATCGATATTCCGTGTCATCCGCTCGCCGTCCGCTGCTGACCGCCACCGCCGCGGGCACCCTGCTGTGCGCCCTGTGGTTCGTCCCGTCCGCGAACGCCTCGCAGGACGCCCCGGCGCGACAGACGGCGCGGACGTCCGCGCCGTCGCAGGTCACACAGGCCAGAGCCGTGACGGTGGCGACCGCCGAGGGCGCGGACCGGGCGGCGGCGGAGGAGACCGAGCTGGCCGACACGGGAAGCTTCGACACCACGCCGTACGTCGTCGGCGGCAGCCTCTTCCTCGCCGTGGGTGCCGGATTCGTCGTGTATGCGGTGCGCCGGGAGCGCCTGGGGTTTTAATCGTCCTTGACGAAACTTTGACAGCCCGCACATAGTTCGCTCATGAAGAGATCATCGGGCGTGCGGCTGTGCGCCACCGCGGCTGTGAGCGCGCTGTCGCTCGCCCTCCTCACGGGCTGTGGCGACGGGGGGTCGAAGGACTCCGGGGACGCCAAGGGCCCGGACGCGGCGAAGCCGGCCGCCAAGGCGCTGAGCGCCGCCGAGCTGAAGAAGCTGATCATCGCCAAGGGCGAGGTGCCCGGGTACGAGGTGGGCCCCGTCGAGGGCGGCATCCCCGACCGCGGCAAGGTCACGTCCGACGACGCCAAGTGCCGGCCGGTGCTCCAGGCGTTCACCGGCATCGCGCCCGGTGAGCCGGCGGCGGACACCAGCCGCATGGCCACGGAGGACAAGAAGAAGGACCCCACGGACGACGCCACGTCCCTGGACGACCTGGCCGACGGCAAGTTCGAGGACGCGATCAACAAGTCCATGGACCTGGACGTCACCGTGGTCACCCTGGCCTCGTACGACGGCGACGGCGCCGAGCAGGCCCTGAAGTCGGTCTCCGACGGGGTCAAGGCCTGCGCGGGCGGCTTCTCCGGCGAACAGGACGGCGAGAAGGGCAAGTTCACCAAGGTCGCCGAGGAGAAGTCCTCGGGCACGGGTGACGCGTCGGTGGCCTTCACCGCGACCAACGACGCGGGCAAGGACGGCGCCCTGCCGCTGCACGCCGAGGTCGTGCGGCACGGGAACACCCTCGCCACGTACACCACGATCAACATCGGGGCGATGATGAGCAAGAAGGCCTACACGGTCTCCGCTCCGGTGGTGAAGGCGCAGGCCGCCAAGCTGAAGTGACGTTTCTTCCGTAGCGTTCGGGGGCCCCGGCAGCTGCCGGGGCCCCCGCGCGTTCACCGGAGCGGGCCGGTGACCTTCTCCACGGCCGTCACGAGATCGCCGGCGCGCACGAACGCGTCGGCGGCGGCCAGGTCGGGCGCCAGGAACCGGTCCGGACCGGGGCCCTGCACCCCCGCGCCCCGGACGGCCTCGATGACCGCCCGGGAGGCGGGCGCCGGGGTGAGGCCCTCGCGCAGCTCGATGGCGCGGGTGGCCGCGTACAGCTCGATGGCGATGACCCGGGTGAGGTTGTCCACGGCGGTGCGCAGCTTGCGCGCGGCCGACCAGCCCATGGAGACGTGGTCCTCCTGCATGGCGGAGGACGGGATCGAGTCCGCGGAGGCCGGTACGGCGAGCCGCTTGAGCTCGCTGACCAGCGCGGCCTGCGTGTACTGGGCGATCATCAGACCGGAGTCCACGCCGGCGTCGTCGGCGAGGAACGGCGGCAGGCCGTGGCTGCGGTTCTTGTCCAGAAGCCGGTCGGTGCGGCGCTCGGCGATGGAGCCGAGGTCGGCGGCGGCGATGGCCAGGAAGTCCAGGACGTAGGCGACCGGAGCGCCGTGGAAGTTGCCGTTGGACTCCACGCGGCCGTCGGGCAGCACGACCGGGTTGTCCACGGCGGAGGCCAGCTCGCGCTCGGCGACCAGGCGGGCGTGCGCGAGGGTGTCGCGGCCGGCGCCGGCGACCTGCGGGGCGCAGCGCACCGAGTAGGCGTCCTGGACGCGGGGCGCGTCGTCCTGGTGGTGCCCGGTGAGCTGGGAGCCCTTGAGCACGGCGAGCATGTTGGCGGCGCTGGCGCCCTGCCCGGGGTGCGGGCGGATGGCGTGCAGCTCGGGCGCCAGCACCTTGTCGGTGCCGAGCAGCGCCTCCAGGGTGAGGGCGGCGGTGACGTCGGCGGACTTGTAGAGGGTGTCGAGGTCGGCGAGGGCCATGACCAGCATGCCGAGCATGCCGTCGGTGCCGTTGAGGAGGGCGAGGCCCTCCTTCTCGCGCAGCTCGACCGGGGCGATCCCGTGCTCGGCGAGCAGCTCGCCGGCGGGCCGGACGGTGCCGTCGGGGCCCTCCGCCTCCCCCTCTCCCATGAGGGTGAGGGCGCAGTGGGACAGCGGGGCCAGGTCGCCGGAACAGCCGAGGGAGCCGTACTCGTGCACGACCGGGGTGATCCCGGCGTTCAGCACGTCGGCCATGGTCTGCGCGACCTCGGGCCGCACACCGGTGTGCCCGGAGCAGACGGTCTTCAGCCGCAGGAACATCAGGGCCCGTACGACCTCGCGCTCCACCCGGGGCCCCATGCCGGCGGCGTGCGAGCGGACGATGTTGCGCTGTAGCTGGGCGCGCAGTTCCTGGCTGATGTGCCGGGTCGCCAGGGCGCCGAAGCCGGTGGAGACGCCGTAGACCGGGTCGGGCTTGGCCGCGAGGGCGTCCACGATCTCCCGGGCCGCCGCCAGGGCCGCCACCGCCTCCGCCGACAGCTCGATGCGGGCACCGCCGCGCGCCACGGCGAGAACGTCGGACGCGGTCACCCCGGACGTCCCCACCACCACAGTGTGCATATCCATATTCAGGAGCGTACGCATTGAATGCCGCGGTGTCACTAGTGGGGACCGGGAGCACCCCTTACCGCGCGGTGTGGGCTTCGCCTCACGGCCGGCGTCCGCGGAACCGGCGCCTCTCGGCCCGCGAGGGCGGTGGCGCGTCGGCCAGCCGCACGACCGGATCGTCCGGCCCCTCCCGGCCGGCCACCACCGGCCGGTCCAGGCGCAGCGCCTTCGCCCGGTACTGGGCGGCGTCCGCGAGCCGGAACAGCCGGCGGGCGTCCCGCACCTCCCCGATCGCGTCCTCGGTCGAGGCGACCCCGCAGGCGACGCCCTCCCCCTGCTCCAGCTCACCGGCCCGCCGGCACAGTTCGTCGGCCGCCTTCACCACGTCGTCGGCGGGCGGCCCGACCGCGAGCAGACAGAACTCGTCCCCGCCGAGCCGTGCGGCCAGCGCGCCCGGCACCATCGCGCCGCACAGCGACAGCACCGAGCCGAAGCGTTCGAGCAGGCGGTCGCCGACGGCGTGCCCGAGGGTGTCGTTGACCCGCTTGAGCCCGTTGAGGTCGCAGACGACCAGGCTGACGACCACGCCCTCCGCCCGGTGCCGCTCCACGGCCTCCTCCAGGCGTACGTCCACGGCACGGCGGTTGGCCAGGCCGGTGAGGGCGTCGGTGTACGCGAGCCGGCGGGCCTCCTCCAGCCGCTCGGTCTGCGCGATGCCCGCGGCGACGACGGCGGCGAGGACGGTCGCGAAGTCGGCGTCGGCCCGTGCGAAGAGGGGCTCGCCGACCGCCCGCGCCACATACACCTCGCCCCACGCCCGGCCGTGCAGGACGACGGGCGCGACCACGCAGCAGCCGCGACCGCGGCGGCGCAGGGCGGCGACGCGCTGGTGGAAGTAGCCGGGGGTGCCCTTCGCCGTGCCCTCGGCCGTCTCCACCCAGGCGTTGGGACCGCCGCCGCCGGCCCACCGCTCGTGCAGGAACTCGGTGATCTCCGGGAACTGGTGCACCGGGTAGGTCTCGGCCTCCGGGAACTCCTCTTCGTCCGGGGCGCGGTCGCCCACGTTCACGAGGACCCGGAGCCGGCCGAGTTCGCGTTCCCACACCGACAGCGCGGCGAAGCTGCCGTCCAGCGCGTGACAGGCGCCGAGGGCGGCGGCCTGCCAGCACTCCCGCGGGGTGTGCGCCGCCGCCATGCCCTGCGCCAGCGCCACGACTGCGGTCAGCCGCTTGTCCTCACCCATTACTCCAGGTTAGGGAGGAATGGGCAGTTTGGGGGTGTGGGTGCGGCGATCAGGTGGCGAGCCGTTGCGCTCCGCGGGGTGCGGGTGGGGGGCTCGCGGCGTGCGGCCGGGGGCTCGTGGTCCCGGGGTCCCGGGGTCCCGGGCCGTTGCCAAGTGCGAGTTCGTCGCGGCTTGCGGCGTGCGGCTACCGGCTGGGCCCCGAGCCGGTGCCGACTGCGAGTGCGTCGGGACTTGCGGCGTGCGGGTAGCGGCTCGGGCCCCCGGACCATTGCCGGGTACGGGTGCCTCGTGCCTGGCGGCGTGCGGATAGCAGCTCGGGCCCCCGGACCATTGCCGAATACCGGTGCGCTGTGGCTGGCGGCCGTGCGGATAGCAGCTCGGGGCCCCCGGACCATTGCCGAATACCGGTGCACTGTGGCTGGTCGCGCAGCCCCCCGCGCCCGTTCGGGGCGCCGGCCGCCGGCGGGGCGTGCGGGTAGCGGCTCGGGCCCCCGGACCATTGCCGAATACCGGTGCGCTGTGGCTGGTCGCGCAGTTCCCCGCGCCCCTTCGGGGCGCCGGCCGCCGCGGCCTGCGGGCGGTCGCTCCACCCTCGGCGCCTCGGACCGCCCGGCCACAGCGCGGGGTGCCTCACTCCCCCGGCCACTCCGGCTTGCGCTTCTCGTTGAATGCCGCCACGCCCTCCGCCCGGTCGCCCGAGAAGGCCACCGAGCGCCAGGCCGCGTCCTCCACCTCCAGCCCGGCCCGCAGGTCCAGCCCGTGCCCCAGGCGCAGCGCCCGCTTCGCCGCCCGC
Source organism: Streptomyces canarius (assembly GCF_014650735.1). NCBI lineage: Bacteria > Bacillati > Actinomycetota > Actinomycetes > Kitasatosporales > Streptomycetaceae > Streptomyces > Streptomyces canarius. Next base: position 77,083 of record NZ_BMVN01000015.1, read on the forward strand.
AGCCCCACCGGCGAGTTCCCGGCGATCCGCTCGGCCAGCGCCAGTGCCTCCTCGCGGTCCCGGCCGGGCTCCACCAGCCGGTCCACCAGCCCCAGCTCGGCCGCCTCCGCCGCCTCCACGCGCCGCGCCGAGAAGATCAGCTCCGCCGCGCGGGCCGCGCCGACCCTTCGGGGCAGCAGCTGGGTGCCGCCACCGCCCGGGATCACGCCCACGGACACCTCCGGCAGCCCCACCACGGCCGTACGGTCCGCCACGATCAGGTCGCAGGACAGCGCCAGCTCGAACCCGCCGCCCAGCGCGAAGCCGTGCACCGCCGCGATCGTCGGCATCGGCAGCTCCAGCACCCCGGTGTACGCCCCGCGCGCCACCGGCCGCTGCCGTACCAGGTCGGCGTCCGTGAAGGAGTTCCGCTCCTTCAGGTCCGCCCCCACGCAGAACGCCCGTTCGTGCGACGAGGTCAGGACGACCACCCGGGCGTCCCGGTCGGCGGAGAGCGCGGCGCACGCGCCCGCGAGGGAGCGGGCCATCTCCGTGGAGACCGCGTTCATCGCCTTGGGCCGGTCCAGCACCAGCTCCGCGACGTGCCCGTGCCGCCGCACCAGCACGAACTCCCCGAACCGCTCCTCACCCATGACACCCTCCGGTTAACGCGGGTTAACTGCCGTCGGCCCGATCATCGCAGCCGGGCCCCCTCCCGTGAAGTCCAGGGGGCTACACCCGTTCGAGTGACATCCCGGCCTTCTCCCCGCACACCGCCCACACGAGCGCATAGCGTGCGGGACCCATGACACCGATACCTGCACACTCCGGCGCGGAGCGGGAACGCGCGCCGGAGCGTACGCCGGGAGTACGGCGCGGCCGGCATCGCAAGCCCCGGCCGCGCAAGGTGCTGCTCGCGGCCGGCGGCCTCGCCCTGGCCGCGGGCGTGCTCAGCCTGGTCCGGGCCGCCCCGGACGCGGGAGTCGGCGTGCCGGGCACGGCGGAGGCCGAGCCCCGGTCCGGCGCGGGCGGCGGGTCCGCGGACCGCTCCGCCGACGCCGCGGCCACCATCGCCGCCGCCCCGACCGCACTGCCGTCGGCGACCTCCGCCATGGGCGGCAGGAGCCTCGCGCCGACGCCCACCGGCTCCCCGGTCCGTACGGCACCGGGCACGGCCACGACACCGCCCGGCGACACCGCCGTACCGACCGCCCGGCCGAGCCGGACCCCGGGCCCGCCGAGCGGCACGCCCCGGCCGCCCGCGCCGACGGCGTCCGCCCCGCGCCCGGCCCCGGCGACCTCCACACCGACCCCGGCTCCGCCCCCGAGCCACGGCCCGGCGGAGCCCGAGCCCCGTCCGGGCGGGGTGTGCGTGCCGGTGATCGGACTGTGCGTGGACATACTCGGCGACCGGGGCGGCAGGCCGTAGCCGCCGGCTACGGCTGGCCGTCGCGGCGGGTGAGCAGCCACGGCTCGACCACGCCGAGGCCGCGCACCGGGCGCTGCCACATCGGCTGGAGCGCGAAGCGGTACACCGGTGGGTCCTCGCCCTCCTTCTCGGCCGCCGCCGCGGCCTCCGCCGCCTCCGCCTCCGAGGCGGGCGCCTCGCCGCTGCGGATCAGCTCCTCGGCGAACGCGCTGTCCACGAGGACGGCGTCGCGCGGGGCTATCGAGGTCAGCCGGGAGGCCAGGTTCACCGTCGTACCGAACACATCGCCCATGCGGGTGGTCACCGTGCCGAACGCCATGCCGACCCGCAGTTCGGGCATCGTCTCGTCGTTCGCCAGCGTCTCCACCAGCCGCAGCGCGATGTCCGCGGCCACACCGGCGTCGTCCGCCGCGTACAGCACCTCGTCCCCGAGGGTCTTGATGAGCCGGCCGCCGCGCGCCGCCACCAGGTCGGCCGCGGTCGTCTCGAACGCCTCGACCAGCTCGCCCAGCTCCTCCTCCTCCATGCGGCGGGTGAGCCGGGTGAAGCCGACGAGGTCGGCGAAGCCGACGGCGAGCCGCCGGTCGACCATCTCCTCGTCGTCGGCGGTCTGCACGACCCGGCCGGCCGACGCGGCGAGCTGGCGCCGCCAGACGTAGACGAGGAACTCCTCCAGCTCGGGCAGGAGCAGCTCGACGATCGGGTACGTCACCTCGGTGCGGGTCATCCCCGGTTCCGGGGGCTCGGTCAGGCCCTCCAGGAAGGAGTCGATCTGCCATTCCGCCAACCGGGCGGTGGTCTGCCCGGTGGACCGGGCCACCTGCACCGCCATGGCCTCGCTCAGCAGTCCCGCCTCCACCAGACCGGCGAGGCGGCGCAGGGCCAGGACGTCGGCCTCGGTGAGGGCCTTGGCCTGGCCGATGTCCGCGAAGCCCATCGCCCGCCAGAACCGGGACGCCAGCTCCATGGAGACGCCGGCGCTGCGCGCGGCCTGGAACGGGGTGTAGCGGCGCTCGGCGCCCAGGATGAGCTGTTCGAGACGCAGGGCCAGCGGGTCATCGCCGGTCTCGGGGGCGTGGGGGTCCACCCGGCCGTCCCCGCCAGCGCCGGAGCCCGTGTCGTCGACGGTCACGCCTGCTGCCCTTCCGATCTGCCGCGGTCAGGTATCGACCGGCCTCAACTCTACGGCAGGTGTGCGCCAGCTCACTCCGTCGGGTTGGGCCGACGGCCTGCGTTCCCGGCACCGGTCAAGCGAACCGGCGTGGTCCGGCCGTACGGGGTCGCCATGCCCGGCCGCGGGTCCATCGTGGCTGGTCGCGCGGTTCCCCGCACCCCTTCGGGCGCTCTACGCCGGCCGCAGGTGGACGATGTCCCCCGCCCCCACCGGCTCCTGCACCCCGTTCTCCGTGGCGATGATCAGCCGCCCGTCGCCGTCCAGCGCCACGGCCTCCCCCACCACCGAGCGGTCGCCCGGCAGTTCCGCCCGCACCACCCGCCCGAGGGTCGCGCAGCCCGCGGTGTACGTCTCCTGGAGCCGGCTCGCCGAGGGATCGCCCCCCGCGGCCCGCCAGCGCCCGTACCAGCCCTCCAGCGACCGCAGCACCGCCCGCAGCAGCGGATCCCGGTCCGTGCCCAGCGCCCCGGCCAGGGCCAGGGAGCCGGCCTGCGGCACCGGCAGTTCGTCCGCCCTGAGCGTGACGTTGATGCCGACGCCGATGACGACGCCGTCGTCGCCGGCCCGCTCGGCCAGGATGCCTCCGGCCTTGCGCTCCTCCCCGCCCACGGTCACCAGCAGGTCGTTCGGCCACTTGAGGGCCGTGTCGACGCCCGCCGCCCGGGACAGCCCGGTCGCCACCGCCACGCCCGTCAGCAGCGGCAGCCACCCCCAGCGGGCCACCGGCACCTCGGTGGGCTTGAGCAGGACGGAGAAGAACAGGCCGGAGCGCGGCGGAGCCGTCCAGCGGCGGTCCAGCCGGCCCCGGCCCGCCGTCTGCTCCTCCGCCACCAGGACCGCGCCCTCGTCGGCGTTCCCGGCGGCGGCCAGGTCGGCCAGGTCGGAGTTGGTGGAACCGGTCCGCTGCACCACCTCGATGTCGCAGTACAGGCCGTCCTCCCTGACCAGCCCGCGGCGCAGGGCGGCGCCGTTCAGGGGCGGACGGTCCAGGTCGGACCAGCGGCTGTCGTCTGATGGATTGTGCGGCGTCATGCAAGCCACCCTAGGTGTGGTAAACGACGCACTGCTGATCCGTAGGCCCGCCACTACTCTACGGATGAGTAACCGTCCCCCCTTTTGAGCAGGCAGGGAGCCGCATCCCGATGTCCGAGCCGGAAGAGCGTCACGAGATCCAAGAGATCGACATCCACACGACCGCGGGGAAGCTCGCGGATCTCCAGCGCCGTATCCACGAGGCGACGCACGCCGGCTCGGAGCGCGCCGTCGAGAAGCAGCACGCCAAGGGCAAGCTGACGGCGCGTGAGCGGATCGAACTGCTGCTCGACGAGGGGTCGTTCGTCGAGCTGGACGAGTTCGCCCGGCACCGGTCGACCAACTTCGGGCTGGAGAAGAACCGCCCCTACGGGGACGGCGTCGTCACCGGCTACGGCACGGTCGACGGCCGCCCGGTCGCGGTCTTCTCGCAGGACTTCACCGTCTTCGGCGGCGCCCTCGGCGAGGTCTACGGACAGAAGATCGTCAAGGTCATGGACTTCGCCCTGAAGACGGGCTGCCCGGTCATCGGGATCAACGACTCCGGCGGCGCCCGCATCCAGGAGGGGGTCGCCTCCCTGGGGGCGTACGGCGAGATCTTCCGGCGCAACACCCACGCCAGCGGTGTCATCCCGCAGATCTCGCTCGTCGTCGGGCCCTGCGCGGGCGGCGCGGTCTACTCCCCGGCCATCACCGACTTCACGGTCATGGTCGACCAGACCTCGCACATGTTCATCACCGGCCCGGACGTCATCAAGACCGTCACCGGCGAGGACGTCGGCTTCGAGGAGCTGGGCGGCGCCCGCACCCACAACACCGCCTCCGGTGTGGCCCACCACATGGCCGGGGACGAGAAGGACGCCATCGAGTACGTCAAGCAGCTGCTGTCGTACCTGCCGTCCAACAACCTCTCCGAGCCCCCGGTCTTCCCGGAGGAGGCGGACCTCTCCCCCAGTGACGAGGACCGCGAGCTGGACACCGTCGTACCGGACAGCGCCAACCAGCCGTACGACATGCACACGGTGATCGAGCACGTCCTGGACGACGGCGAGTTCTTCGAGACGCAGGCCCTGTTCGCGCCGAACATCCTCACCGGGTTCGGGCGGGTCGAGGGCCACCCGGTCGGCGTCGTCGCCAACCAGCCGATGCAGTTCGCCGGCTGCCTCGACATCACGGCGAGCGAGAAGGCCGCCCGTTTCGTGCGGACCTGCGACGCCTTCAACATCCCGGTGCTGACCTTCGTGGACGTGCCGGGCTTCCTGCCGGGCGTCGACCAGGAGCACGACGGCATCATCCGGCGCGGCGCCAAGCTGATCTACGCCTACGCCGAGGCCACCGTCCCGCTGATCACCGTCATCACCCGCAAGGCCTTCGGCGGCGCCTACGACGTCATGGGCTCCAAGCACCTGGGCGCCGACCTCAACCTGGCCTGGCCCACCGCCCAGATCGCCGTCATGGGCGCCCAGGGCGCGGTCAACATCCTGCACCGCCGCACGCTCGCGGAGGCGGAGGCGAGCGGTGAGGACGTCGAGGTGGTGCGCGCCCGGCTGATCCAGGAGTACGAGGACACCCTCCTCAACCCCTACGTCGCGGCCGAGCGCGGCTACGTCGACGCGGTGATCATGCCGTCCGACACCCGCGCGCACATCGTCCGCGGACTGCGTCAGCTGCGCACCAAGCGGGAATCCCTGCCTCCGAAGAAGCACGGCAACATCCCCCTCTAGGTCCTGTCGTCAAGCCCTGCCGACCCTGGGAGCGGTCATGAACATCAAGGTCGTACGAGGCAACCCGACCCCGGAGGAGCTGGCCGCCGCCCTGGCGGTGGTCCGCGCCCGCGCCGCGGCGGCAGCGACGACGCCGTCCGGCGCGGAGCCCCCGAGGGACGCGTGGTCCGACCCGTCGAGGATCGCGGCCCACCGCGTCCCGCGACCGGGCCCGACGTCCTGGACCCGCACCTACTGGCCGAGCTGAGCCGTTCCGGGAGCCACACCAGGGCGCCAACTTGAGTAGCCGTACTCAGGCGCCCTCCCCGGCGAAGCCGCACGCTGGTGGGGTGCTGTGGTCAGACCCGGAAGACGAACCGCCGAAGGACCTGCGCGACGCGCAGGACATGCTTCGGCGGCTCGGTCTTCTCGTGGCCCTGGCCATGGTGCTGTTCATGGTCGTCAGTGGCCTGAGGTGAGCCGCGCGGCGCTCCCTGACTAACCTGACCGCATGACTGCCCCACGCCGCAGGCGACTCGTGCTCGCCTCCCAGTCCCCCGCCCGGCTGGCCCTGCTCCGGCAGGCCGGCCTCGCCCCCGAGGTGATCGTGAGCGGCGTCGACGAGGACGCCGTCACCGCCCCCACCCCGGCGGAGCTGGCCCTCGCCCTCGCCGAGGCCAAGGCGAGCGTCGTGGCGGCGCGGCCGGAGGTGCAGGGCGCCCTGGTGATCGGCTGTGACTCGGTGCTGGAGCTGGACGGGCGGGCGCTCGGCAAGCCGGCCGACGCCGAGGAGGCCACCGCCCGCTGGAAGAACATGCGCGGGCGGGCCGGAGTGCTCCAGACGGGGCACTGCGTGTGGGACACGGAGGCCAAGCGGTACGTGTCGGCGACCGCGTCCACCGTCGTCCGGTTCGGCGAGCCCAGCGACGAGGAGATCGCCGTCTACGTGGCCTCCGGTGAGCCGCTGCACGTCGCCGGCGCGTTCACCCTGGACGGCCGTTCGGCGCCGTTCATCGAGGGCATCGACGGCGACCACGGCAACGTGATCGGCATCAGCCTGCCCCTGCTCCGCAAGCTCCTCGCCGAACTGGGCGTGGGCATCACGGAGTTGTGGGCACCGGAGCGATGATCCGGGCGGGGACCGAGTCCTGCGGCCCGTCGTCCCCGTCCTGCGGCTCGTCCGTACGGCTCACCGGCGCGCCCGCGCCGGCGCCGGCCGCGCCCGGCTCCGCCCGCGCCGCCGGTCCGGCGCCCTCCCCGGGCGTGCCGCCGGGTGCCGCGCTCTCCGGGCCGCCCGCACGGTCGTACGTCATCAGGAGCAGCACGATCAGCCCGAGCACGACCACCATGAACAGGAACGCCGTCCAGCCGACCAGGCCCCAGGCGAACGCGCCGAGCAGGCCGTGCACCACGGCCGCGCTGATCAGCAGGACGCGGCCGAGACCCGCCGGGGCGCGGTCGCGTACCGCGACCAGCGCGGCCACCAGCGCGCACAGCGCGAAGTAGAGGCCGAAGACCACTCCGCCGATCTTCGAGGACGTCGACATGACGTCCGGGTCGAGACCGGCCAGGGACATGTCCTGCCGGTCGACGACCACTCCGAGGAACCAGTTCAGCGCGGCGATGAAGACGGCCTCCGCCAGGAGGACGACCGCCACGACCCCTGCCACCGGTCTGCGCACCACCGGACCCCACCCCCTTTCACACCAGCAGCCTGTTACCCCAGGTACGTTCGAGACAGCGCGAACGCTACTAACGGGTAAACCCAGGGACAAGGGTTCGGGCGGCAGCAAAGAATCATTGGGCCATTCGTAGGGACTCGACAAAGAATCCGAGTGGGCCGCAGCACGCCTTCACAGAGACCTTGGCCACATGGCAGGGCTAGGGTTTTCCGCAGGAGTCCTGCGTACCGAGGTGCGACATGGGCTTTCGCGGGTCGAGCGGGCCTCGCATCACGCTCCGTGTGGGCAAGCTCACCACAGGGGACGGGTCGAAGTGCCGTGTCGGCAGTCCCTAAACTCGGCTTGTTTCAAGGAGGGAGCCTCAATCGTGCGCAAGGTGCTCATCGCCAACCGTGGCGAAATCGCTGTCCGCGTGGCCCGGGCCTGCCGGGACGCCGGGATCGCGAGCGTGGCCGTCTACGCCGACCCGGACCGGGACGCTCTGCATGTCCGCGCCGCGGATGAGGCGTTCGCTCTGGGCGGTGACACCCCGGCCACCAGCTACCTGGTCATCGAGAAGATCTTGAACGCGGCGCGTGAGTCCGGCGCGGACGCCGTCCATCCGGGGTACGGCTTCCTCTCGGAGAACGCCGAGTTCGCGCAGGCCGTCCTGGACGCCGGCCTGATCTGGATCGGCCCGCCGCCGCAGGCGATCCGCGACCTGGGTGACAAGGTCGCCGCCCGGCACATCGCCCAGCGCGCCGGTGCGCCGCTGGTCGCCGGTACGCCCGATCCGGTGAGCGGTGCCGAGGAGGTCGTGGCCTTCGCCAAGGAGCACGGCCTGCCGATCGCCATCAAGGCCGCCTTCGGTGGCGGTGGCCGCGGTCTGAAGGTGGCCCGCACCCTCGAAGAGGTCCCCGAGCTGTACGAGTCCGCGGTGCGCGAGGCGGTCGCCGCCTTCGGCCGCGGCGAGTGCTTCGTCGAGCGCTACCTGGACCGTCCGCGCCACGTGGAGACCCAGTGCCTGGCCGACAAGCACGGCAACGTGGTCGTGGTCTCCACCCGTGACTGCTCCCTCCAGCGCCGCCACCAGAAGCTGGTCGAGGAGGCCCCGGCGCCGTTCCTGTCCGAGGAGCAGGTCGCCGAGCTGTACCGCGCCTCGAAGGCCATCCTGAAGGAGGCCGGCTACGAGGGCGCCGGCACCTGTGAGTTCCTGGTCGGCCAGGACGGCACGATCTCCTTCCTGGAGGTGAACACCCGGCTCCAGGTGGAGCACCCGGTGACCGAGGAGGTCGCCGGCATCGACCTGGTCCGCGAGATGTTCCGCATCGCCGACGGCGAGGAGCTCGGTTACGGCGATCCGGTGCTGCGCGGTCACTCGTTCGAGTTCCGCATCAACGGCGAGGACCCGGGCCGCAACTTCCTCCCGGCCCCCGGTACGGTCACCCGGTTCGACCCGCCGTCCGGCCCCGGCGTCCGTCTGGACGCGGGCGTGGAGGCCGGTTCGGTCATCGGCCCGGCCTGGGACTCGCTGCTCGCCAAGCTGGTCGTGACCGGCCGTACCCGCAAAGAGGCCCTGGAGCGGGCCGCCCGCGCCCTGGACGAGTTCCAGGTCGAGGGCATGGCGACGGCGATTCCCTTCCACCGCGTGGTCGTGCGGGACCCGGCGTTCGCCCCCGAGCTGACCGGCTCCCAGGACCCCTTCACGGTCCACACCCGCTGGATCGAGACCCAGTTCGTCAACGAGATCAAGCCGTTCGCCGCGCCCGCCGACGTCGAGGCGGAGGAGGAGCTGGGCCGCGAGACGGTCGTCGTCGAGGTCGGCGGCAAGCGCCTGGAGGTCTCGCTTCCGTCGTCGCTGGGCATGAGCCTGGCCCGCACGGGTCTCGCGGCCGGCGCCAAGCCGAAGCGCCGCGCGGCGAAGAAGTCCGGCCCGGTCGCCTCCGGCGACACCCTCGCCTCGCCGATGCAGGGCACGATCGTGAAGATCGCCGTCGAGGAGGGCCAGGAGGTCAAGGAGGGCGACCTGGTCGTCGTCCTGGAGGCCATGAAGATGGAGCAGCCCCTGAACGCCCACAAGGCGGGCACCATCAAGGGCCTGACCGCCGAGGTCGGCGCGTCCATCACCTCGGGCGCGGCCATCTGCGAGATCAAGGACTGAAGTCCGGCCGCGGAAGACTGACTCGGCCCCCGGTACGCACCGGGGGCCGACCGCTTTCCCGGGCCCTGAGCCGGCCGCGTGGGCTTCGTCTCCACCGTCACCGGCGCCGACGCCGGCCGGCCACGACCGCTACCGTCCAGGCGCCCAGGTTCTGTGGAACGAGCTGACCAGCGCCGCACCGGAGCGGACCCGCAAGCAGAACGAGAGCGCCCTGGTCCCCCTCGGCCACAGGCCGCTCGCCGATGCACTCGGCCTGGTCCTGCCGGGCGGCTTGGTGGAGGAGCGCACCATGGGGCAGCTGGTGACCCGGATGTCCCGCCGCCGGTACGCCCCGGCAGCCGTCACGGCCTTCGCCACCTGCCGGGCCCGGCCCGGCCGACCCGAGGACGGCGGGCCCGAAGGGGCGCGGAACCCTTCGCGATGAGCTGACGCCGCGTGGGCGTGAACGACCACCGCGGACCTTCGGCCGCTCGACGCCCCGTGCCCCGCACGGACGTCCGGGCGTCCGTGCGTCCTCAGCGCCTGCGCAGATCGGCGACGCGCCCCCGCTCGGCCGCGGCCGACTCCCCCAGCCCCGCCCCCGAGCGGAGCGCCACGTGCCCCCTGCGCGGCCCCGGCAGTGGGGCGCGGCGGGTCGCCGGGACCTGTTCACCCCCCGGGTTCCCACTCGCCCCGGCCACGGCGATCTGCACGCCCTGGTCCGCGAGCGCCTGCAACTCCGTGGCGGCGCGGTCGTCGTGGGGCGGGGGCTCGTCGGTGACGAGCCGGGTGATGAGGTCCGTCGGCACGGTCTGGAACATGGTGTCCGTGCCGAGCTTGGTGTGGTCGGCGAGGACCACGACCTCCGCGGCGGCCTGGACGAGGGCCCGGTCGACGGATGCCGAGAGCATGTTGGAGGTGGACAGGCCGCGCTCGGCCGTCAGACCGCTTCCGGAGAGGAATGCCTTCGACACACGCAGGCCCTGGAGGGACTGTTCCGCGCCGGAGCCGACGAGGGCGTAGTTGGAGCCGCGCAGGGTGCCTCCGGTCATCACGACCTCCACCCGGTTGGCGTGGGCCAACGCCTGGGCCACCAGGAGGGAGTTGGTGACGACCGTCAGACCCGGCACGCGCGCGAGCCGGCGGGCCAGCTCCTGCGTGGTCGTACCGGCCCCGACCACGATCGCCTCGCCTTCTTCGACGAGGCTCGCGGCGAGGTCGGCGATGGCCGTCTTCTCGGCGGTCGCGAGATGGGATTTCTGCGGAAAGCCGGACTCTCGCGTGAACCCGCCCGGCAGTACCGCACCGCCGTGCCGACGGTCGAGGAGTCCTTCTGCCTCCAGTGCCCGCACGTCCCGCCGTACGGTCACTTCGGAGGTCTGGACGACGCGGGCGAGCTCACGGAGCGACACGGCACCGTTCGCTCGCACCATTTCTAGGATCAATTGGCGACGTTCAGCAGCGAACACGAAACTGACAGTAACCCCAGCGACCGTCTGCTTTCAGCAGTTTGCGCCGAATAGCAGAAGTTGTTCGCATGGCAGGGCGGGAAGTGGTATAGAACCCGCCCGCCCCGACCATGCCGACCGCACACGCCACAACACCCCCTGACCTGGGGGGAGTCGGCAGGGGCCGTCAGGCCTCCGCGCTCGCCTTGCGGGTGTGCAGCTGCCGGGCGACCTCCGCGATCGACCCCGAAAGGGAGGGGTACACCGTGAACGCGTTCGCGATCTGTTCGACCGTCAGATTGTTGTCGACGGCGATCGAGATGGGGTGGATCAGTTCCGAGGCGCGCGGGGCCACCACCACACCGCCCACGACGATCCCGGTGCCCGGCCGGCAGAAGATCTTCACGAAGCCATCCCGGATGCCCTGCATCTTGGCGCGCGGGTTGCGCAGCAGCGGGAGCTTGACGACCCGCGCGTCGATCTTGCCCGCGTCCACGTCCGCCTGGCTGTAGCCGACGGTGGCGATCTCGGGGTCGGTGAAGACGTTGGACGACACCGTCTTCAGGTTCAGCGGGGCCACCGCGTCGCCCAGGAAGTGGTACATGGCGATACGTCCCTGCATGGCGGCGACGGACGCGAGAGCGAAGACCCCGGTCACGTCACCGGCCGCGTAGACGCCGGGAGCGGTCGTCCGGGACACCTTGTCCGTCCAGATGTGACCCGACTCGCGCAGCTTGACGCCGGCCTCCTCCAGGCCGAGGCCCGCGCTGTTCGGGATGGCGCCGACGGCCATCAGGCAGTGCGTGCCGCTGATGACCCGGCCGTCGGCCAGCGTCACCTCGACCCGGTCGCCGACGCGCTTGGCGGACTGCGCGCGGGAACGGGCCATGACGTTCATGCCACGGCGCCGGAAGACGTCCTCCAGGACGGCGGCGGCGTCCGGGTCCTCACCCGGCAGCACGCGGTCGCGGGACGACACGAGCGTGACCTTCGAACCCAGGGCCTGGTACGCGCCGGCGAACTCGGCACCGGTCACACCCGACCCGACCACGATCAGCTCTTCCGGCAGCTCGGTGAGGTCGTAGACCTGGGTCCAGTTGAGGATGCGCTCGCCGTCGGGCCGGGCGTCGGGCAGCTCGCGCGGATGACCGCCGGTGGCGATGAGGACCGCGTCGGCGGTGAGGGTCTCCTCGGTGCCGTCGGCGGCGGTGACGACGACCTTCCGGGACCCGTCCAGCGCCTGCATCCCGTCCAGCCGGCCGCGCCCGCGCATGACCCGGGCACCGGCACGGGTGACGGAGGCGGTGATGTCGTGGGACTGGGCGAGGGCCAGCCGCTTCACCCGGCGGTTGACCTTCCCGAGATCCACGCCGACCACCCGGGCCGCCTGCTCCAGCGGCGGGGTGTCGTCGGCGACGATGATGCCGAGCTCTTCGTACGACGAATCGAAGGTCGTCATGACCTCGGCCGTAGCGATAAGGGTCTTCGACGGCACGCAGTCGGTCAGCACCGACGCCCCGCCCAGACCGTCGCAGTCGACGACGGTCACCTCCGCCCCGAGCTGAGCGGCCACCAGCGCCGCTTCGTATCCGCCGGGTCCGCCACCGATGATCACGATCCGAGTCACGTACTCCATTGTCCCGCACGCTTCAAGGTGCTACTGCCCGGGGGCGCCACCGGGTCGCTCCCGGGACACCCGGGGCGCGCGGTGCGCCTGCCGTACCCTCTCCCCATGTCGCTCTATGCCGCGTACGCCGGCAACCTCGACGCGCGCCTGATGTCCCGCCGCGCCCCGCACTCCCCGCTGCGCGCCACCGGCTGGCTGAACGGCTGGCGGCTGACCTTCGGCGGCGAGCAGCTGGGCTGGGAGGGCGCGCTGGCGACGATCGTCGAGGACCCGCTGGCCGAGGTCTTCGTCGGCCTGTACGACATCGCACCCATGGACGAGGAATCACTCGACCGGTGGGAGGGCGTGGGCCTCGACATCTACCGTCGGGTACGCGTGCGCGTGCACACCCTGGACGGTGAGGAGCCGGCCTGGGCGTACGTCCTCAACGCGTACGAGGGCGGGCTGCCGTCGGCGCGCTACCTGGGCGAGATCGCCGACGCGGCGGAGTCGGCGGGGGCTCCGCACGACTATGTGATGGAGCTGCGCAAGCGCCCCTGCTGATCCTCCGCGCACCCTCCGTGCCGCGTTTTGCTCACATTTTTCCGGCTGTTTGTCGAAACCGACAAGACAACGAACACAAACCCGTGGGCTCTGTCATCTACGCGCGTAGGCGAAGACCGGCTACCCTCATCGGCGTGAACGCATCTCTTCTTCCGGACGACATCCAGGGCGATCCCTACGCCGCCGCCGACGCCGCCGCCGCGCGCCTGCGCGCGCTCACGGGCGCCGAGACCCACGACGTCGCCCTCGTGATGGGCTCCGGCTGGGCTCCGGCCGTCGACGCCCTGGGGGCACCCGTCGCCGAGTTCCAGGTCACCGAGCTGCCCGGCTTCCCGCCGCCGGCCGTCGAGGGCCACGGTGGCAAGATCCGCTCGTACTCCTTCGGTGACAAGCGCGCCCTGGTCTTCCTGGGCCGTACCCACTACTACGAGGGCCGTGGCGTGGCCGCGGTGGCGCACGGCGTCCGCACGGCGGTCGCGGCCGGCTGCAAGACCATCGTGCTGACCAACGGCTGCGGTGGTCTGCGCGAGGGCATGCGGCCCGGCCAGCCGGTGCTGATCAGCGACCACATCAACCTGACGGCGACGTCCCCGATCGTCGGCGCGAACTTCGTCGACCTGACGGACCTGTACTCGCCGCGCCTGCGCGCCCTGTGCAAGGAGATCGACCCCACGCTGGAGGAGGGCGTCTACGCCCAGTTCCCCGGCCCGCACTACGAGACCCCGGCGGAGATCCGCATGGCCCGCGTCATCGGCGCGGACCTGGTCGGCATGTCCACGGTCCTGGAGGCCATCGCCGCCCGCGAGGCCGGCGCCGAGGTGCTCGGCATCTCCCTGGTCACCAACCTGGCCGCGGGCATGACCGGCGAACCCCTCAACCACGAGGAGGTCCTCCAGGCCGGCCGCGACTCGGCGGCCCGCATGGGCGAGCTGCTGGCCCGGGTACTGGGCAGGCTCTGACGAGCCGCTGCGCTCGGCTTGGAGGGGGGCGGCGTGCCGACCGGGTTGGGGCGGGGCGGCGGGCCGATCGGCTTCGGCCGGGGTGGCATGCCGGTCGGATTCGGGCGGAGCGCCGGGCTTGGCTCTGGGCGGGCGTGGGGCTCGACTTCGGCCGGGGCGGCGTGCCGGTCGGATTCGGGCGGGGCGGCGTGCCGACCGGGTTGGGGCGGGGCGGCGGGCCGATCGGCTTCGGCCGGGGTGGCATGCCGGTCGGATTCGGGCGGAGCGCCGGGCTTGGCTCTGGGCGGGCGTGGGGCTCGACTTCGGCCGGGGCGGCGTGCCGGTCGGATTCGGGCGGGGCGGCGTGCCGGCCGGGTTGGAGCGGAGCGCCGGGCTTGGCTCTGGGCGGGGCATCGGGCTTGGCTCTGGGCGGGCGTGGGGCTCGGCTTCGTGCGAGGCCGCCGCGCCCGGCTTCCAGGGGACGCGGTGTTGCGGCCGGCTTTGGGCGGGGCACCGGGCTTGGCCTTGAGCGGGGCGCCGCACCCGGCTTCTGGCGGCGCGCCGAGCTCGGCTTCGAGCAGAGCCGCTGGGCTCGGCTTCGAGCAGAGCCGCTGGGCTCGGCTTCGAGCAGAGCCCCTGGGCTCGGCTTCGGCGGTGGTAGTGGTGCTGCGGGCGGCTCTCAGGAGTGCGGCTAGCGGCTGCCGGCGGCCCGGGGGCAGGCGCGGTACCGCGAGCAGCCAGGAGTGGCCCGCCGTGCGGCCGGCGGCTCGCAGCGGGCGCGGTACCGCACGCGGCCGTGCGCGGCGCGTGGCCCCGAGCAGCGCGCGATGCGGCAAGCTCCCTTCCATACCGCACCCGGCTCCCAGGGGGCGTCGGCGGCAGGGTGGGGGGCCGGGGGCGGAGCCCCCAGTTGGACCAGGCAAACACAGGAGAGGTTGATCCCAAGGTGCACGACGATCTCATCGCCCGGGCCAAGGCCTGGCTCGCCGAGGACCCGGACCCGGAGACCCGCGACGAACTGGCCGGACTGATCGACGCCGGTGCCGTCGAGGAACTGTCGGCCCGCTTCTCCGGCACACTCCAGTTCGGCACCGCCGGCCTGCGGGGCGAGCTGGGCGCCGGCCCGATGCGCATGAACCGCAGCGTCGTCATCCGCGCCGCCGCCGGCCTGGCCGCGTACCTGAAGAAGAACGGCCACCCCGGTGGACTCGTCGTCATCGGCTACGACGCCCGCCACAAGTCCGCCGACTTCGCCCGGGACACCGCCGCCGTGATGACCGGCGCCGGCCTGCGCGCGGCCGTACTCCCCCGCCCGCTGCCCACCCCCGTGCTGGCCTTCGCGATAAGGCACCTCGGCGCGGTCGCGGGCGTCGAGGTCACCGCCAGCCACAACCCGCCCCGGGACAACGGCTACAAGGTCTACCTCGGCGACGGCTCCCAGATCGTCCCGCCCGCCGACGCGGAGATCGCCGCCGAGATCGACGCGGTCGCCTCCCTGCACGACGTACCCCGTCCGGAGAGCGGCTGGCAGACCCTGGACGAGTCGGTCCTGGACGCCTACCTCGCCCGTACGGACGCCGTACTGGACCCCGCCTCCCCCCGTACCGCCCGCACGGTCTACACGGCGATGCACGGCGTCGGCCGGGACGTCCTGCTGGCCGCGTTCGCCCGCGCCGGCTTCCCCGAGCCGGTGCTGGTCGCCGAGCAGGCCGACCCGGACCCGGACTTCCCGACGGTCGCCTTCCCGAACCCGGAGGAGCCGGGCGCGATGGACCTGGCGTTCGCGCGGGCCCGCGCCACCGACCCGGACCTGGTGATCGCCAACGACCCCGACGCGGACCGCTGTGCGGTGGCCGTGAAGGACGGCGGCGACTGGCGGATGCTGCGCGGCGACGAGGTCGGCGCCCTGCTCGCCGCCCACCTGGTCCGCCGTGGCGCCCGGGGCACCTTCGCCGAGTCGATCGTCTCCTCCTCCCTGCTCGGCCGGATCGCCGGGAAGGCGGGGCTGCCGTACGAGGAGACCCTGACCGGCTTCAAGTGGATCGCCCGTGTCGACGGCCTGCGCTACGGCTACGAGGAGGCCCTCGGCTACTGCGTGGACCCGGAGGGCGTGCGCGACAAGGACGGCATCACCGCCGCGCTGCTGATCACCGAGTTGGCGTCCGTGCTCAAGGAGGAGGGCCGTACCCTCCTCGACCTGCTCGACGACCTCGCCGTGGAGCACGGCCTGCACGCCACCGACCAGCTGTCGGTCCGCGTCCAGGACCTGTCGCTGATCGCGGACGCGATGCGCCGCCTGCGCGAGCAGCCGCCGACCGGGCTGGCGGGCCTGCCCGTCGTCCGGGCCGAGGACCTGACCCGGGGCACGGAGAAGCTGCCGCCCACGGACGGCCT
Source organism: Streptomyces canarius (assembly GCF_014650735.1). NCBI lineage: Bacteria > Bacillati > Actinomycetota > Actinomycetes > Kitasatosporales > Streptomycetaceae > Streptomyces > Streptomyces canarius. The sequence continues at coordinate 93,151 of NZ_BMVN01000015.1, forward strand.
GCGCTACACCCTCGACGGCGCCCGGGTGATCGTCCGCCCCAGCGGCACCGAGCCGAAGCTGAAGTGCTACCTGGAGGTCGTCGTACCGGTCTCCGCGCACGCCGACCTGCCGGCCGCCCGCGCCCGCGCGACGGAGCTGCTGACGGCCGTCAAGCGCGACCTGTCGGCGGCTGCCGGCATCTGACGGTCCGGGGCCCCGCTGTCCGTCCTCAGGACAGGAACGGCAGGGCCCCCGTCCGTCCTCACCACAGGAACAGCAGGGCCGCCGTCCAGCCGGCCGCGAGTGCCAGCGCCAGGGGCCACAGCGGCCGGCCCCGCCGGCCGGCGTCGGCGGGCACGGACGGGCGCAGCGACGGGTCGCGCCACAGGGCGGTGATCTCACTCGCGGTCCGCTCGTGCGGCTGCACGGCCCCGAACCGGCGCTCCCGCCACGGCCGGCGGGGAGCGGCAGCCGACCAGGGCGTGAAGGAGGCCCGCCGGCTGTCCACCTTCAGCTCGGTGCTCGTGCACGGGACGCTCCTGATCTCGTCCCACGGGAGGTGCCGGGGCCCGCGCAGCCCGTTGAACCACAGCCCCGCGCTGTCGGCCGTGATCCGCCAGGCGCGCCATGGGGCAGCCACAGCGCCCCTACGCAACCGGCGAGGGCTCCGAGCGCACCCCGCCACCCGCCGGTCGCGCCCCAGGAGAAGCCGCTGCCCCACAGCACGAGCAGCAGCGCGCAGAACCGGTGCAGCAGCCCCACCCGCCACAGCCGTACGCCCGCCGGGGCCGCGCCGTCCGCCTCCCCCGCGACCGCTCCACCACGCCGCCCGCCCGCCCGCCACCGACACGCCCGCACCGGATATCCCGCCCGGACAGGCCACACAGGCGGACGGCCGGCCCTCACCCCGGAGACGGAGACGAAGTACACGAAGCACACCGGGACCCACCCCCGGCCACAGCGGCGGACCGCCCCCGTCGCGCCCACGCGGGCACGGCCCCGCACATGAGAACCACGCTTCAGCCCGCCCAGGCCGTGGCCCCGGCTCCCGGTGCCAACCGTGGACGGTCCCCGCGGCTTCCTCAGCCCACGGCCAGCAGAATCGCCAGCAGCACCGCTCCGGCGACCGCGGGCGCGGCCACCTCGTAGGCCCAGCGCACGGTGATCTCGCCCTGCGCCGACTCGGCCTCCCCGCGCCGCTCCAGGATGTCCCCCAGCTCGGTCATGATCTGGTCGGTCTGCGCCCGGGCCGGCCCCGCGTCCGGGCCGCGCCCGCCGAAGCCGCCGAAGCCGAGGCCGCTCGGCGCGAGCGCCCCGCCCCGGCCGCCCCGGGCCGCGTCCGCCGCCGCCCGCTGCTGCCGGCGGATCGCCTTCTTGCGGGCCCGCAGCGAGACGGGGATCGCCCACAGCTGGTACTTGGTGCCGGACTTGGCGAACACCTCGTTGGAGTAGCCGGAGCGCAGGTCGGCGATCTCGCCCCAGGGCAGGGTGATCACCCGGAACGGGTTGCGGACGCGCAGCCGGTCCTCGCCCGCGAACACCGCCGGGCGGAGCGTGAAGGCGAGCAGCAGCGGCACGATCAGGATCAACCCGGCCAGCGCCAGCCACGGGGTCCGGCCGTGGCCCTTGAACAGGGCGTCGAAGCCCAGCCAGAGGACGACCAGGAGCAGCAGCGCGCCGCCCGTCAGCCCGAGGGGCGAGCGGTAGACGCGGTCCTTGGCGACGGGCGCCGGCGGCTGTGACGCGGGTGACGGGTGGTCCGTGGTCATGGTCCCGATTCTGCCCGACGCCGTCCGTGGTGCGGCCACGCGCCCGTGAACCGGCGCTCATCCGTGATCTCGGCCTCGGGGACGAGCACGGGGGTGTACAGCCGCTACGCGCGTAGATATGCTCGTCTGGTGACCATGCCCACTACCGCACCCACAGCTCACGCTCTCGCTGACGTCACCGCGTCCGACAGCACGCTGCGCCGCTTCCTCCACGGGCTGCCCGGCGTCGACGCGGTCGGCCTGGAGGCGCGCGCGGCGTCCCTCGGCACCCGTTCCATCAAGACCACCGCGAAGGCGTACGCCATCGACCTCGCCATCTCGATGGTCGACCTGACGACGCTGGAAGGCGCGGACACCCCGGGCAAGGTCCGGGCGCTCGGCGCCAAGGCGGTCCACCCCGACCCCACGGACCGCACGACCCCGACGACGGCCGCGGTCTGCGTCTACCCCGACATGGTGGCCGTCGCCAAGGAGGCCGTCGCCGGTTCCGGCGTGAAGGTCGCCTCGGTGGCCACCGCCTTCCCGGCCGGCCGTGCCGCGCTCGACGTGAAGCTGGCCGACGTCCGTGACGCCGTCGCCGCCGGCGCCGACGAGATCGACATGGTCATCGACCGGGGCGCGTTCCTCGCCGGCAAGTACCTGAAGGTGTACGACGAGATCGTCGCCGTGAAGGAGACCTGCGGGACGAGCGCCCGGCTGAAGGTCATCTTCGAGACCGGCGAGCTGTCGACGTACGACAACATCCGCCGTGCCTCCTGGCTCGGCATGCTGGCCGGCGCCGACTTCATCAAGACGTCGACGGGCAAGGTCGCCGTCAACGCCACGCCCGCGAACACCCTCCTCATGCTGGAGGCGGTCCGCGACTTCCGGGCCCAGACCGGCGTCCAGGTCGGCGTGAAGCCGGCCGGTGGCATCCGCACCAGCAAGGACGCGATCAAGTTCCTGGTCCTGGTCAACGAGACCGCGGGCGAGGACTGGCTGGACAACCACTGGTTCCGCTTCGGCGCCTCCTCGCTCCTGAACGACCTGCTGATGCAGCGCCAGAAGCTGGCCACCGGCCGCTACTCCGGTCCCGACTACGTGACGGTGGACTGATCCCCCATGGCATTCGAGTACGCACCCGCCCCCGAGTCCCGCGCGATCGTCGACATCGCGCCCTCGTACGGCCTGTTCATCGACGGCGAGTTCACCGAGGCAGCCGACGGCAAGGTCTTCAAGACGGTCTCGCCGTCGACGGAGGAGGTCCTCGCCGAGGTCGCCCAGGCCGGTTCCGAGGACGTCGACCGTGCCGTCAAGGCCGCCCGCAAGGCGTTCGAGAAGTGGTCCGCGCTGCCCGGCTCCGAGCGCGCCAAGTACCTGTTCCGCATCGCCCGGATCATCCAGGAGCGCAGCCGTGAGCTGGCGGTCCTGGAGACGCTGGACAACGGCAAGCCGATCAAGGAGACCCGCGACGCGGACCTCCCGCTGGTCGCCGCGCACTTCTTCTACTACGCGGGCTGGGCCGACAAGCTCGGCCACGCCGGCTTCGGCCCGGACCCGAAGCCGCTGGGCGTGGCCGGCCAGGTCATCCCGTGGAACTTCCCGCTGCTGATGCTGGCCTGGAAGATCGCCCCGGCCCTCGCGACCGGCAACACGGTCGTCCTCAAGCCCGCCGAGACGACCCCGCTGTCCGCCCTGTTCTTCGCGGACATCTGCCGCCAGGCGGGCCTGCCCAAGGGTGTCGTCAACATCCTCCCGGGCTACGGCGACACCGGCGCCGCGCTGGTCGCGCACCCCGACGTGAACAAGGTCGCCTTCACCGGCTCCACGGCCGTCGGCAAGGAGATCGCCCGCACGGTCGCCGGCACCCGCAAGAAGCTCACCCTCGAACTGGGCGGCAAGGGCGCGAACATCGTCTTCGACGACGCGCCGATCGACCAGGCCGTCGAGGGCATCGTCAACGGCATCTTCTTCAACCAGGGCCAGGTCTGCTGCGCGGGCTCCCGCCTGCTGGTCCAGGAGTCGATCCAGGACGAACTGCTGGACTCCCTCAAGCGCCGCCTGTCCACGCTCCGCCTCGGCGACCCGCTGGACAAGAACACCGACATCGGCGCGATCAACTCCGCCGAGCAGCTGGCCCGCATCACCGCGCTGGCCGAGCAGGGCGAGGCGGAGGGCGCCGAACGCTGGGCGCCGGCCTGTGAACTCCCCTCCGCCGGCTACTGGTTCGCCCCGACGCTGTTCACGAACGTCACCCAGGCGCACACCATCGCCCGCGACGAGATCTTCGGCCCGGTGCTGTCGGTCCTCACCTTCCGTACGCCCGACGAGGCCGTCGCCAAGGCCAACAACACCCAGTACGGCCTGTCGACCGGCATCTGGACCGAGAAGGGCTCGCGGATCCTGGCCGTCGCGAACAAGCTGCGCGCCGGTGTCGTCTGGTCCAACACGTTCAACAAGTTCGACCCGACCTCGCCGTTCGGCGGTTACAAGGAGTCGGGCTTCGGCCGCGAGGGCGGCCGCCACGGCCTGGAGGCGTACCTCGATGTCTGACCGACTCAGTGTGTTCAAGACCTACAAGCTGTACGTCGGCGGGAAGTTCCCGCGTTCCGAGAGCGGCCGGGTGTACGAGGTGCAGGACTCGAAGGGCAACTGGCTGGCCAACGCTCCGCTGTCCTCCCGCAAGGACGCCCGTGACGCGGTGGTCGCCGCGCGCAAGGCGTTCGGCGGCTGGTCCGGCGCGACCGCCTACAACCGCGGCCAGGTCCTCTACCGCGTCGCGGAGATGCTGGAGGGCCGCAGGGAGCAGTTCGTCCGGGAGGTCGCGGACGCGGAGGGCCTGTCGAAGTCGAAGGCGGCGGCCGTCGTGGACGCGACGATCGACCGCTGGGTCTGGTACGCGGGCTGGACCGACAAGATCGCCCAGGTGATCGGCGGCGCCAACCCGGTCGCGGGCCCGTACTTCAACCTCTCCTCCCCGGAGCCGACCGGCGTGGTCGCCGTCCTGGCCCCGCAGGAGTCGTCCTTCCTCGGCCTGGTGTCGGTCGTGGCCCCGGTGATCGCCACCGGCAACACGGCGGTCGTGATCGCCTCCGAGAAGGCCCCGCTGCCGGCGCTGTCCCTGGGCGAGGTGCTGGCCACCTCCGACGTCCCGGGCGGTGTCGTCAACGTCCTGTCCGGCCGTACGGCGGAGATCGCGGCGCCGCTGGCCGCGCACCAGGACGTCAACGCGATCGACCTCGCGGGCGCGGACGAGGGCCTGGCGAAGGAACTGGAGATCGCGGCGGCCGACAATCTGAAGCGGGTGCTCCGTCCACAGGCTGTGGATTATTTCGAGACGCCGGGGACCGAGCGGATGACGGCGTTCCTGGAGACCAAGACGGTGTGGCATCCGACGGGGGCGCTGGGCGCGAGCGGCTCCTCCTACTGACGGGGCCGGGCGGGGAACCGCCGTCGTCCGCCGACCGCGGGTGCGCGGTGGCTGGTCGCGCCCGCGCGGCGGAGCCGCATGCCGGACTCCGCCCCGCGCCCCTTCGGGGGCGCTTTCAGTGGCTCAGTCCTCCCAGGACCTGGCCCACCACCGGAACGCTGCCGAGTGACTGCGCCTGCGCGAGCGGGCGCGTCAGCATCTGGGAGCCGACCGGCTTGAAGTCGGCCAGCTGGGTGCCCACGCCGTTGTCGAGCGGGTCCACGCCCGTACCCGCGAGCGGGTTGGGCTTGAGACCGGCGACCGGGCCGGTCACGTAACCCACCGTGCCGGTCAGGGCGCGCGCGCCCGCCTGGGGATCGACGTTGCCGAGGTTCACGGGGCGGTAGTTGAGGCCCACGCCGGGGATCGAGTCGGCGGACGCCATCGCCGCCCCCGCGCCCAGGGCCGCTCCGGCGGTCGCGAGGACGATCAGGGCGCGCTGCGCGGTGGAGTGCTGGGGGGAGGTGTGTCGGGCCATCGCTGATGCCACCTTCTGGTGCACAGGGTAAGGATGTCGACACGTAGGGTAGTTGAGGCGAGACTCACGCTCAAAAGCCGACCCGCGGGGTCGGCAGGGCGGCCCCCATGCGTCAAACTGGTGTTCCGTGAGCATTCATCCCCCGTATCCCGCCCGTGTCGTGCTGCTGTGCGGCCCCTCGGGCTCGGGCAAGTCACTCGTCGCCGCCCGTTCCGGGCTCCCCGTGCTGCGCCTGGACGACTTCTACAAGGAGGGTGACGATCCGACTCTGCCGCTGGTGGAGGGGAGTTCGGACATCGACTGGGACCACCCGGAGTCGTGGGACGCGGACGTCGCGGTCGAGGCCATCGCCCGGCTGTGCGCCACGGGATCGACGCCGGTGCCGGTGTACGACATCTCGCTGAGCGCCCGTACCGGCGAGGAGACGCTGCACATCGGCCGTACCCCGCTGTTCATCGCGGAGGGCATCTTCGCCGCCGAGATCGTCGAGCGCTGCCGGGAACTGGGCCTGCTCGCGGACGCGCTGTGCCTGTCCCGGGGCCCGGCCACCACCTTCCGGCGGCGCTTCCTGCGCGATCTGAAGGAGGGCCGCAAGTCGGTGCCGTTCCTGCTGCGCCGCGGCTGGCGGCTGATGCGCGCGGAGCGGTCGATCGTCGCCCGCCAGGTGTCGCTCGGCGCGCACCCCTGCGACCGGGACGAGGCGCTGGGCCGGCTCGCGGCAGCGGCGGCGGGCCGGCAGGTACGGCAGCGGACGGCGGCGTAAGGCTCGTACCGCCCCGTACGCACGAAAGAACGGGGCCGGCAGGACCCCCGGCCCACCAGCCCCGTTCTCCCTTGCTCCCCCGTGTTCCCCCGAAGGTCCACCCCCCAGTGGCCCCCCGCTTTCCCCCGTTGTCCCCCCGGACCTCAGGCGACCAGCTCGCCGAAGGCGTCCTCCTCGTCACGGCCGAAGCTGAGGACCTCGTCCTCGCGCAGCCGGCGCAGCGAGCGCCAGATGCTGGACTTGACCGTGCCGACACTGATGCCGAGGATCTCCGCGATCTCCGGGTCCGTGCGGCCCTCGTAGTAGCGCAGGACCAGCATGGTGCGCTGGAGTTCGGGCAGCCGGGCCAGCGCCTGCCACAGGACCGCGCGCAGCTCGGTGCCGCGCATCGCGTCCGTGTCGGAGGGCGTCTCCGGCAGTTCCTCGGTCGGGTACTCGTTGAGCTTGCGGCGCCGCCAGGCGCTGATGTGCAGGTTGGTCATGGTGCGGCGGAGGTATCCGCCGACCGCGGCCTTGTCGCTGATCCGGTCCCACGCCCGGTAGGTCGAGAACAGCGCGCTCTGCAACAGGTCCTCGGCCTCGAAGCGGTCGCCGGTCAGGTGGTAGGCGGTGGCGTACAGGGAGGCGCGGCGCTCCTGGACGTAGGCGGTGAACTCCGCCTCGGTCAGCGAACGACGCTCCCCCGGGTCCTCCCCGTACGCGGCTCCCCCGTGAGCTTCCCCCCGTGTGTCAACCACCGCCATGTACGCGGTGTGCTGACGCCCGGTGCCGCGAGCGCACCCCCGCCCTCCCCCACGCTCGAACACGCTCGCGCGGGAGGGACCCCCCTCGGCACCGGACTTCTCTGATCCCCGGTGCACGTCGTGCAGACGCGTGACCACTGCGCTGGTGCTGATGCTGTGCAGCGTGTTCATCTCGCGCTCCCCGTCGTGGACTTCCGGTGACTCTGTCCTGCCCGGGCTGGTTCCGGCCGGCGGCCTTGCCCGTGCCCAAAAGACTGCCGGGGTGACTTCATGACCATGTCTGCCGACTGTCACAGACCTGTCACAGGGGTCCCGCCCGGGCAGGTCACACACCGCGCACAGGTGGTGGCGTTACGGATGGCCTGGTGCCTGCAGGTCGTACGGTGACCCCTCCATGGGCCAGAATGAGCCCGTGCCTTCCCTGTTGCTGATCGAGGACGACGACGCCATCCGTACGGCCCTGGAGCTCTCCCTGACGCGCCAGGGACACCGGGTGGCCACCGCTGCCAGCGGCGAGGACGGTCTGAAGCTGCTGCGCGAGCAGCGGCCGGACCTCATCGTGCTGGACGTGATGCTGCCCGGCATCGACGGGTTCGAGGTGTGCCGGCGCATCCGGCGCACGGACCAGCTGCCGATCATCCTGCTGACCGCGCGCAGCGACGACATCGACGTCGTGGTCGGGCTGGAGTCCGGCGCCGACGACTATGTCGTCAAGCCGGTGCAGGGTCGGGTGCTGGACGCCCGGATCCGGGCCGTGCTGCGGCGCGGGGAGCGCGAGTCCAGCGACTCGGCGGCCTTCGGCAACCTCGTCATCGACCGGTCGGCGATGACCGTCACGAAGAACGGCGAGGACCTCCAGCTCACCCCGACCGAGCTGCGGCTGCTGCTGGAGCTGAGCCGGCGGCCCGGTCAGGCGCTGTCCCGCCAGCAACTGCTGCGGCTGGTGTGGGAGCACGACTACCTCGGTGACTCGCGCCTGGTCGACGCGTGTGTGCAGCGACTGCGCGCGAAGGTGGAGGACGTTCCGTCCTCGCCGACGCTCATCCGTACCGTCCGTGGTGTCGGCTACCGCCTGGACGCCCCTCAGTGACCGATACGCAAGGGGGGCTGCGCGGCTGGGCCGCGGGGCGCAAGGGAAGTCTGTCGCGGCTCAGGTTCACCAGCCTCAGGCTGCGCCTGGTCGTCGTCTTCGGGCTGGTGGCCCTCACGGCCGCCGTGTCGGCGTCCGGCATCGCCTACTGGCTGAACCGGGAGGCCGTGCTCACCCGCGCCCAGGACGCGGTGCTGCGCGACTTCCGGCAGGAGATGCAGAACCGCGCGGGCGCGCTGCCGGAACACCCGACGCAGGACCAGGTGCAGCGCGCGGCCGGCCAGATGGCCGCCAGCAGCCAGCACTTCAGCGTGCTCCTGGTCGCCCAGGACGCCGACGGCAAGACCGTGTACGGCAACTCGGGCGGCATCAACGGCTTCTCGCTGGAGGACGTGCCCCGGTCGCTGCGGGCCGCCGTGACCAAGCGGCAGAGCGTGACCGACTCCAACAAGGAGCCGTACCACCTGTACTGGCAGCGGGTCGTGGACCACGGCACGCCCTACCTGGTGGCCGGTACGCGCGTGATCGGCGGCGGCCCGACCGGCTACATGGCGAAGTCCCTGGAGCCGGAGGCGAAGGACCTCAACTCGCTGGCCTGGTCGCTGGGCATCGCCACCGGGCTCGCGCTGATCGGGGCCGCGCTGCTCGCGCAGGCCGCCGCCACGACCGTGCTGAAGCCCGTGCACCGGCTGGGCGTGGCCGCGCGACGGCTCGGCGAGGGCAGGCTCGACACCCGGTTGCGGGTGTCCGGCACCGACGAACTCGCCGATCTGTCCCGGACGTTCAACAACGCGGCCGAGGCGCTGGAGCAGCGGGTCGCGGAGATGGCCGCGCGGGACGAGGCCTCGCGCCGGTTCGTGGCCGACATGAGCCATGAGCTGCGGACGCCGCTCACCGCCATCACCGCCGTCACGGAGGTGCTGGAGGAGGAACTGGAGGCGGAGACCGGCAGCATGGACCCGATGATCGAGCCCGCCGTCCGGCTGGTGGTGAGCGAGACCCGGCGGCTGAACGACCTCGTCGAGAACCTGATGGAGGTCACCCGCTTCGACGCCGGCACCGCCCGGCTGGTCCTGGACGACGTCGACATCGCCGACCAGATCACCGCGTGCATCGACGCCCGCGCCTGGCTGGACGCCGTCGAGCTGGACGCCGAGCGCGGCATCCACGCCCAGCTCGACCCGCGCCGCCTGGACGTCATCCTCGCCAACCTGATCGGCAACGCGCTCAAGCACGGCGGGTCGCCGGTGCGGGTGTCGGTCCGGGAGGCGGACGACTCGGTCGAGATCCAGGTCCGCGACCACGGGCCCGGCATCCCGGAGGACGTCCTCCCGCACGTCTTCGACCGCTTCTACAAGGCGAGCGCCTCCCGGCCGCGCTCCGAGGGCAGCGGGCTCGGCCTGTCCATCGCCCTGGAGAACGCCCACATCCACGGCGGCGGGATCACCGCGGCCAACTCCCCCGACGGCGGCGCGGTGTTCACACTCCGGCTGCCACGGGACGTCTCCCGGCTGACCGAGGAGGACGGCGGGGACACCAAGGGCGGCGAGACCGGCCACGACGGCTCGGGGAAGGAGGGGTCATGACCGTACGACGCCTGCTGGCGCTGCCCCTCCTGGGCGTGCTGCTCACCGGCTGCGGCATCCGGGCCACGGAGGTGCCGACCGACTTCGGACCGGCGCCGTCCCGGGTGCCGTGCTCGCTGGCCGGGCCCGACGTGTCCGCGCAGTCCGCGCGCGGGGTGCCGGTGCAGGTGTTCCTGCTGTGCGGGGCGTCCCTGGTGGCCGTCGACCGGACCGTGCGGGTCCCGGAGGGCACCCCGGACGCCCAGCGGCGGGTGATCGTGGCGCAGGGACTGCTGGACCAGTTGGCCACGTCACCGTCCGCGGCGGAGCGCTCCGCGGGCTATACGACGTACGTGCCGGGCGGCCTCCGGGTGAGCGGGCCCGGCCCGAAGGACCCCGAGGACACGCTCCGGCTGGGCACGGCACCGTCGCGGCTCACCTCCTACGCCCTGGCCCAGCTGGTGTGCACCCTGTCCGACTCGGCGGCGACGGAGGACGACGGCTCGGTCATCCTGGCCGGCCCCGCCCCGGACCCCCTCCGCCGCTACGCCTGCACGGACGAGGTCCGCGACCACCCGGGCACCACACAGCCACCGTCGAGCGGGGTACCGGACGCGTAGCGCTTCGCTGGGCTTGCGCGGCGTCACGGTCGCCGTTCGCCTTCGGCGGGGGGTGGCGTCGCGGTTGCCTTCGGCGAGGGTCGATGTGACGGCTGCGCCCGGCGGGGGGTGGCGTCGCGGTTGCCTTGGCGAGGGTCGGTGTGACAGCTACGCCCGGCGGGGCGGTGTCGCGGGTAGCCGCCGTGGGGGCCTCTGGCCGTCGCCCGGCTGCGGGTCCGTGGTGGCCTCTCGCGCAGTTCCCCGCGCCCCCTCTTCGGCGAGGGTCGGTGTGACAGATACGCCCGGCGGGGGTGGCGTCGCGGGTAGCCGCCGTGGGGGCCCCGGCCGTCGCCCGGCTGCGGGTCCGTGGTGGCCGCTCGCGCAGTTCCCCGCGCCCCCTCTTCGGCGGGGGTCGGCGTGACCCGCTCCGCCCGGCGGGGGTGCCGTCGCGGGTAGCCGCCGTGGGGCCCCGGCCATCGCCCGGCTGCGGGTCCATGCCAGTCGCTCGCGCAGTTCCCCGCGCCCCCTCTTCGGCGGGCCGGCGTGACGGCTGCGCCCGCCCCCGGAGGGCGTCGCGGTTGCCTTCGGCGAGGGTCGGTGTGACAGCTGCGCCCGGCGGGGGTGGCGTCGCGGGTAGCCGCCGTGGGAGCCCAGGCCATCTCCCGGCTGCGGGTCCGTGGTGGCCGCTCGCGCAGTTCCCCGCGCCCCTTCGGGCGCTCCCCTGTGGCGGGGTGCCATGCGTTACCGGGCAAGTGAGCCGGTCCCGCCGTCCAGCCGGCACGCGCCGTACGAGGCAAAACGTTTCCACGGCGGAACCGATCGGCCCCACCCCCGCGTCTAGGGGGTCGTGCAGCGTCAAGGCTCCATCGGCGGCAGCGCCGCGATCCGCATCCGTGTGACGGGAGGTGTCCTCCTCGTCGCACATCTCGCCCTCGTCGCCTGGCTGATGCTGCGCCCCCTGGACGTCCCCTGGGTGATGCCCCCGAACCTGCGCCCGCTGGCCGGCATCCGGGCCGACCTGGCGCTGGGCTGGCCGCAGGCGGTCAGGCCCCTCGGTGAGGGACTGGCGCTGCTCGCCCCGCTGGGCGTGCTGCTGCCGATGGCGCACGGCCGGCTCACCGTCTCCCCGGTCGCGTCCCTGATCCGTACGGCCGCGGCCGGCGCCCTCCTCTCCCTCGGCATCGCCCTGTTGCAGACCGGCGTGCCGGGCAGGGTCGTGGACGTCGACTCGCTGCTGCTGAACACGGCGGGCGTCGTCCTGGCCCACCTGGCCGTCGTACCGGCGGCCCGCGCCTGGCTGCGGCGCCGGGACGCGGGGGAACCCGGTGCTCCCGAACCGGCGGTCTCCGTCCAGGAGGAGCTGTCTCAGGGCCGTACCCCGACGATTCCCAGGGTCGGTATCGCCCCTTAGAGTGATGCTTCGTCCCCTTCGTCTCCGTACCGTTGAAGGCAGTTGAGGGGTCCCCGACGGGGGCCCGCCACCGGCTCGTGAGCGAGCCGACGACCACGGAGGAGCCGACATGACCGCCCTTGCCCGCCCCACCCACGGCCGCGTGATCGGCGGAGTCTGCGCCGGACTGGCCCGCCGCTTCGGCACCTCGGCCACGACGATGCGAGTGATCTTCCTGGTGTCCTGCCTGCTGCCGGGCCCGCAGTTCCTGCTCTACATAGCGCTGTGGCTGCTGCTGCCGTCCGAGGACAAGGCCCGCACCGCCTGGTGAGCCGGGGCACCGGCGCGGACACGGACGCGGGCACGCCACAGGGGCGCGTCCGGACCTACCGGAGCGCCCCGCGCGGGTCGGACGGAAGCCGGGCTCAGCCGACCGGGAGCCCGTTGATCGGCACCCCGTGCGTGGGCAGACCCTGCAACGGCAGTCCGCCGAGCAGGCCGGCGACCGGCTTGGTCGGCCCCTCGGCGAGGACGCTCTCGACGACGGGCTGCGCGGTGGCCGCACCCTTGCCGACGGCCGGCAGAGCCGCGGCGACACCCGTCTTGACCACGGGCTTCACCGTCTTCACGGCACCGCTGTCCGGCAGCGCCTCGATGACCTGCTCGGGCGGCAGCATCTTGGTGACGGTGTTCAGCGTCTTGCCGGCGTCCGGACTGGCCGGGGCCGCGTCGGCCGCGCCCGCACCGACGGCGGCGAAAGCGGCGCCGAGGGCGGCGACACCGAGGGTCTTGGCAGCAGACTGCTTCATGGTGAATGCGTCCTTGCATGCGGAGACGGGAGATCACAAACGATCTGAGCGGTCCACGACCGTAAACATTCCCGGCCACCCGCCGCAAACACCGAAATGCGGACGCCTTGTGAAAGTGCGCCCGCATTCCGTTCCGGCGAGGACTCGGCCGCTATGCCTCAGAACCGCCAGAACCGCTGGTGGACGCGGTCTGGCGGAACAGCCATTCGGATTTCAGCTCGGCATATCCGGGCTTGATGACGTCATTGATCATCGCGAGCCGTTCATCGAAAGGAATGAACGCTGATTTCATCGCATTGACGGAGAACCACTGGAGATCGTCGAGCGTGTAACCGAACGCCTCGACGAGGTGCTCGAATTCCCGGCTCATCGTGGTGTGCGACATCAGCCGGTTGTCGGTGTTCACGGTGGCCCGGAAGTGCAGCCGGCGCAGCAGCCCGATGGGGTGCTCGGCGTAGGAGGGCGCGGCCCCGGTCTGGAGGTTGGAGCTGGGGCACAGCTCCAACGGGATCCGCTTGTCCCGCACGTAGGAGGCGAGCCGGCCCAGCTTCACCGAGCCGTCCTCGCGGACCTCGATGTCGTCGATGATCCGCACCCCGTGTCCGAGCCGGTCGGCGCCGCACCACTGGAGCGCCTGCCAGATGGACGGCAGTCCGAAGGCCTCGCCGGCGTGGATGGTGAAGTGGTTGTTCTCGCGCTTGAGGTACTCGAAGGCGTCCAGGTGCCGGGTGGGCGGGTAGCCGGCCTCGGCACCGGCGATGTCGAAGCCGACCACGCCCGCGTCCCGGTAGCGGTTGGCGAGTTCGGCGATCTCCAGGGAGCGGGCGGCGTGCCGCATGGCGGTCAGCAGGGCGCCGACCCGGATGCGGTGGCCGTTCTCGCGGGCGAGCCGCTCGCCCTGCCGGAACCCCTCGTTGACGGCTTCGACGACCTCCTCCAGGGACAGCCCGCGGTCGAGGTGCTGCTCGGGCGCGTACCGCACCTCGGCGTAGACGACCCCGTCCTCGGCGAGGTCCTCGGCGCACTCGCGGGCGACCCGGACCAGGGCCTCCTTGGTCTGGAGCACGCCGACGGTGTGCCGGAAGGTCTCCAGGTACCGTTCCAGCGAGCCGGAGTCGGCGGCCTCCTGGAACCAGATGCCCAGTTTGTCCGGGTCGGTCTCGGGAAGGTCGGCGTACCCGGTCTCCCGGGCGAGGTCTACGACGGTGCCCGGGCGGAGCCCGCCGTCGAGATGATCGTGCAGCAGTACCTTGGGCGCCCGGCGGATCTGGTCCGCGGTGGGGGCGTTCCCGGTCGGTGCGGTCTGGCTCGTCATTTCCGCACTCTAACTCCTACGCGCGTAGAGCACCCGGTGCGCGACGACGATTTCCCGGCACCTTTCCGTCGATACGCAACGGTGACCGGGCGTGCGGGTTTAGTACACCGCGCCTTCTGACACTGTTCTGCCATGGGACAGCAAGCGACGCCGGTCCGAACGGCCGGGCTGGGGAAGGCAGTCGGCGGGGAGCCGACGTCGGTGAGCGGAGCGGTGCTGCTGCTCCCCGGCGGGGAGGAGGTCTCCGTCCGCCGGCCGTCCCCTGTCCGGGCGATGACCCTCGTCCGCTCCCTGGGCCGCGCGCTCGCCCGCGCCGGCCGGGACGAGGGGCTGGCCGTCCATCCCGTGCAGTACCGCTACCGCGGCTGGAACGGCAGCGAGGCCCATCCGGCGGCGGATGCCGAGTGGGCCGCCGACGAGGTCGTACGACGGTACGGGGACGTTCCCGTGTGCCTGGTGGGCGTGGACATGGGCGGACGCGCGGCGCTGCGGGCCGGCGGGCACGAGGCGGTCGACTCCGTGGTGGCGCTGGCCCCCTGGCTGCCGGAGGAGGACGTCGCCGCGCCGGCCGAGCCGGTGAAGCAGCTCGTCGGGCGGCGGGTGCTGATCGCCCACGGCACGAACGACGAACGGACCGATCCCGAGCTGTCGTTCCGGTTCGCGGCGCGGGCGAAGAAGGTGAACCGGGAGGTGTGCCGGTTCGAAGTGCACTCCGACGGGCACGGGTTGCACGGGCACCGGGACGAAGTGCGGTGCCTGGCGGTGGATTTCGTGATGGGCGCGTTGTTCGGGCACACCGTGTCGCGTCCCGTGGAGGACGCGCTGGCGGCGCCGCCGCCGATCGGCTTGAGGATGCCGTTGGCCGCGGGGTTCGGCAGGTCCTGGAAACGGTAGGGCGGGGCGTCCCTCAGGCCGGCAGCAAGGTGCCCCTCCTGGAGAGGAGGAACTTCTTGAAGGCCGCCACCGGTGGGGTGTCGGGGCGGTCGGCCAGCCAGGCCACGCCGATCTCGCGGACCGCCCTGGGGGCCGTGACCGTCAGTTCCACCACACCCGGGCGCGGGACGGTCGGGGGCGGCAGCAGGGCGACCCCGAGGCCCGCCGCCACCAGGCCGCGCAGCGTCTCCGCCTCCTCGCCCTCGAAGGCGATGCGGGGCTTGAAGCCGGCCTCGCGGCAGAGGTCGTCCGTGATGCGGCGCAGGCCGTAGCCCGGTTCCAGGGTGACGAAGGTTTCCTCGGCCGCTTCTGCCAGGCGGATGCGGCGGCGGGCCGCGAGACGGTGGTCCGCGGGGACGACCAGGCGCAGTTTCTGCTCGTCCAGGCGGCGGGCGACCAGGTCGGGGGCGTCGGGGACGGGCGAGGTGAGGCAGAGGTCGAGTGCGCCGGCGCGAAGCCCCTCCAGCATGGCCTCGCCGTAGTTCTGGACGAGGCTGAAGCGCACGCGCGGGTGGTCGGCGCGGAAGGCGTGCAGCAGGCCGGGTACGGTCTCGGCGCCCATGGTGTGCAGGAAGCCGAAGGCGACCTTGCCGGTGGCCGGATCGGCGTCCGCGCGGACCTCCTCGGCGGCGCGCCCGATCTCGGCGAGGGCCCGCTCGACGGAGGCGAGGAAGGTGCGGCCGGCGGTGGTCAGGGAGACCGTGCGGCCGTGGCGGGCGAACAGGTCGACGCCCAGGTCCTGCTCCAGGCGGACCATCGCCCGGGACAGGGTGGACTGGGGGACGTTCAACTCCCGCGCGGCCCGGGTGACGTGTTCGGTGCGGGCCACGCCGGCGAAGTACGCGAGACGGGGCGCGAGCAACAGCGCCATGTCTTCTGTGTCACTGGACGGTGACAGTCGCGCCTGTGAGCTCTGCTGATGCACCATGGGAACGATTATGACGATTCCATGCATTGGACGCATGAGTGGGGCCGTGTCTACGGTCGAAGCATGTCTCCCGCCAGTACCGGGGCGTCCACGAGCGTGGACGCCGTTCCGCCCGTCCGCACCCCCGAATCGGACTCCGACTCCCGGCTGACCCCGGGCGGCCCCGGCTACCGCCGGATGAGCCTCGCCCTGTTCCTCGCCGGAGTCGCGACCTTCGCCCTCCTGTACTCCACCCAGGCCCTGCTGCCGCTGATCTCCGGGGAGTTCGGGGTCGCGGCGAGCGAGGCGAGCTGGACCGTGGCCGCGGCGACCGGTGGTCTGGCGCTGTTCGTGCTGCCGATGAGCGCGCTGTCGGAGCGGTTCGGACGCCGTACGGTGATGACCGCCTCGCTGGCCGTGGCCGTCACGGTCGGCATGCTGGTGCCCTTCGCGCCGTCGCTCGGCGCGCTGGTGGTGCTGCGGGCGGTGCAGGGCGCTGCGCTGGCCGGGCTGCCGGCCTCGGCGCAGGCGTACCTGGCGGAGGAGGTGCGGCCGAAGGCGCTGGTCACGGCGATCGGGCTGTTCGTGGCGGGCAACAGCGTGGGCGGCATGAGCGGCCGGGTGATCACCGGCTGGGTCGCGCAGGAGTGGGGCTGGCGGGTGTCGGTCGGGGTGATCGGCGCGCTCGCGGTCGCGTGCGCGGTGGCGTTCCGGCTGCTGTTGCCGGCCCCGAGGCACTTCACGGCGGGTTCGCTGCGCCCGCGGGTGCTGCTCGGCACCGTCCGCGGCCACCTCTCCGACCCGCTGCTGCGCCGCCTGTACGCGATCGGCGCGCTGTTCATGACGGTGTTCGGCGGTGTCTACACGGTCATCGGCTACCGGCTGACGGCGGCGCCGTTCGGGCTGCCGCAGGGCATCGTGGGCTCGATCTTCCTGGTCTACCTGGTGGGTACGGTCTCCGCGTCGGCCGCGGGCCGGCTGGTGGGCCGGTTCGGCCGCCGGGGCGCGCTGTATCTGGCGGGCGGTACGACGGCGGCGGGACTGCTGCTGTCCCTGACCGCCTCCCTGGTGCTGGTGCTGGCGGGCCTGGTGCTGATCACGGCGGGCTTCTTCGCCGGGCACGCGGTGGCTTCCTCGGCGGTCAGCAAGACGGCCACGCACGGCCGGGCCCAGGCGTCGGCGCTGTACCAGTCCGCGTACTACGTCGGCTCCAGCGTCGGCAGTACGGTCGGCGCGCTGGCGTTCCACGCGAACGGCTGGTCGGGCACGGTCGGCGTCGGCCTCCTCGCGGTCCTCGGCGTCGTCACGATCACCGTGCTCGGCTCGCGGGCGGCCCGGGTGGCGGCCCGGCGGGAGCCGGTGGGCGCGCACTGACCCGGCGCACGCCGCCCGGCTTCCCCGAGCAACCATTCCGAGCTGGGCCTTTCCCCACTCCGGGGGCCATTGTCAGTGGGCTGCGGTAGCTTCCCAGGTGCTGGGGCGCGAAGGCGCGCTACAGGGACGGCCACAGGGGTGGGTGGACGATGGGCAACAGCACGGCGACGGCGGATCTGGACGTCGCACTGGAGAAGCACCGGACGGAGCTGACCGGGTACTGCTACCGGATGCTCGGTTCCTCCTTCGAGGCCGAGGACGCGGTGCAGGACACCCTGGTGCGGGCCTGGCGGAGCTACGACAAGTTCGAGGGCCGTTCCAGCCTGCGCTCGTGGCTGTACCGGATCGCGACGAACGTGTGCCTGGACATGCTGGCGGCGGGCAGCAAGCGGGCCCGGCCGATGGACCTGTCGGAGGCGACCCCGCTCGCGCGGGCGGCGCTCTCCCCGCGCCCGGACAACACCTGGCTGGAGCCGATGCCGGACGCGCGCGTGCTGCCGGCCGTGCAGGACCCGGCGGAGGCGGCGGTCGCCAAGGAGTCGATCCGGCTCGCCTTCATGGCGGCCCTCCAGCAGCTGCCGCCCAAGCAGCGGGCGGTGCTGATCCTGCGCGAGGTGCTGGCCTGGAGGGCGAGCGAGGTGGCCGAGCTGCTGGACACCACGGTCGCCTCGGTGAACAGCGCCTTGCAGCGGGCGCGGGCGACGCTCGCGGAGCGCGGGGACGCGGGTGCCGAGGGGGCGGTGTCCGATCCGCTGGACGAGGAGCAGCAGAAGCTGCTGGAGCGTTACGTCAAGGCGTTCGAGGGCTATGACATGACGGCGCTGACGGCGCTGCTGCACGAGGACGCCATCATGACGATGCCGCCGTTCGACCTGTGGCTGCGCGGCACGGCGGACATCACCGGTTTCATGACCACCCTGGGCGCCTCCTGTGCCGGTTCCCGGCTGCTGCCGGTCCGGGCCAACGGCCTGCCGGGCTTCGCGCACTACAAGCCGGACCCGGAGAACGGCGGGTTCAGCCCGTGGGCGGTGCAGGTGCTGGAGATCTCAGACTGCCGGATCACCGGATTCCACTGCTTCCTCGACACCCAGCGCTGGTTCCCGCTCTTCGATCTGCCCCTCCACCTGGAAGCGGAGTCCGACGAGGTCGAGAAGGGCGCCTAACGCGGGATCGGGGTTTCGCAGCCGTATCCGCCCGCCGGCCCGGCGGGCGGTCAGCTCCAGCCGGGCCAGCAGGTCGACGGCCGCCAGTCCCGGCGGCCCGAGCCCGCCCACGTCGCACACGACCACCCCGGTCCGGCCGGCCTCCAGCAGCGCCCGCACATCGGCACACAGCCCCGGCACGTCGTCCCGACGCACGGGCCCGGGCAGCACCAGCACGGCGGGGGTCTCGGCATCCACGTGCGGTAGACCGCCGATGCCGGCGGAACTCATCGGGGGCGGTGGCGTGCCGCGGTGCCGGTCCGGCCGGTGGGGACCACATTGACCGCTTTCCGGTCCCCCCCGCAGGGTTGGCCCTGTGGCGGGGTGCTGAGCGGGTTCGCGGTGATCGCGGTCGTCATCGGGGTGGGCTATGTGCTCGGGCGGCGCGGGACGCTCGGCGAGCAGGGCGGCGAGGTGCTGACCCGGCTGGCCTTCACGGTGGCCGGTCCGGCGCTCCTCTTCACGACCCTCGCGCGTGCCGACCTGTCGGTCCTCTTCTCCGGCCGTCTGCTGGTGACGGCGCTCAGCACGGCCGTGGTCGCCGGGGTCTTCGTGGCGGTCGGGGCGGTACGGGGCTGGGGTGTGGGCCGTACGACGATCGGGGCGCTGTGCTCCGGTTACGTCAACTCGGGCTACCTCGGCATTCCGATCGCCGCCTACGTGCTGGGCGACGCGTCCCTGGTGGCGCCGGTGCCGCTGTTCCAGGTCGTCCTGGTCACACCGGTCGCCCTGACGGTGCTGGACCTCTCCGGCGGCGGCGAGAAGGGCACGGTGGGGCGGCGCCTGCTGACTCCGCTGCGGAATCCGGTCGCGGTGGGCTCGCTGTCGGGTGTGGTGGTGTCGGCGGCGGGCGGGCGCCTGCCCGGTCCGCTGCTCAGCCCCCTGACCCTGATCGGCGACATGTCCGTCCCGGCGGCCCTGCTGGTCTTCGGCATGTCGCTGCACGGCAGCCCGGCGCCCGGCCGGGGACGGGACGGTCACCTGGTCCTGCTGTCCGTCGCGCTGAAGTCGCTGGGCCGGCCGCTGGTGGCGTGGGCGCTGGCGCGGGGCGTCTTCGGCCTGCACGGCGCGCCTCTGCTGGACGTGGTGGTGACCGCGGCCCTCCCCTGCGCCCAGAACCTCTACACCTACGCCTGCCGCTACCGGGTGGCCGAGTCCCTGGCCCGCGAGTCGATCCTGCTGTCGACGGTGGTGTCCGTGCCGGTGCTGGTGGGGTGGCGGCGGTGTTGGGCTGACGCCGGGTCAGTCGACCGGGAACTCGCTCGTGTCGACGGTGAGGCCGAACGGCTCCGGCAGCTCGACGAGGTCACCGAACTTGACCGCCTTGAGGACCCGGTAGACGTCGCCCTTGGGCTCGCCGTAGAGCGTCGCGGTGGGGCCTCCGGGGGCCCAGCGGTCGACCAGGAGGTACAGCGGGATACCGGCGGTGGCGTAGGCGGCGGGCTTGCTGACGCGATCGTGGCCGGCGTTGGACCTGGAGGTGACCTCGACGACGAGTTCGGCGAGGGCGGCGGAGATGTGGGAGTCCGACTCCGCGCATTCCCGCACCGGAGCCACCAGCAGGTCCGGGATGAGCATGCCCAGCCGCGACGGCACGGCGATGGCCAGTGTCTGGAAGATTTCCCACTCCTCGGGGATCACGGAGTAGAGGCGACGCTGAATGCGGGCCGCGATCACGTTGTGGCGAAACGCGGGAGCAGGTGACACGGTGATGATCCCCTCGATGATCTCCACCTTGCTGCCCTCGGGCCATTCCATCTCCTCCCAGTACCGGACGAGGTCGTCCCAGTTCTGGTCGGAGTCCTGGCTGACGGTGAGTGCGCTCATGGCGGTCTCCTATCGGTGCGTCACCGATCCCAGCATGCCGAACGGGACCGGTGCGGGTCCACCGGTCCCGTTCACCCGAAAGGGTCGTGACATGAACGGCCTACGGCCGCGGGCGCAGGTCAGGCGATACGTTCCCGCACCACCGGCGTGGCCTGGAAGGCCGTGCCCGGGGCCGCGATGTCGTAGGAGCCCGCCACCGCCTGGAGTGCGTACGCGAAGCGCTCCGGGGTGTCGGTGTGCAGGGTCAGCAGGGGCTGGCCCTCGGTCACCGTGTCGCCCGGCTTGGCGTGCAGCTCGATGCCCGCGCCCGCCTGCACCGGGTCCTCCTTGCGGGCCCGGCCGGCGCCGAGGCGCCAGGCGCCGACGCCGATGTCGTACGCGTCGAGGCGGGTCAGGACGCCGGAGGCCGGGGCCTTGACGACGTGCTGCTCCTTCGCGGTGGGCAGCGGCGCGTCCGGGTCGCCGCCCTGCGCCGCGATCATCCGGCGCCAGACGTCCATCGCCGAGCCGTCGGCGAGGGCCTTCGCGGGGTCGGCGTCCTTGATGCCGGCCGCGTCGAGCATCTCGCGGGCCAGGGCGATGGTCAGTTCCACGACGTCCGCGGGGCCGCCGCCGGCCAGGACCTCCACCGACTCGCGGACCTCCAGGGCGTTGCCCGCCGTGAGGCCGAGGGGGGTGGACATGTCCGTCAGCAGCGCGACCGTCTTCACGCCGTGGTCTGTGCCGAGGCCGACCATCGTGGAGGCCAGCTCACGGGCGTCCTCGATCGTCTTCATGAAGGCGCCGGTGCCCACCTTCACGTCCAGCACCAGGGAGCCGGTACCCTCGGCGATCTTCTTCGACATGATCGAGGAGGCGATCAGGGGGATCGCCTCGACCGTGCCGGTGACGTCGCGCAGGGCGTAGAGCTTCTTGTCGGCGGGGGCCAGGCCGTCGCCCGCCGCGCAGATCACCGCGCCCGTGGTGTCCAGGACGTTCAGCATCTCCTCGTTGGAGAGCAGCGCGCGCCAGCCGGGGATCGACTCCAGCTTGTCCAGGGTGCCGCCGGTGTGGCCGAGGCCCCGGCCGGAGAGCTGCGGGACGGCCGCGCCGCAGGCGGCGACGAGCGGGGCCAGCGGGAGGGTGATCTTGTCGCCGACGCCGCCCGTGGAGTGCTTGTCGGCCGTCGGGCGGGACAGCGAGGAGAAGTCCATGCGCTCGCCGGAGGCGATCATGGCCGCCGTCCAGCGGGCGATCTCGCGACGGTTCATGCCGTTCAGCAGGATCGCCATGGCGAGCGCGGACATCTGCTCGTCGGCGACCTCGCCCCGGGTGTACGCGTCGATGACCCAGTCGATCTGCTCGTCGGTCAGCTCACCGCGGTCCCGCTTGGTGCGGATGACGGAGATGGCGTCCATGGCCATGGCGGGGGTGGTTCCTTCCGGGAGGTGCGAAGTGTGCGGCCCCCCTGCGAG
This sequence comes from Streptomyces canarius, assembly GCF_014650735.1. Taxonomy (NCBI): domain Bacteria; kingdom Bacillati; phylum Actinomycetota; class Actinomycetes; order Kitasatosporales; family Streptomycetaceae; genus Streptomyces; species Streptomyces canarius. The sequence goes on from NZ_BMVN01000015.1 coordinate 114,797, forward strand.
CGGGGCAGGGGGGCCGTACGGCATTACTGGGTGAGATGGTCCGGGCCGAAGGCCTGGGGCAGCATCTCGGAGAGCGGGAGGACGCCCGCCGGGGTGTCCAGCAGCAGGTCCGGGCCGCCGAACTCGTAGAGCAGCTGGCGGCAGCGACCGCACGGGACCAGCAGGGCGCCGGTGCCGTCGACACACGTGAAGTGCGTCAGCCGGCCACCGCCCGTGCGCTGGAGCTGGGAGACCAGGCCGCACTCGGCGCACAGGCCGAGGCCGTAGGAGGCGTTCTCGACGTTGCAGCCGGTGACCGTGCGGCCGTCGTCGACCAGGGCCGCCACGCCGACCGGGTAGCCGGAGTAGGGGGCGTAGGCGTGGGTCATGGCCTCCCGCGCCTCGGCGCGCAGGGCCTCCCAGTCGAAGCCGGCGGCTCGCCCGGTCACTTGCCCTGCCCCTTCCGGTAGCGCATGCCGTCCGCCTTCGGCATCCGCAGGCGCTGCGCGGACAGCGACAGCACCAGCAGCGTGACGACGTACGGGGTGGCGCCGACGAAGTCGCTGGGGACCTCGTCGGTGAGCAGGTACCAGACGAGGACCAGCGCGGCCATGACGGCGCTGACCACGCCCTGCACCAGGGCCTTCTTGTAGAGCTTCCAGCCGGCCAGCAGCGCGAGCAGGACGACCAGCAGCAGGAGCAGGGCGTGGACGGTCACGCCGCCGTTGCGGAGCTGGAGCGCGTCGGAGTAGCCGAACAGGCCCGCGCCTATGGCGAGGCCGCCGGGGCGCCAGTTGCCGAAGATCATGGCGGCGAGACCGATGTAGCCGCGGCCTCCGGTCTGGCCCTCCAGGTAGGTGTGCGAGGTGACCAGCGCGAGGAAGGCGCCGCCGAGGCCGGCGAGGCCGCCGGAGACGGCCACGGCCGCGTACTTGTACTGGTAGACGTTGACACCGAGGGACTCGGCGGCGATCGGGTTCTCACCGCAGGAGCGCAGCCGCAGCCCGAACGGGGTGCGCCACAGCAGCCACCAGCTGCCCACGAACAGCAGCACGGCGATGATCGTCACCACGGACAGGTTGGTGATCAGACCGCCGATGATGCCGGCGAGGTCGGAGACCAGGAACCAGTGGTGCTTCTCGATCGACGCGAGGCCGTCCGAGAGGCCGGGGACGGTGACGTCGGGCAGCGTGTCCGCGGGCGGGGACTGCTTGGGGTTGCCGCCCGCCTCGGCGGCCTTGCCGTCGGCGAAGAACAGCTTGGCCAGGTACTGGGTGGCGCCGAGCGCGAGCAGGTTGACGGCGACACCGGAGACGATGTGGTCGACGCCGAAGGTGACGGTGGCGACGGCGTGCACCAGGCCGCCGAGGACACCGAAGGCGATGCCGCACAGCAGGCCGAGCCAGGGGCTGGACTGCCAGCCGATCCAGCCGGCGCCGAAGGTGCCGAGGATCATCATGCCTTCCAGGCCGATGTTGACCACGCCGGCCCGCTCCGACCACAGGCCGGCGAGTCCGGCGAGTCCGATCGGTACGGCGAGGCCGAGGGCGGCGCCGACCTGGCCCGCGGAGTCGAGCTGGTTGGCGCCGGTGATCACGCGGACGGCGGCCAGGAGCAGCAGGGCGCCCGCGACGATCATGAGGGTCAGGCCGAGGGAGCGGCCGGAGCGCTGCGGCGCGCCCGCCGCCTTGGGAGCCGCCGGCGGCGGCGCGTCGGTCATCGTGGCAGTCATCACGCCACCTCCTGCTTCTTCGTCGGGGCGGCGGCCTGGGCGGCGAGTTCGGCGCCGACGCGCTGCTGCTGGCGCTTCAGGCCGTAGCGGCGTACGACCTCGTAGGCGATGACGACGCACAGCACGATGACGCCCTGGATGACGCCGAGGATTTCCTTGTCGTAGCCCTGGAACTCCAGGTGGTTGGTGGTGCGCTCCAGGAAGCCCCAGAGCAGCGCGCCGAGCGCGATGCCGATCGGGTGGTTGCGGCCGAGCAGGGCGATGGCGATACCGGTGAAGCCGATGCCGGCCGGGAAGTCGTTGCTGAACTGGTGGCTGTCGTTCAGCAGGGTCGGCATGCCGATCAGACCGGCCACCGCACCCGAGATGATCATGCTGGTGGCGACCATCTTCTTCACCCCGACGCCGCTCGCGGCGGCGGCGGTCTCGGACTGGCCGACGGTGCGCAGGTCGAAGCCGAACCGGGTGCGGCCGAGCACGAACCAGTACGCGACGCCGACGAGCACGGCGATCACGATGAAGCCCCACAGCTCACCGGCCGGGCCGGCGTCGAAGCTGAAGAAGTACGAGGACGACGGCAGCGGCTTGGTGGAGACGAGGGTGCCGGCCTGGTCCAGCTGGCCGAGCTTGCCGGGCTGGAGCAGGTACGCGATGACCGCGGTGGCGATCGAGTTCAGCATGATGGTCGCGATGACCTCGCTGACGCCCCGGGTCACCTTGAGGATGCCGGCGATGGCCGCCCACAGGGCGCCGGTGGCCATGGCGCAGAGGATGATCAGCGGGATGGCGATCCAGCCGGGCACGGTGAGCGCCCCGCCGAGGACGGCGGCTATGAACGCGGCGAGCCGGTACTGGCCGTCGACACCGATGTTGAACAGGTTCATGCGGAAGCCGATGGCCACCGCGACACCCGCGAGGTAGTACGTGGTCGCCTTGTTCAGGATGTAGACCTGGCTGTCGCTGGCGAAGCCGTAGGTCACCATGTCGCTGAAGGCGTCACCGGGGTTCTTGCCGGTCGCGAGGATCACCAGGGTGGTGACGACGAGCGCGGCGACGACCGCCAGCAGGGGCGCGGCGACGCCGAGGAGCAGCCGCTCCTTGTCGATCCGTGAGGTCAGCTTGTTCATCGCGCGTCGTCCTCTGTGTGCTCCAGGTGGCCGGTGGCCGCACCCGTCATGGCGGAGCCCAGCTCTTCGGGGGTGATCGTGGCGGGGTCGGCGTCGGCGACCAGCCGGCCGCGGTACATCACCCGCAGGGTGTCGGAGAGCCCGATCAGCTCGTCCAGGTCCGCGGAGATCAGCAGCACGGCCAGGCCCTCGCGGCGGGCCTCGCGGATGTGGTCCCAGATGGCCGCCTGCGCACCGACGTCCACACCGCGGGTGGGGTGGGCGGCGATGAGCAGCTTGGGGCTGTGGCTCATCTCCCGGCCGACGATCAGCTTCTGCTGGTTGCCGCCGGACAGGGAGGCGGCGGTGACGTCGATGCCGGGGGTGCGGACGTCGTAGGACTCGACGATGCGCTGGGTGTCGACGCGGGCGGCCTTGGGGTCGAGCAGTCCGCCGCGCGAGTTGGGCTTCTCGGTGACGTGGCCGAGGATGCGGTTCTCCCACAGCGGCGCTTCCAGCAGCAGGCCGTGGCGGTGGCGGTCCTCGGGGATGTAGCCGATGCCGGACTCGCGGCGGTCGCGGGTCGGGGCCTGGGAGATGTCGGTGCCGTCGAGGGTGACGGCGCCGGCGTCGGGCCGGCGCATGCCCATGATCGCCTCGACCAGTTCGGACTGGCCGTTGCCCTCCACGCCGGCGATGCCGAGGACCTCGCCCTTGTGGATGGTGAAGGAGATCTCGTCCAGGATGATCCGCTCGATGCCGTCGAGGTCGGTCTGCGCGAGGTGCAGGCCGTCCACCGTGAGCATCGGGACGTCGGTGACCGTGGACTCCTGGGTCTCCGGGGTGGGCAGCTCACTGCCGACCATCAGCTCGGCGAGCTGCTTGGGGGTGGTGCCGCGCGGGTCGACGGTGCCGACGGTGGTGCCGCGCCGGATGACGGTGATCTCGTCGGCGACGGAGAGCACCTCGCCCAGCTTGTGCGAGATGAAGATGACGGTGAGGCCCTCGGCCTTGAGTTCGCGCAGGTTGTCGAAGAGGGCGTCGACCTCCTGCGGCACGAGGACGGCCGTGGGCTCGTCCAGGATGAGGGTCTTGGCGCCGCGGTAGAGGACCTTGAGGATCTCCACGCGCTGGCGGTCGGCGACGCCGAGTTCCTCGACCAGGGCGTCGGGCCGGACGCCCAGGCCGTAGGCGTCGGAGATCTCCTTGATCCGGGCGCGTGCCCTGCCCCCGATGCCGTGCAGCTTCTCCGCGCCGAGGACGACGTTCTCCAGGACGGTGAGGTTGTCGGCGAGCATGAAGTGCTGGTGCACCATGCCGATGCCGCGGGCGATGGCATCGCCGGGGTTGTGGAAGACGACCTGTTCGCCACCCACGGTGATGGTGCCCTCGTCCGGCTGCTGCATGCCGTAGAGGATCTTCATCAGGGTGGACTTGCCGGCGCCGTTCTCGCCGCACAGGGCGTGGACGGTGCCCGTACGGACCGTGATGTCGATGTCGCGGTTGGCGACGACGCCGGGGAAACGCTTGGTGATGCCGCGCAGTTCGACGGCAGCGGGAGGGCTGGACGCGTTGATGGCGCACTCTCCTCGGGGAAAGGGGCTGCGGGGAGGGGGCAGGCGTCGGCGACGCTAGCGCGGCAACTCCGCGCTACACGCGTAGAGTTGACACATTGTTATGGCTCGGCGGGGGAGCACCGGAGGGCGTCCCCGCCGAGCCGGGGTCCGACGGGACCCGTCAGGTCACGGGGTGGTCTTGACCTTGATCGAGCCGTCGACGATCTTCTTCTGCGCCGCGTCCAGCTTGGCCTTGATGTCGTCGATGAAGCCACCGCTGGTGGACAGCGAGACGCCGTCCTTGGCGAGCGAGTAGGTGTTGGTGCCGGTCAGCGGCTTGCCGTCGTGGACGGACTTGACCAGGTCGTAGACACCGACGTCGACGTTCTTGACGACCGAGGTCAGGATCGAGTTCTTGTACTTGGCCAGACCCGGGATGCTGTACTGGTCCGAGTCCACGCCGATGGCCCAGGCGCCCTTCTTGCCGGCCACGGCCTCGATGGCGCCGTTGCCGGAGGAGCCGGCCGCCGAGTAGATGACGTCCGCGCCGTTGTCGAGCATGCCCTGCGCGGCCTCCTTCCCCTTGTCGGGGCTGGCGAAGCCGGAGGTGTCCGAGCCGTGGGACAGGTACTGCGTGTCGATCTTGATCTTCGGGTCGGTGTCCTTGACGCCCTGGACGTAACCCGCCTCGAACTTCTTGATGAGCGGGACGTCGACGCCGCCGATGAAGCCGACGTGCTTGGTCTTGGTCTTCAGCGCGGCGGCGACACCGGCCAGGTAGGAGCCCTGCTCCTCGGTGAAGGTGATGCTGTCGACGTTCTTGCCGTTGACCACCGAGTCGACGATGCCGAAGGTGGTCTTCGGGTACTTCGCGGCGACCTTGGTCATCGAGGCGGCGTAGGCGTAGCCCACACCGACGATGGGGTTGTAGCCCGCGTCGGCCAGGTCCGACAGGCGCTGCTCGCGGTCGGCCTCGGTGTCCGAGGTCTTCGCGGTCAGCTCCTTGATGTCGCCGCCGAACTCCTTCTTCGCCTTGTCGGCACCCCGCGCGGCGGAGTCGTTGAACGAGCGGTCGCCACGGCCGCCGACGTCGAAGGCGATACCGACCTTGACACCCTTGCCGTCACCCGAGGCGGGCGAGCCGGAGTCGTTGTCGGAGGAGGTGCTGCCACAGGCAGTGGCAGTCAGTGCGAGTGCTGCGGAGGCGATACACGCAGCGGAAAGCTTGGCTACCCGGCGCACGGGAAGGCTCCTTCACCTGACCTGAGCGCCTTGGCGGCGCTTGATGTGAGCACCGAGTCGGTGCTCCGGCCGAGACGCCCCGGCGGCGTCGGCTTCGCGGCATCGTAACGCGCGTAGATGTCGCAAAAAACCCTCTCGGGAAGCCGTTATCGATTCGAGGCAAACAGTGCCTGAACTCGGTGTCTTGGTCTTCTCACGCCACTGTTGCGGACAGTGCACGATTGGCTTGCATCCGTGTTGCGCCGGGCGGGAAAGCGGCCCCCCGGCCGGCCCGCGAAGGGGCTCACAGGGGGCCGCCCGCTCAGCTCTGCGAGCCGTTGACGTCCAGGAACGCGGCGGCGGTGAACATCTCGACACCCACCGTGATCGCATACTCGTCCGCGTCGAAGTCGCCCTGATGGAGATCGCGCACCGTGCGCTCGCCGGGCCGGCGCACCCCGAGCCGGGCCATGGCGCCCTGGACGTGCTCCAGGTACCAGGAGAAGTCCTCGCCGCCGAGGCTCTGCTCGGTGCTCTCCACGGACTTCATGCCGCGCCGGGCGACCATGGCCCGGCGCAGCAGCTCGGTCGACTCCCGGTCGTTGACCACCGGCGGCACCCCGCGCACATAGGTGATCTCGGACTTGGCCCGGTGCAGGGTGGCGACCTCGTCGATCGCCGCGTGCACGATGTCGGGGGCCTGCCGCCAGGCCTCCAGGTCCAGGCAGCGCACGGTCCCGGACAGCTCCGCGTGCTGCGGGATCACGTTCGGGGCGTGGCCGGACTCGATGCGGCCCCAGGTGAGGGCGAGACCGACGCGGGTGTCGACCCGGCGGGCGATCAGCGCGGGGACGTCGACGGCGACCCGGGCGGCGGCGGTGACCAGGTCGGTGGTCAGGTGGGGGCGGGCGGTGTGCCCGCCGGGGCCGTCGAGCGCGATCTCCAGACGGTCGCAGGCGCTGGTGATCGGCCCGTGCCGCAGCCCGACCTTCCCGGCCTCCACCCTGGGGTCGCAGTGCACGGCGAGGAGGCGGCCGACGCCTGTCAGCGCGCCGTCCTCGATGGCGCCCAGGGCGCCGCCGGGCAGCACCTCCTCGGCGGGCTGGAAGAGCAGCCGCACCGGCCGGGACAGCAGGCCCTTGGCGTGCAGGTCGGCGAGGACCAGCCCGGCGCCGAGGACGACGGAGGTGTGCACGTCGTGACCGCACGCGTGCGCCCGGTCGGGCACGGTGGACCGGTACGGGCAGTCGCTCTTCGTGTCCGGAATGGGCAGGGCGTCGATGTCGGCGCGCAGGGCCAGCAGGGGTACGGACGGGTGCTCACCCTCCGCGAGGCCGATGTCACAGACGAGTCCCGTGCCCGTGCTCAGGACACGGGGCTTGAGCCCGGCCTGCTCCAGCCGCTCCTTGATCGCGGCGGTCGTACGGAACTCCTGGTTGCCCAGCTCCGGATGCATGTGCAAGTCGCGCCGGAAGGCGACGAGTTCGGCGTGCAGGGACTCGCTCAGCACGCCGGGGAGCACATCCCCCGGGAGGCCGGCCTGGGACTCTAGGGACATCAATTGCTTCACCCTCTGAAGGGTAGGACGCCCGGCTGGTCAACTACCCCTCGTTCAACAAAAGTTCAGCCCGTTAGGGGAATAAAATCTGACCGGCGGACGCATGGCGGTGAACTCTGATGGGTAAAACCTCTGTTTCCTCTTCCACGGATACCACGCCTCGCAGGGGTCACGCGCGCGATGTCCACGAACCGGACCCCGCCGCGGTGCCCTCCCGGTAGGGTCCGCCGACGTGAGCGACTCGACCGCGGACTTCCTCCGGACGACCCGTACCCCCTACGACACGATCGCCGAGGACTACGGCGCCCGCTTCCCTCCCGGGGACCTCCACCCGCTGGACCGCACCCTGATCAGGGCCTTCGCCGAGCTGGTCACGGTGAACGGCTCCGCCCCCGTCGCCGACCTGGGCAGCGGGCCCGGGCACATCACCGCGCTGCTGCACGAGCAGGGGGTGCCGGTGTTCGGGGTCGACCTCTCCCCCGTCATGGTGACGCTGGCCCGTGCGGCGTACCCCGCCCTGCGCTTCCACGTCGGTTCGATGACCGCACTGGACCTGCCCGACGCCACCCTGGGCGGCGTCCTCGCCCTCTACTCGACCATCCACCTGCCGGACGAGGAGCTGCCGACCGCCTGCGCGGAGTTCCGCCGCACCCTGGCCCCCGGCGGGCACGCCCTGCTCGGCTTCCAGTCCGGCCCCGAGCCCGGCCGGCTGCACCTGACCGAGCGGTTCGGCCACGGCATCGACCTCGACTACTACTGGCGTACGCCGGAGCAGGTCGCCGAGGCCCTGACGGGGGCGGGTCTGGACCTGGTCGCGACGGTCCTGCGGGAGCCGGCCGCGGAGGAGACCCGCCCACGGGGGTTCGTGCTGGCCCGCCGGGCGTGAACCGGGGCGGGCGGCTGGAAGTGCTCGACCTCCTGGCCGCCGGGGACCCGGTAGCAGCCGGAGACGACGGTCAGGCCCAGCTTCGGGGGGTTCCTCTTCCTCATCCGGGCGATGTGCACGCCGGCCCGTTCCTCGTCGTTGTCGGCGATCAGAACGACGTTCTTGTCCGCGCTGGTGTCGGGGCCGTACCGGACGATCTTCCAGCCCTGCTTCGGCAGCGCCGGCCTGAGCCGTTGCATGGCCGTCTCGACGTCGCTGGGGGCCGTCGGGGTGAAGCTCCACGGGTGGAGGATCCGGAAGTACTCGTCCGGGTCCTTGCCGGAACACTCCGTCACCGTCGCGTCCGTGCGGAGCCACGGGGCGCGGCCCGCGCCTCCAACCGCTCCCACTCGTCCCACGCCATCCGCGCTCCCTCCCCCTGGCATGCCGGCGGCGTGGTGGTGCCGTGACGATCTCGTGCCGCCGCGGTGAGGGAGCTTACGGGCGCGGTGCCGGGGGCCGCCTGGGTATCCGTACTCAGGCATATGGTCAAGCCCCACGAGCCACGGCTACGCCGGGCTCACCGCCGCCAGCCGGTGGACGTCCCGGGCGGTGCCGGTCACGCCGGAGAGGAAGCCCTGGGCGCGTGGGGAGGCGGTGTCGGTGAGCCAGGTCGGGTCGATGTCGCAGACCGCCACGCGCACGCCCGTGCCGGCCAGGGCCAGCGGCAGGGTGTGGACGACGGTGGAGGGGAAGCTGAGGATCGTCCGGCCGATCGGGCCGCGGCGGGCGATCAGTTCCAGCGGGAGGTCCGGGCGGACTATCTCCAGTCCCGTCTCGGCGGTCAGGCGGTGCAGTTTCTCGACGCTCTCGCGGCGGTGGGCGAAGTAGCGGGTGGCGCCGTGGCCCTTGGCCAGGTTCCGGACGGCCTCCAGATAGCGGTCGCCGTCCACGACCCCCGTCTCCACCAGGGAGGTGCCGACCAGGTCGGCGCTCTGGGTGATGCGCGGGGGCCCGAAGCGGGCGCGGGTCCAGGCGAAGTCGTTGGCGGTGACGGTCACGCCGTCCGGGACGTCGGTCACCGGCATGGAGGAGAAGACCTCGACGCGCCGGCGGTCGCTCGGGGTGAGGCGGCGCCGGGCGGAGGAGGAGACCGGCGCGAAGAGCAGGTCGCGGGCGCCGGGCCGGCCGCCCTTGCGGTGCCAGCGGACCAGGCGTTCACCGCGGGCCAGCTGGGCGACGAACTCCATCGTCGCCGTGCCGTCGTCCACGACCACGAGGTCGCGGGCGCGGGTGATGGTCAGCAGCAGTTGTACGTAGCGGGAGAAGGGGTCTCCCATGACGATCCGGTCGGCCCGGCGCAGGGAACCGGCCAGGCCGCCGATGGTGTGGAAGGGCGCGGTCGTACCGCCCCGCGCCTCTTCCCAGCGCACCCGGTACCCCTCGTCCCGGGCCAGGTCCGCCATGCGGCGCAGCTGGCCCCGGGTCATGGGGTCGGTCGGGGACAGCACGACGACGGTGAGCTCCGCACCCCCCGGCACCGCACCCGCCGCACCGCCCGACACCGCCCCGGCCGGCAACCGCCGGCCCTGCGCGGGCACGGCGGGCGCCGGGCCGACGTGCGCGGGGCCGATGTGCGCCGGGCCGGGCTGCGTGGGCAGGGCCGGCGCCGGCACGGAGGCCGTGTCCGGCCCCGCGCCGCCGGGGCCGGACAGCGCACCCGACTCCGCCCGGCCGGGGCCGGACGGCACCGCCGGGCCGGAAGGGCCGGGGTCGTGCAGGCCGTGCAGGTGTGCCCACTCCAGTACGTTCAGCAGCTGTACCGGGCTCTCCACGAAGGCGAGCGTGCGGGCGGGGTGACCGGCCTGACCGGCGCGGGGGCTCATCGGCGTACGACCGTCCCGTCGTAAGTGACCTGGATTCACACCGAGACCGGCTCGCCCGCGGCCGCGGCGATCTCCGCCTCGGCGACGGCGCCGGTGACGCGGCGCAGCTTCTTCATCGGGCCCAGCTCGGAGTCGTAGACCTTCTTGACGCCGTCGCCGAGGGAGGCCTCGATGGTGCGGATGTCACGGACGAGGCGCTGAAGGCCCTGCGGCTCGACCGAGGCGGCCTGGTCGGAGCCCCACATCGCGCGGTCCAGGGTGATGTGGCGCTCGACGAACGTGGCGCCCAGCGCGACCGCCGCCAGCGTGGTCTGGAGGCCCGTCTCGTGGCCGGAGTAGCCGATCGGGACGTTCGGGTACTCCTTCTCCAGCGTGTTGATCACGCGGAGGTTCAGCTCCTCGGCCTTGGCCGGGTAGGTGGAGGTGGCGTGGCACAGGAGGATGTTGTCCGAGCCCAGGACCTCCACCGCGTGGCGGATCTGGCGCGGGGTGGACATGCCCGTCGAGAGGATGACGGAGCGGCCCGTGGCGCGCAGGGCGCGCAGCAGCTCGTCGTCCGTCAGGGAGGCGGAGGCCACCTTGTGGGCGGGGACGTCGAACTTCTCCAGGAAGGCGACGGCCTCGGTGTCCCACGGGGAGGCGAACCAGTCGATCCCCTTCTCCTTGCAGTACTCGTCGATCTGGCGGTACTCGTCCTCGCCGAACTCCACCCGGTGGCGGTAGTCGATGTAGGTCATCCGGCCCCAGGGGGTGTCGCGCTCGATGTCCCACTGGTCGCGCGGGGTGCAGATCTCGGGGGTGCGCTTCTGGAACTTGACGGCGTCGCAGCCGGCCTCGGCGGCCACGTCGATCAGCTTGAAGGCGTTCTCCAGCTCACCGTTGTGGTTGATGCCGATCTCGCCGCAGATGTAGACGGGCTTGCCGGGGCCGACCTCGCGCGAACCGAAGGTGCGCAGACGGGAGTTGGTGCTCATCAGGGGGTGTCCTTACTTGGGGAGGGAGTCGAGAGAGGGGCCGAGGATCCAGCTGGCGATCTCTCGGATCGCACCGTCACCGCCGGGGACGGTGGTGACCGCGCGTGCGGCGCCGCGTACGACGTCGTGAGCGCTCGCGACCGCCACGGGCCAGCCCACGAGGGCGAAGCACGGCAGGTCGTTGACGTCGTTGCCGACGTAGAGCACGCGCTCCGGCGCGATGCCCTGCTCCTCGCACCACTGCTTCAGCGCGAGGTCTTTCCGGTCGATGCCGTGCAGCACGGGGATCCGCAGCTTGCGTGCGCGGGCGGCGACGACCGGGTTCTGTTCCGTGGACAGGATCAGCAGCTTCAGGCCGCTCCTGCGGAGGGCCGCGATGCCGAGGCCGTCGCCGCGGTGCACGGCGACGAACTCCCGTCCGTCGGAGTCGATCAGCACCCGGTCGTCGGTCTGGGTGCCGTCGAAGTCGAGTACGACCGCGTCCACGTCGTCGGCGGTCGGCAGCGAACCGGGGCGGTCCGCGTCGAAGAGGGGCGCGAGGGCCCGGGCCCGCGCGAGGTCGTGCGGGTCGTCGATCTCCAGCACCCGGGCCGGGTCGGTGCGGACCAGCTCGGTGTGGCCGAAGAAGCGGTGGTGGTGCTCGCGGAAGCCGGCCGCGTCCATCGCGTAGGCGGCGCCGGTCTCCAGGAAGTCCTGGGGGCGGTCCTGGCGGCGCGGGCGGTAGGACTTGTCGTGGTTGACGCCACGACCGCCCTCGGTGGGCTCGTCGGCCTCGCGCCAGACGAAGCCGTGGAAGGGGGCCACGGTGACGGCGGTGTCGGCGCCGTTCTCGGCGACCGCGGCGGCGACGCCGTCGATGTCCTCGCGGACGAGGAACGGGCTGGTGCACTGGACCAGCAGGACCACGTCGACGGGGGCGCCGTGCAGCGTCTCGTGGGTGTCCATGGCGTGCAGGACCGCGGCCTCGGAGGTGGCGGTGTCCCCGGCGATGGCGGCGGGCCGCAGGACGACCTCGGCGCCGGCCTCCCGGGCGGCGGCGGCGATGGCCTGGTCGTCGGTGGAGACGACGACGTCGGTCACCAGCCGGCTCGCCCGGCACTCGCGCACCGCGCGGGACACCAGCGGGACACCGCCCACCGGGGCGAGGTTCTTCGCGGGCACGCCCTTGGAGCCGCCGCGCGCGGGGATCACCGCGAGCACCCGGCGGATCGAAGCGCCTGGGCCCGCTGCCGAGTTGGACATGGGGTCTACTCCTTGGGGTGAGGTCACAGCTCGCCCATCCGCCGGATCACGGGGGCGACCCGCTGGACGCCGTGCCGGTAGGCGCCGCGCGCGGCCCGGCGCACGATCTGCCGGACGGGGCCGGGCGCCTTGTCGGCGGCGGGCGCTCCGGGCAGCGGTACGCCGTCGGGGCCGAGGTGGTGGCGGGCGAGGATGCCGGGCAGGTAGCCGGGCGCGGTCTCGGACGTGTAGTAGGGCGTGAGGGGCGGCAGCCCGCCCGGCCGGTCCAGGAGCCGGGCGATGCGCTCGCGGGCGCCGTCGAACGCCGTGTCGTAGCTTCCGTCGGCCGCGACTCCCTGCCGGGCCACCCACGCCTCGTCCGGCACGGGCCGGTGCCCGGCGTCGAGCTGGTCCCAGGAGGCGAGGCAGCCGGAACCGGTGAAGTGGTGGTTGCCGAGCACCTCGCGGACCCCGAGGTCGGTGAGGACGGCCGTCGGGACCCGGCGGTGCAGGGCCTCCAGGGCGGCCGTGGAGCTGACCGTGACCAGCAGGTCGGTGCGGTCCAGCACCTCGCCCATGTGCCCGTACACCAGGCGGAAGTTGGCCGGCGGGTCCTGGTCCTGGGCCAGCTTCTGGTACGGCAGCTCCTCGATGTGGGTGGTGTGCTCGCCGGGCTTGGAGCGCAGCTTGAGCAGCACCTCGCGTTCGGGGTGCTTGCGGGCGTGCTCGATGAGGCGGTTCAGCAGGTAGGTACGGTCCCGGCGGTTGTCCGGCACGGACGGCTGGGCCGCGAACACCACGGTGTAGGGGTCGTGTTCACCGGTGTACGGCTCGCCGCCGAGGAAGGGCAGCGCGACCTCGGTGACCGAGGAGGCGTCGGCGCCCACGCCCTCGTACACGGCCCGGAACCGGTCCGCGTCGTGGCGGGAGTTGGCGAGGACGAGGTCCGCGCCGTGCCGCAGCAGCAGCCCGTCGGTGAGCTTCTCGTAGACGACGCCCACGTAGCCGGTGACGACCACGGGGCGCTTCCCGGAGCCCCAGGCGGCGCGCAGTCCGTGCAGCATCGCCTGCACACCGCCGCCGACCAGGGCGAGCACGAGGACGTCGTACCGGTTACCGGGGTCCTCGCTCATCGCGCGCAGGAACTCGACGCCGGTGACCTCACGCAGGGAGTCGGCCTGGACGCCGACTTCCTTCAGCTGGCGGGCGGTGGGGGTGGCGCGTCCCCGCAGGAGGTAGCCGTCGAGCCGGACCTCGGCAGCCGCGGGAGTGAGGCGCTGCGCGGTGAGCGCGCCCCACTTCCACCGGGTGTCGGAGTCCGCGAGGACGGCGACCCGCAGGGACTTCGTAGCACTTGCTGGCACGTCGAAGACGCTAGGAAGCGATTCCGAGGTTCCGCCCAACCCGAACGCAACAAACGGTTAACAGCACATCGCCGAATGGCGAATCGGGACGTGGGGGCACCGGGAAAATGAGTGGTTCACGACTTGGCCGTGCACAGTTCACCTGGATTCAAGCAAGCCGTCAGGGTGCGAGCCGGGCGCGCCTCTAAGGTCGTCCGCGTGGTGAAGCTCTCGGTCATCGTGCCCTTCTACAACGTCCAGCAATACGCGTCAGACACGCTGAAGAGCCTGCGTGCGAACACGCGTGAGGACTTCGAATTCATTCTCGTCGACGACTGTTCGAGCGACGAGACACCGCGGATCCTCGCGCGCGCGGAACGCGAACTGCCCGGCGCCGTCGTGGTCGGACACGAGCGGAACGAAGGGCTGGCGACCGCGCGCAACACCGGCATCGACCGGGCGCGCGGCGAGTACCTGACGTTCCTGGACGGCGACGACTGGCTCGCCCCCGGCTACCTCCCGCAACTGGTCGGCGCCATGGACGAGTTGGGCTGCGACTTCATCCGCACCGACCATGTGCAGTGCACCGGCCGGGCCCGCTCCGTCCACCGTGTCCCGCAGGGCCGGCGCCATGTGGTGCTGAATCCCCGCGAGGCGATCCTGCCGGCCGAACGGTCCACCTCGGTCGACTACGCGTACGCGTGGGCGGGGGTGTACCACCGCCGGCTGGTCGACCGCGGACTGCTGCATTTCACCCACGGACTGCGCACGGCCGAGGACCGCCCGTGGATCTGGAAGCTGCACCGGGAGGCGGAGTCCTTCGCCGCGATCGGCCTGCTCGGCGTGTACTACCGACGCGGAGTCGCCTCGTCGCTCACTCAGATCGGCGATGTGCGCCAACTGGATTTCATTCGCGCATTCGACCAGGTGATCGAGGAAACGGCGCGGGACCGCGACGCCGACAAGCTGCTGCCGAAAGCCGTGCGCACGTATTGCGCCATCATGGCCCATCACCTCGGATCGATCGAAAGGTTCGAACCCGCCGTGGCCAGACAATTGCGTGCGCGGGGTGCGGCGGCGCTGAAGAAGCTGCCGCAGGATCTGCTGGAGCAGGTCATGGACGCGATGGACCCGCAGCGCGCCGGCCGGCTGCGGCGGCTCAGGCGCCGGCCGACGGCCGCCCGGACGGTGGCCGCCTGATGACCGGTACGACCCACATCTTCTGCGCCTCGACGCTGTACGGTGCGGCCACGCTGGCCGCCGCCCTCGACGCCGGGCTGTTCGCACCGGCCGACCGCCGGCTGCTGGTCGTCACCAACAACGCGGCCAACCCCGAGACCACCCCGGCCCTGGACCGGATGGCCGGCTTCGCGAGCATCGGCGAGCGCTTCGACGCGGTGCTGTCCTGGAACGAGACCATCGCGCCCCTGCACCCCAGCGGCTGGGGCCCGCGTGCCAACGACATCCCCCTGTGGGAGCGGTACGTACGGCTGCTGTGGGGACTCGGTGACGACCGGATCCGGCTCACCGTGGAGTCCGTGCACGTCAACCCGGCGCTGGCGCTGTGCCAGTTGTTCACCGGCGCCCCCGTCGACGTGTACGCGGACGGCCTCATAAGCTACGGCCCCACCCGGGACAAGGTCGATCCGCTGGTCGGCACGCGCATCGACCGGCTGCTCCACCTCGATCTGGTCCCCGGGCTGACTCCCCTGCTGCTCACCGAGTTCGGCGTACGCCCCGAGCTGGTGCGCACCGAGGCGTTCCTGAAGGTGGTGGACGAACTGGCCTCGGCGGCACCCGAGTTGCCGGGGGCCGGCGAGGAGGGGCCGGGGCCCGTCCTGCTGCTCGGCCAGTACCTGTGCGCGCTGGACATCCTCAGTGCCGCCGAGGAGGAGGAACTGCATCTGCGGATGGTGCGCGGCGCGGTCGCGCTCGGCCACCGCAGGCTGGTCTTCAAGCCGCACCCGGTGGCGCCCGCCCGCTGGTCCCGGCTGCTGGAGGAGGAAGCGGCCCGGCTCGGCGCCGAACTGGACGTACTGGACGTTCCGGTGCTCGCGGAGGTGGCCTTCCAGCGGCTGCGTCCCGCGCTGGTCGTCGGCTGCTTCTCCACCGCCCTGTTCACCGCGGGCTCGCTGTACGGCCTGCCCGTCGCCCGGGTCGGCACCGACACCGTCCTGGCCGGGCTCGCGCCCTATCAGAACAGCAACCGGGTCCCGGTCACCCTCGCCGACGCGCTGCTGCCCGACCTCGGCGACCAGCGGGCCGTGTCCGGCTGGTCGATGCCGTCGCGGGAGCGGGTGGCACGGCTCGCGGAGCTGCTGAAGGCGGTGGGTTTCGCGATGCAGCCGAAGATCTACCCCGAGCTGCGGGAAGCGGCCGAAAGCTATCTGGCCCAGCACCTCGACGCGCACACCTGGCGCTACTTCAAGCGCCGCCGGCTGACGGCGCTGGCCCTGCCCGGTGCGGTGCCCGCGCAACTGGCGTTCATCCCGCGCAACGCGACCGTACGCCGCCTCGCCCGGCGGGCCCGGGCGCTGGCGCGGCACTGAGTCCGCCCCCTTCCCGCGCGCCGCTCCCCGCCGGCCGGGGAGCGGCGCGTCGTGCGTGGCCCGCACGCGTGCCCGAGCGCCGGACGGGCCCCGGCCGCACGCGGACGGCGGCAGGGAGGGCGTCGTCCACGCCCTCCCTGCCGCCGTGTGCCGCGGGCGCCTACCGCTGGCGGGCGCGGATCTGCCGCACGGCCTTGCGCACGGCGGGGTGCCGGCGCAGCGCCTCGGCCCGTACCGGGCTGCCGCCCGGCAGACGGAGCATGGTCAGCCGGCGCTTCTTGAAGTACTGCGGGTGGTCCGCGAGGTGCGCGGTGAGCCAGGCGGCTGCCTCCTCGCGCAGGTCGGGGTGTTTGCGGGACTGCATGCAGTAGCCGACGGTGCGCACCAGGGCGCCCAGTTCCCCGCTCAGCGAGTCGAGCGCGAGCGGGGTGCCGATCTCGTCGCGCTCCGCGTCGGGCAGGGCCGCGTCGATGATGGTGAGCGGGACGCGGTTGCTGTTCTCGTACGGCGTGATGCGGTCCAGGAGCAGTTCCGTGCCGACGCGGGCGACCGGGATGCCGTAGAAGGCGGCAGCGGTCATCAGCGCGGTGGAGAAGCAGCCGATGACCAGGTCCGGCTTCAGGCGGGCGAAGACCGTCTCGGCGAGCACGGGTTCACTCAGGACGGTCAGCCGTACCCCGAGTTCCGCGGCGGCTGCCTCCAGCGAGGTGTTGTAGACGGCGGGTGCGCTGGGGTGGGGCTTGAAGAGGACGTCGCGGTGTCCGGCACGGGCGGCGGCGCGCAGCATGCGGACGTGGAGTTCCTCCTCCTCGTCCTGGGTGATCAGGTCGATGGCCGAGAGGTACTGGCCGAGCAGCACCGCGGTGGGCCGGTCCTCGGCGGGCAGGCGTTCGGCGAGCAGCCCGGCGCCCTCCTCGCCGATCTGGGCGAGGACGTCGACGATGGCCTCGTTCGGCACGGCTTCGGGCTGGACCCCGTACTCGGACAGGAGCATCGGCCGCAGCCCGGGTATCAGGTCGAGGTGGAGCACGCGCGCGATGCGGCTGCTCATGCCGTGCGGGATGCGGTTGCGGGTGGGGCCGTAGCTCATGAGGCCGTCCGCGTACACGTGGATCGGGCTGTCGGCGAAGATGTCGGCGACGGCGCGGGAGGGGTTGGCCTGGATGGACTCGCAGGCGATCTCGACCGGCTCGTCACCGAGGTTCCAGGCGAGGCGTACGGCCTTCTCCCACAGCAGCAGGTCCTGGCCGCGCGGCGACCAGCCGGCCGGATGGTGCGGAGAGATGAACTCGTTCCAGGAGCGCACCTCGTCGAACTCGGGGCGCAGCCGCTCGAATCCGGCCATCCGGTCCAGGGGGGTGCCGACCTCGGGCACGGCGGCGGTGTTGCTGACCACGAGGATGCGGCGGTGTTCCCCGCGCGGGCCGAAGAGCCCGGCGCGCAGGGCGGCGGTGACGGTGGCGGCGGCGTACTGGGTGGCCGAGAAGAAGATCTGCGTCGTACCGGGCCGGGACACGCCCGCGGTGGGGCCGGCCGGTGTGCCCTCGCCCGGGGCCGTGTGGTGCGTGCCGCTCATGCCGCGACTCCCTTCATGCCACCGCGTACGCGCCGCAGGACGTGTACGCGTTCCTCCCCCATGCCGACGAGGGCTTCGGCCAGTTCCTCCTCGCTCATCCGGCCCAGCGCCTCTGCGGCCAGCTGCCGCAGCTGTGCGGCGACGCTCCGCTCGAACCGGTCCCGGGCCAGGAGCTGGTGGGCGATGACGACGCAGTAGTTGCGCAGCGCCTTCTTGCGCAGCCTGCCGACCTCGGGGTCGTCGGCGAGCTCGCTGAGCACCAGGTCGAAGGAACGGAAGAAGTCCAGCTGCCGCACGTCACCGATCTGCGTCAGCGAACTGGCCACCCCGCGCCGGTAGAAGACCCCGCGCAGGCTCGCCACGGCATAGGACTCGGCCTGGCGGTGCAGCGCCCAGATCCACGGGCGGTCCTCGGCGGTGCGGAGCCCGTCGTGGAAGCGCAGCAGCCCGCGGTCCAGAAGGCGGCGGTGGTAGATGCCGGCCCAGGCGTAGGGGTAGTCGACCATCGTCGTGTCGTCGACGGGGAGGATCGAGGTGCGCGGGTCGAGCGGGGTGTGCCGGCGGCCTTCCGGTGCCCGGTGGACGGCGCGTCCGACGCCGGTGACCTGGACGTGGTCGGTGCGCACGAAGTCGACGTCGAAGCGTTCGACGGCGTCGACCAGTTCGGTCAGGTACCCGGGGGCGAGCCAGTCGTCGCCGTCCAGGAAGGTGAGGTACCGGCCCTCTGCCGCGTCGATGCCCGTGTTCCGGGCGGTGGCCAGTCCGCCGTTCTGCTCGTGCCGTATCACCCTGCTGTTCTTCAGCCGTTTCGTCAGGTGCAGCAACGCCTCGTACGTCCGGTCCTTGGTGGACCGGTCCTCGACGAATATGAACTCGAATTCGTCCTTCGCGTTGTTCACCAGACTGGTCACGGTCTCGGGGACATAGCCCTCGATATTGAAGCAGGGGACGATCACGGACAGTTTCGGTGGAAGGCTTGGCACGCGGACACCTGGGCTTTCTCCGGGGCAGGTTCCTGTGACGGTAAGAAAATCTCGGCGCCGCATTCCAACGTCGACTCGACGGACAGGTGAACTCGGGGTGACGAGATGGCCTTCCGGACAGAGCCGGGCGGACGGTGGGATCCACCGTCCGCCCGGCCGTGGTCTCAGTACCAGTACTGCTCGGCACCACCGTTGCAGGACCAGATGATGACCTTGGTGTTGTTGGCCGTGCCGCCGCCGCTCGCCGTCGACATGCACGTGCCGCTCTTGCCGTTCACCCACTCACCGGCGCTGGAGCGGTACCACTGCTGCTCGGCACCGCCGTTGCAGGTCCACTGGATGACCTCGGTGCCGTTGGCCGTGCCGCCGCCGCTCGCCGTGGACAGACACTTGCCGCTCTTGAGGTTGACCAGTTCGCCGCTGGAGTAGTAGCCCCAGTACTGCTCGTCACCACCGTTGCAGTCGTAGATGACGGCGTTCGTGCCGTTGGACGTGCTGCCCCCGCCCGACACGGAGAGGCAGCGCCCGCTCTTCCCGTTCTGCCAGGGGTAGAACGTGTCGTTCGCCCCGGCGGAGGCCGAGCCGGCGCCCAGCGACAGGGCGGCGACCGCCATCACGCCGGTCGCCACAGCAGCAAAGGACTTCTTGCGCATCTGAAGAATCCTTTCGTCCGGGAGGCAACCACTGCCCCGCCGCAGAGATCTTCTCCGTCGGACAACTGATCCGCGATCATGTTTCCGGACTTCGGAAAGGTGAACGCGAGTCGAACCCAGGACGTATCCGAGGAGTCCACCGCATTCGAACGCTGGTGCAATCCCAGCATCTCAGGGCAAAGCCACGGGAGACCTTTCTCCGACCCCTTTCAGGCACCCTGCGAACACTGGCCGAAACAACGCGACCAGGAGAATGGAAGCGAAATCCTGGAATTCATCGTTCCGCCATCACGGCGCTGCGCGCGGCTGTTCAGATCAGGCCCCGCTCACCGAAATCGGTGAGCAGAACGGAGGGTCTGGAACCAACCCCCCTGCCGCGGCACACGACGTGCCGGTGGCCGGCGGTCCGAGCGGTGACGCGGCGCAGAGGATCGCCGACCGGCTCGGCGGACAGCACACCGCCGGGATCTATCTGGATCGCGGCAAGCACCGGTTCGTGGTCACCGTCACCGACGAAAAGGCGGCGGCCGAGGTGAAGGCGGCAGGCGCGGTGCCACGGCAGGTGACATACGACACCGCCTAACTGGGCTCCATCAAGAAGCGCCTCGACGACCGCTTCAGCACCCCCAGCACGATGTGGGGTGTCGACATCCCCGCCAACCAGGTCGTGGTGCGCGCGGACAGCACGGTCGGCGAGCGGGACTTCGCGGATCTGAAGAAGTTCGTCGCGCCCTACGGAAACGCCGCCCGCGTCATCCGCATCGGCGGAAAGACGGAGAGAACGTCGTCGGCCATCAACGGGGGCGACTACATAGAGAACGGCGTGGTTTCCTGTTCGTACGGATTCACCGTGCGCAAGAAGACGGACCCGGACTACAAGGCGATTCTCACCGCCGGGCACTGCACCGACACATCGGGAACCGACTGGCGTAAATCCGACGGGACCTACATCGGGTACACCACCGGGCACAACGTGGCCGACGGAAATGACTTCGGCCTCATCCGGGCGTACAACGCGGACGTGACCTACTACGGGAACGTCGAGGCCCAGGACGGCGCGGCCCAGGACATCAGCTACTCCCGGGACAGCAAGGTCTACGAGACCGTCTGCGCCTCCGGCTACCGCAGCAAGTACTCGTGCAACATCCTGGGACTGAAGAACCAGACCATCACCTACACCGACGGCATGAAGGTGACCGGCATGGACGTGGCGGCCATCTGCCGCGACCACGGCGACAGCGGCGGGCCGCTCTTCGCCGGGGACGCCGCCCTGGGCCTGCTGTCGGGGTCCGACAACAGCGCCTGCTACAGCTACTACCAGCCGGTCAACGAGGCGCTGGCGTGGTACGGGATGGAGGTCTTCTGACCCGTCCCGCCGCCGCCCGTCCGCCCTACGCGCCGGCCAGCGTGAGCTTCACGGCGAAGCCCAGGAACAGCGCCCCGGCCGCCGACGTGGCCGTCGCGGACAGCCGCTTGCGCCGCCGGAACGCCGCGGCGAGCCGCGTGCCGCTGAATATCAGGGCGCTGAGGTACAGGAAGCTGGCCAGCTGGGCGAGGGCGCCGAGGACGACGAAGGACAGGGCCGGACAGGCGTAGCCCGGGTCGACGAACTGCACGAAGAAGGCGACGAAGAAGAGGATCGCCTTGGGGTTGAAGAGGCTGACGACGAGGGCCCGGCGGAAGGGCCGCTCGTCGGGGCCCTGGGCGGGCGCGGCCTCCTCGACGGCCCGCTCCCGCCGGGTCCGCCACATCTGCCGGGCGGCCCGCAGCATGCCGATCGCCAGCCAGCTCAGATATCCGGCGCCGGCGTACTTCACGATCCCGAACAGCAGCGCGTTCCCCTGGAGCAGCGAGGCGACCCCGGCGGCGGACAGCGTCATCAGCACGGTGTCCCCGCACCACACACCGGCCGCGGCCGTGTAACCCGCCCGCACCCCGCGGCGGGCGGCCACGGAAAGGACGTAGAGGGAGTTGGGGCCTGGCAGCAGCACGATCAGGATCAGGCCCGCGAGATAGGTGGGGAGGTCGATGACGCCGAACATGGAGGGAGTGTCGCACGCGGGTACGACACTCGGTCCTCCGTGTCCAGGACGGCGCCCACGGGTTCAGAAGGTGTCACTCGGTACGTGGCTCCCCCAGACCTCGCGGAGCGCGCCGCAGACCTCCCCCACCGTCGCCCGCGCCCGCAGCGCCTCCTTCATCGGGTAGAGGACGTTGTCCTCGCCCTCCGCCGCCTTCCGCAGCGCGTCCAGTGCCGTGGTCACCGCGGCCCGGTCGCGTTCGGCCCGCAGCCGGGCCAGGCGCCCGGCCTGGCGCGCCTCGATCGCCGGGTCCACCCGCAGCGGCTCGTACGGTTCCTCCTCGTCCAGCCGGAAGCGGTTGACCCCGACCACCACCCGGTCACCGGAGTCGGTCTCCTGCGCGATGCGGTACGCGTTCTGCTCGATCTCGGACTTCTGGAAGCCCCGCTCGATCGCGGCGACCGCCCCGCCCAGGTCCTCCACCCTGCGCATCAGGTCGACGGCCGCCTCCTCCACGTCGTCCGTCATCCGCTCGACCGCGTAGGAACCGGCGAACGGGTCCACCGTCGCCGGGACGTCCGTCTCGTGCGCCAGCACCTGCTGCGTCCGCAGGGCCAGCCGCGCGCTCTTGTCCGTCGGCAGCGCGATGGCCTCGTCGAAGGAGTTGGTGTGCAGGGACTGCGTGCCGCCGAGGACCGCCGCCAGGGCCTGGACGGCGACCCGGACCAGGTTCACCTCCGGCTGCTGGGCCGTCAGCTGGACCCCCGCCGTCTGGGTGTGGAAGCGCAGCATCAGCGACTTGGGGTTCCGCGCGCCGAACTCCTCCCTCATCACCCGTGCCCAGATCCTGCGCGCCGCGCGGAACTTGGCGACCTCCTCCAGCAGCGTCGTACGGGCCACGAAGAAGAACGACAGGCGCGGGGCGAAGTCGTCCACGTCCATGCCGGCCGCCACCGCCGTACGGACGTACTCGATGCCGTCGGCGAGGGTGAACGCGATCTCCTGCACCGGGGACGCGCCCGCCTCGGCCATGTGGTAGCCGGAGATCGAGATCGTGTTCCACTTCGGGATCTCGGCGGTGCAGTACCGGAAGATGTCCGCGGTCAGCCGCAGGGACGGCTTCGGCGGGAAGATGTACGTGCCCCGGGCGATGTACTCCTTCAGGACGTCGTTCTGGATCGTGCCCGTCAGCCGGTCCGCGGCCGCCCCCTGCTCCTCCGCCACCAGCTGGTACAGGAGCAGGAGCAGCGCGGCGGGCGCGTTGATCGTCATGGACGTCGAGACCTGGTCCAGCGGGATGCCGTCGAAGAGCACCCGCATGTCCTCGACGGAGTCGATCGCCACGCCCACCTTGCCGACCTCGCCGTGCGCGAGGGGCGCGTCGGAGTCGTGGCCCATCTGGGTGGGCAGGTCGAAGGCGACGGACAGGCCGGTGGTGCCGTGGGCGATGAGCTGCCGGTAGCGGGCGTTGGACTCCGCCGCCGTGCCGAAGCCCGCGTACTGGCGCATGGTCCAGGGGCGGCCGGTGTACATGGTCGGGTAGACCCCGCGGGTGAACGGGTACGCGCCCGGTTCGCCCAGTTTCCGGGCCGGGTCCCAGCCGGTCAGGCCGGCCGGCCCGTAGACCGGCTCGATGGGCAGGCCCGACTCCGACTGTCGTGCCGACTGCTGTGCCATCGCTGCCTCCGCGCGGTAGACGGGTACTCCTCACCATGCCCCGTAGTTCGGCGGCGGTCACGCGGGGAAGCATCCCGGGCATGAGGATCCCGGGGAGACCTGCCGCTCTGCTCGCCTCGGCCGCCGCACTCGCCGCGCTCTGCGGGTGCACCGTGCAGCCGGCGGGCGCCGATGGGAAACAAGGCCTGCCGGTGCATGGGGAACTGCCGGGCAGCCCAGATCCCGGCACCACCCGGAGCGGTCCGGGGCCCGGCGTCACCCGTACGGCACCGGCCGCCCCGCCGACGGGCACGCCGACCGCCCCGCCGAGTGCCACTCCCGCCGTGCCCGCCGTGCCCGCGCCACGGGTGCTGTGGTCGCGCGGGGACAACGGTCCGGCCGTGCGGGAACTCCAGGCGCGGCTGCGCCAGGTGGCCTGGCTGGCCGTGGGGCCGACCGGGTCGTACGACGGCCCGACCGAGCAGGCCGTCAAGGGCTTCCAGGGCAAGCGCGGACTGCCCCGGACCGGCGCGACGGACGCCGTCACCTGGCAGCGGCTGGTGGCCATGACCCGTCCGCCGGGCAGGGGTGAGCTGTATCCGGGGGCCGCTCGGCCGGCCGCCGCGGCGGATCCGCGCTGTCTGACCGGGCGGGTGCTGTGCATCAGCAAGACCAGCCGGACCCTGCGCTGGATGGTCGGCGGACGGACCCTGTCCACGATGGCGGTGCGGTTCGGCGCGCAGTACACCCCGACCCGCGAAGGGGTGTTCACCGTCTACTGGAAGTCACGGCACCATGTGTCGACCCTCTACCACTCGCCGATGCCGTACGCGATGTTCTTCAGCGGTGGCCAGGCGGTCCACTACTCGTACGACTTCGCGGCGCGCGGCTACGCGGGCGGTTCCCACGGATGCGTCAACGTCCGGGACGAGACGGCGATCGCCCGGCTCTTCGCGCAGGTGAGGATCGGCGACAAGGTCGTCGTGTCCTGGTGAGAAGCCCTGCCGAGGGCTGTGCGTTGCGGGGCGCGGGCGGGACCGGGGGAACGTGTCCCGCCCGCGCCAGGTGCACGAGCCGCGGGTACGGGGGGAACCCCGGCTCCGTGCGACGGCCGATGACCAGTCGGCTCACTCATTACTGCGTCCCGGGCTCCAGAAACGTCACACCTCGCGCCGAAAAACTTTCGGTGACCGCAAAGGTGCAGCTCAGAGTGGGTTACGTCGATCAGAGCGCGGTGTACGTCGGAGTCGGTGACGGGGTCGGGGAGCCGTTGCCGGGTGTGCCGCGGTGCGCGGGCGCGAAGGCCGAGGGAGCGGGGTCGGCGCCACCGTGCTGCCGATCGCCGCCCTTGCCGTTGCCTTCTCCGCTGTCCTTGTCTCCGCCCTTGCCGTTGCCGCCGCCGTTGCCCTTGCCGTTCTCTCCGCCGTTGCCGTTGCCCTTGCCGTTGCCGTTGCCGCCGGCCTTACCGCTGCCCTTGCCGCCGGCCGGGTCGGCAGGGCCGTCGTCGCCGCCGCCCTTGCCGTTGTCCTTGCCGTTGCCCTTGCCCCCGCCGTTGCCGTTGTCCGAGCCCTGGCCGGTGGTCTTCTCGCCGCTGCCGCCGCTGTTCGCGCCGCCCGTGCCGCCGGAGGCGGAGTCGCCGGTGCCCAGCAGCACCTTGCAGTACGTGGTCACCCGGCCGGGGCCGCCCGCCAGGTGTTCCAGCGCGCGCCGGCGGCCGGCGTCCAGGTCCTTGCCGTCCCGCAGCGCACGGCAGGCCGCGGTGGCGCCCAGCCACCCGGTGCCGGACGTCGCGGAGGGGGCACCGGTGCCGTCGTCCGTCCCCGCGGCCTCGTCATCGGTACCGCCGCGATGCCCACGCGTACCGCCGTCCGGTGCGCCGGTGCCCGTCCCGCCGCCCGGTGCGGACGGTGAGGTGAGCGGCTGTCCGGTGGTCGTGTCGGGGGAGACGGAGGTGGCCGGGCGGGGGTGATCGTCACCGAACGGCGTGGGCAGCACTCCGGTGCCGGCGGCCACGGCGACCCCGCCGAGCGTGCCCGCGGCCACCGCCGCGGCGAGGGCCAGGCGCACCGGGCGGCCCCAGCGGGGGCGCCGGGTACGGGTTCCGGTACGGGCCGGGGCACCGATGCGGACCAGGCCGGCGTCGGCGCCGCGTGCCGGGGTGCGGGGGGCGGTGGAGGCGTGCGCGGCGGCGGTGCGCTCCGCCTCGGCGGCCTCGCGGGCCTTGCGGAACGCGGCCAGGGCGGCCTGCTCGCCGGGGAGTTCACCGGGGGCGGAAGCCGCCTCCGCGGACAGCGCGCCGAGCGCCCGGGAGAGACGTTCGGCCTGGTCACGGGCGGAGGGGTCGACGGCTTCCAGTGACTCACCGCGCAGCAGGCGTTCCGCCGTCTCACGGTTCAGCCACTTGTACTGCTCGTCGGCCATCACATGTCCTTCTGCGTCCGCGCACGCGTATGCGTCACAGTTGCGGACGTCACCGCGCCTCGGCGCGGTTCTCTTGGCAGCGGGAGCGCGTCCAGTCCGCCCGCCGATTCCGGATCGGCGCCGATCAGCTCCGCGAGGCGCTTCAGGCCGCGGTGCGCGGCGGTACGGACGGCGCCCGCGCGTTTGCCGAGGGTCTCGGCGGCGGTCTTGGCGTCCAGGCCCACGACCACGCGCAGGACGACCGCCTCGGCCTGGTCCTGCGGGAGCCGGGCGATCAGGGAGAGGGTGCTGTCGGTGGCCAGGGCCTCGATGGCCTCACCGGCCGTGTCGGACTCGGCGGCGCGGCCGGTCAGCTCGGTCTCGTCGCCGCCTATGGCGGGGCGCCGGCCCCGCATGCGTATGTGGTCCAGGGCGCGGTTGCGGGCGATCCGGGCGGCCCAGCCGCGGAACCGGTCGGCGTCACCGCTGAAGCGGTGCAGGTCGCGGGCGATCTGGAGCCATGCCTCGGATGCGACGTCCTCGGCGTCGAGGTCGCCGACCAGGGTGCGGACGTATCCGAGCAGGCGCGGGTGCACCGCGCGGTACACCGTACGGAACGCGGTCTCGTCCCCGTCCTGTGCCGCACGCACCGCGGCGGTCAGCTCCGCGTCGTCCCCCAGCACCGTACTCCCTTTACGCCTGTCTTCGGTCGGCGCGAAAGGCACGTTACGGCGTGAGACCGCTGCCGTCCATGTCTGTAGAAGATGCAACTAACTCGTGACCGGGTCCGGATGTGCGCAGTGTGAGGTCGGGACGGGGTCGCGATGTGGCCGCGCTGTGGCGAGGTGTGACAGAAACCGCACCCACGGCGCTGAAGGGAGTACGGGCCGCGCGCGGCCCGTCCGCGCGACGGCCGGGGCCTCTCCTGTGGGGGGTGGCGGCCCCGGCCGTTGCCTCGGTTCCAGCGCTCCGGCCCCGGCGGCTCGGCTGTCCGACGCCACGCCGACCACTCCGTGCCGCGCGGTCCGCCTCTCCGGAACTGATCACCGACGGGATGTCCGGGGCCTGCCGCCGGAGGAGTCACCGCCGGCCGCCTTGCCGCCGGTCGGGTTCCCTTCGGCCGCGTTGTCCGCGCCCGCGCTCCCCTGGCTGCCGCCGCCCTTGCCCTCCCCGTTCCCGGTGTTGCCGTTTTTGCTTGAGTTGCTGGAGTTGCCGGAGTTGCCGGACGTGCTCGCGGTGTCGGCGTTCCCGCCCTGCCTCTGCTCCAGCCGGGCGGCGCAGTAGGCGGCGACCTTCTCCGGTCCTCCCGCCGCCGTGACGAGCCGCTGCCAGGCCGTCGCCTCCAGGGCACCGCCGCGGTCCCCGGCCCTGGCGTAGGCACGGCAGTGGGCGAAGGTGTCCTGGGCGGTGGCCGGCCGGCCGGGGCGGTCCGCGGGCGCGGTGTCCGAGGGCCCG
This sequence comes from Streptomyces canarius, assembly GCF_014650735.1. Taxonomy (NCBI): domain Bacteria; kingdom Bacillati; phylum Actinomycetota; class Actinomycetes; order Kitasatosporales; family Streptomycetaceae; genus Streptomyces; species Streptomyces canarius. Next base: position 141,531 of record NZ_BMVN01000015.1, read on the forward strand.
GCCGCCGTGCCGGCGGCCGAGACGGGCGGAGTGCTCGCCGCCGGCCGCGTGGACCGTGGCGATCGGCTCCGGTCGTCGGCGTGCGTGCCGGGGCCGGCGGAGCCGATGGCCGCGACGGCGACTCCGCCCAGCGTGAGGCTCGCCAGCGCGACCGAGAGGGTGGTCCGCAGCGAGCGGCGGGCGGGTGCCGGCCGTCCGGGCCGCCAGTCGTCCCGGGCGCGGGTCCGCGCGTCGTGCGCTCCCGCGTCGCGCGCGGCCCGGAAGGCGGCGACGGCGCTGCGCTCGGCGTCGCCGCCGTCGGCGCGCAGCGCGGCGGCGAGCCGTGTCTCCAGCCCGGAGGTGTCGGCCGGGTCCGGCGTGGCGACGGTACCGCCGGGGTACGCACGCCGACGACCGGTCAGCCCGCCGCCGCTGTGCCGTTCACCCATGCCCGTTCCCGCCCTCACCCGGTCCACCCGGAACTCCGTACGCCGATCCACCCGCACCCACTGGCCTGAACCCCGGGCGCCCACACCTGCCGACCGCCACAGCCACGCGCCCACACCTACCGACCATCACAAACCCGCGCCCGTAGCGCCGACCGCGACAGCCCCGCGCCCGAAGCAACGGACCACCAAGCCGTACGCCCCACGACCACCGGCCATGACGGTCCCGGCCCGGAGCCACCGGCCACCCCGGGCCCGTGAGTCCCCGCACCCAAGGCCCCACAGGCGCCGGAAGCCCAGCCCCCGAACGCCCTGGAGCCGAGCCGCGAACGCGTCCGGGGAGCGAAGGCCATACACGCCCGCCCCGGACCTCGCACTCCGCCGAAGCCCAACCGAACACCCGAGGCCAAGGCCCCAACGACCCTGCGGCCACGACCCCGACGCCCACGTGCCCGCCCCCGGCGCCGCTGCCGGCAACGTCCGAGGAGCCGACGCCCGCCCCTGTGGATACGTCCCACACCCGCCGGCGCGTTCACCCCGGCTCACCCCGCGGCGGCGTATCCGTGTCCCTCGCACCGTCCGTGCCCAGTTGGCGGGCCAGGCGCCGCAGGCCCCGGTACGCGGCCGTGCGGACGGCGCCGGGGCGTTTGCCGAGGACGCGGGCCGCGGCCGGGCCGTCGAGGCCGACGACCACCCGCAGCAGCACCGCCTCGGCCTGGTCCCGGGGCAGCGCGCGGACCAGTTCCAGCGCGCGTGCGGTGGAGAGCGACTCCAGGGCCTGGTCGTGGGTGCTGTGCCGGCCGGGCAGCTCCAGGGCGTCCTGCTCCAGCAGCGCCGCCCGGGGCCGTACCCGCTGCCGGCGCAGATGGTCCAGCGCGCGGTGCCGGGCGATGGTCGCGGTCCAGCCGCGGAAGCCCGCGCCGTCGCCCCGGAACCGGCCGAGGTCGCGCGCGATCTCCAGCCAGGCCTCGGAGGCGACGTCCTCCGCGTCCTCGCCGACCAGCCCCCGCAGGTAGCCCAGCAGGCCGGGCTGCACGATCCGGTAGGCCACCGCGAACGCGGTCTCGTCGCCGTCCTGGGCCCGCGCGACGGCCGCGCCCAGCTCCCCGTCCCGCGGCTGCGGGCGGCGGGGTTCCCCTCCCTGGCCCAAGACCGTCCTCGTTCGTGCCGAGTTCCTGGCCACTGCGTGGCGCTTGCCTCACGGTGCGACACGCTCCGGCCGTGTCCCCGCCCTTCACGATCATCAGCGTCGGCCCCGACGGAAGTGTCACAGCCGGGCCGGACCGGTCAGCCGGGGGCGGTCGCGTCCCGGCACAGCAGCCGCAGCGAGCCGTGGCCGCCGTAGCAGCGGCGGGCCTCGTCGAGGGGGTCCCACATCCGGCCGTCGGGGGTGCGCAGCCAGTGCTCGCCGCCGGTCGCCCACCACTCGGCACCGGTCTGCCGGACGATCACCTCGCCGGCGTAGGCGCCGAAGCCGCGCAGCGCGCCCTCGACGGCCTCGTACGGCGGCCCCTCGCGCCGTATCTCCTCGATCATCCGGTCCACCCGCCACAGGCTCTGGGCCGAGTAGTCGAGCCGTACCCGCGCGCCCTCGCGCATGGTCGCCACCGCGTCCGCCGCCCACCGCACGGGCTTGGCCGCGGCACTCGGCCTGGTCTCCTGCCGTGCTGCCTGGGACGGGGCTGCCGCCTGAGCTGTCACATGAGTCGTCACTTGGGCTGTCACATAGGGAAGAGCGAGCCGGGGCGGAGTTCCGTCACTGTCGTTGGAAACGTTTCTCCCGACGTTCCGCCAACCGTCGCAGGACCGTCCCACGTCCGCCGCACGAGGATCACAGGCTCCCCTCACGCCCCCGGTTCGGCAACGCCGCGCGCCCGGCGCGAGACCACCGCGCGCAGCACCCGTCGGCCCTCCACCGACACCTCCAGCGCCCGGCGCAGCCCCTGCGCGCCGTGCCCCGCGAGGAGTTCCAGCACGGCGGCCTGGCGGCGCAGCTCGGCGGCGACGAGCGGCGGCAGGTCCGCCGGGTCGCCCGCGCGCCCGGCGGCGATGCCGTCCGGGGCCGGGCCGCCGAGCTGCGGCGGGGTCGAGCAGCCCGTGGACGCGCAGCGAGGCGACCGAGCAGGCGTCGGCCCAGGGCCGTACCGCGTCGGCGGTGCGTTCGGCCGGGGCCGACTCCGGCAGGCGCCGGGTGAGCCGCGCGACCTCGGCGTCGGCGGGGTCAGCGGGGCCGAGCGCGGTGCGGGCCAGGGCCAGGCCGGCGGACCAGTCGGAGCCGTCGGCGAGGCGGGCCCGCAGTGGGCGCAGCAGCTCGTCATCGCCCCCGAGCACTTCCCCTTACTGCGCGCGACGGCGCGGGAGTGTCACAGCAGAGGAATTCCAGCCAAAGGCGACAGCGGCGGGGTCAGCCGAGGACGGGGGCCGGCACCTCGCCCGAGAGCACCGTGCGCTCCTGCATACGGGTCAGCCGGACGACCACCACGATGGCGAGGACGGCCGCCGCGATGTCGATTCCGTCGGAGAACAGCACCACCCGGGCGGCGTCGCGCAGTTCGGCCGCCGTCTCGGCGTTCCGGGACGTGGTGTACGCGTACCGGCCCGCGAGGAGGCTGACGATCCACAGCGTCCACCAGGCGTTGACCGGTGTGTGCCCGGACCGCGCGCCCCAGGGGGCGCCGGCGTCCCAGCCGTCGGCGACGATCCGACGCCCGCCGATCGTCCAGCCGCGCCTCATCCGGTGCCGGGAGGCGTCGAACACCTCGGCGTTCACCCGGACCCGCCACAGCCGGCACGGGTAGACGACCATCGTGGCGACCAGCGCGACCGTCTGGGAGACGCCGGCCGTCGCCGGTGACGTCGAGTTCCAGAGGCGCGGCCACTGGTACGGCCGCGCGCGTCACGAGGACGCGCGCGGACACCGGACATATGGTCGGACGCCACCGCGCGTCCACCCGGTTACCGGTCCAGCCGGTCCGCCAGCCCGCGGAAGTCGGCCCAGGACAGTGCGGGCGTGCGCGGGTCCCACAGCTTCTGCGCGGTGGCCCGCAGCGGCATCCGGATGCCGGCGGCGACCTGTGCCTGCGTCTGCGCGTTCGGGAAGTCGGACCAGACCGCGAAGGAGCCGCCGAGGATCTGCCCGTCGTAGCGCTCCGGCACGGCGGTCGTGCCGCGCAGCACGCGCGGGTTCCACTGCTCGTAGATCCGCTGTCCGGTCGGGTAGACGAAGGTCTGCGGCTGCCCGAGCACGTAGTAGAGGAACTCGTCGTTGTAGTTGAGCACCTTCCGCCCCGCGCTCAGGTACTCCACGGGCTGCCGGGCGCCGATCTCCTTGCCGGTCCAGTAGGCGACCTGGATGTCCGGGTCGGGCCGCACGGAGGTGCCGCGGTAGAAGCCGTCGTTCCAGGCGCGGACGGTCCGGTCGTGGGCGCGGACGGTGGCGGCGCGGTCGCCCAGCCAGCCGGTGGCGAGGTCGGCGACGGTCGCGCCGGCGCCGAAGGCCCGCCGGGCGGCGGCGGCCAGTTGCGGGTACGACGCCTGCGGGTCCCTGACGGTCAGGGCCTGGTACTCGTCCCCGCCCAGGTGCCACTGGCCGCCGGTGAACAGCCCGGCGTACTCGTCGAGCAGGTCGTCGACGATCTTCGCGGAGGCGTCCTCGGAGATGTCGACGGCACCCCGCGTCGGCACGCCACTCGCGTTGCGCAGCTGGAGGTCCGGGTGGGCGGCGATGACGGCGCCCAGGTGCCCCGGCGAGTCGATCTCGGGCACGACGGTGATGTGCCGGCTGTCCGCCAGCGCGACGATCTTCCTGACCTGGGCCTTGGTCAGGTGGTCCTTGGAGACGATCTCGGGGTGGCTGTCGGACTCGATCCGGAAGGCCTGGTCGTCGGAGAAGTGCAGGCCCAGCTCATTGAACTTCAGGTCCCCCAGCTCGCGTATCCGGTCCTCGATCCAGGTCTCGCCGTACGGCTTGCGCGCGATGTCCAGCATGAACCCGCGCACCGGCTTGGCGGGCTCGTCCCGCACGACGCCCTCGGGTGCCGTACCGCCGCCGTGGACCTCCTGCTTCAGGGTGCGGGTGCCGTAGAAGACGCCGGCCTCACCGGGTCCGCTGATGTCGACGCGCCCGTTGCGGACGGTCATGGTGTACGACTCCTCGTTCCCGCCCCCGCCGCCGAGCGCCAGCCGTACGTCGCCCGCCCGCACGTCGTCCTTCTCCCCCGCGTAGCGCAGTCCCAGCTCCCCGGCTATGAGCCGCCCCTCGTCGGCCAGCTCCGGGTCGCTCACCACCACCCGCCCGCCCGGCCGCGGTGTCCAGCCGGGGCCGCGCGCCGGGGTGTGCGAGCGCACCGCGGGTATCGTGCGCGGCGCCCGCGACAGCGGATAGGAGCGGCTCGGGCCGGGGCTCGCCGACGGTGTGGAGCCGGTGCCGGCCGCCCGGCCGGACGACGACTGCCGCGCGCTCGCGTCCGGCTGTCCGCCGCCCCCGTCCGAGGCGGCCCATACACCGACGCCCGTGCCGAGCGCGATGGTCCCGGCGAACGCGGCGGCCACCACCGCCCGCTTCCGTCTCACCTGCCGCGCCGGGCCCCGGCGCCTGTGCCTGTGCTGGATCACCCTGCCAACGTACGACCGATCGCCCGCTCAGCTGTCATCCAGGTGTTCCGAAACTCTCCCGTCCGGGTGAATTTCAGGCATCCCTCGGACACAGCGTGACCACTCTCGATAACCTGACGTCACACTTTTCACAGCATCCCCTGCCACACCGCACGTGACGCGAGGACCCACGCTGCCCGCCCACCGCCTGCCGTATCTCCCCACCCCCCTCGACGCCTTCAACACCGCGCCCGCGGACGAGGCGCGCGCCCTTCTCCTGCACTGCCTGCACAGCCTGCGCTGGTCGCACCGGATCGCCGACCACCGCCCCTACCCCGACCTGGACGCCCTGCTGGCCGCGGCGGACGAGGCGGCGTACGACCTCTCCCCCGGCGACCTGGCCGAGGCCCTGGCCGGCGAGCCCCTCCCCGAGCTGCCCGAGGGCACCTACTCGGCGGCCCACATGGCCCTGGGCGCCGCGCACGCCGCGTACGAGGCCCGATTCGGACACGCGTTCGTCATCTATCCGGGCGACGCCGCCCCGGGCGAGGTCATCGACCACATCCTTGAAGCGATCCGGTCACGATTGGCAAACGATCCCGACGAAGAACGGGTGGTGGCGGCGGACGAGCTCCGGCGCCTCGCCCGGGGACGGCTGCTGGCCCTGCTCAGCGGCGCGGGGCTGTGTTCGATTTGTGGCTGCCGCCACATGGGCGCGACCAGCCCAAACACCCCCGCACCCGGCAAATGACAGTCGAAACCGTCCCGCCGACCGCACCCGCTAGCCCAACCGCGTGCCACTTTGATCACACCGGTAGGCCCCCCGTAAGCACCACGGTGGCGCGTGGATACCATGCAGAGGGCCGGTGGACCGTACCCGGCCGGGCCCGACCGACAGTGAAGCCGGCGCGGCCCTAGTCCCCGCTCCCGGAGGGTTCTTCCGTGCCGGCTGGAACGCTGTACCGCGGCCGGGAAGGAATGTGGTCCTGGGTGGCTCACCGAGTCACCGGCGTCCTCATCTTCTTCTTCCTGTTCGTTCACGTGCTGGACACCGCTCTCGTGCGTGTCTCCCCCGAGGACTACGACAAGGTCGTAGCCACGTACAAGACGCCGATCGTCGCGCTGCTGGAGTACGGCCTCGTCGCCGCCATCCTCTTCCACGCGCTCAACGGCCTGCGCGTCATCGCCGTCGACTTCTGGTCGAAGGGCCCGCGCTACCAGAAGCAGATGTTCTGGACCGTGATGGGTGTCTGGATCGTGCTGATGCTCGGGGCGATCTACCCGGTCCTCGGCCACGCCTACCGTGTCCTGTTTGGGAGCTGACGCCGATGTCCACGACTGAAACCGCGGCCTCCGGAGTCGGCCCCGTCGAGGGCGCTCCCGTCTACACCGTCGACAACCCGGCCCCGCTGATCGAGGCGCCGCGCAAGCGCACCAAGAAGTCCCCGAAGTCGACCCGGGGCAACTTCGAGCTCGCCGCCTGGCTGTTCATGCGCCTGTCCGGCGTCGTGCTGGTCGTCCTCGTCATCGGCCACCTGCTGATCCAGCTCGTGCTGGACGGCGGCGTCTCCAAGATCGGCTTCGCCTTCGTGGCCGGCCGCTGGGCGTCCCCGTTCTGGCAGGTCTGGGACCTGCTGATGCTGTGGCTGGCGATGCTGCACGGCGCCAACGGCCTGCGCACGATCATCAACGACTACGCGGAGCGCCCGAACAGCAGGCTGTGGCTGAAGGGCCTGCTCTACACCGCCACGGTGTTCACCATCCTGCTGGGCACGCTGGTGATCTTCACCTTCGACCCGAACATCCGCTAGGCACGGGGCTGCGAGAATCATGAAGATCCACAAGTACGACACCGTCATCGTCGGCGCCGGCGGCGCGGGCATGCGCGCCGCCATCGAGGCGACGAAGCGCAGCCGCACCGCGGTCCTGACCAAGCTCTACCCCACCCGCTCCCACACGGGCGCCGCGCAGGGCGGCATGGCCGCCGCGCTGGCCAACGTGGAGGAGGACAACTGGGAGTGGCACACCTTCGACACGGTCAAGGGCGGTGACTACCTGGTCGACCAGGACGCCGCCGAGATCCTGGCGAAGGAGGCCATCGACGCCGTCCTCGACCTGGAGAAGATGGGCCTGCCGTTCAACCGGACGCCGAACGGCACCATCGACCAGCGCCGCTTCGGCGGTCACAGCCGCAACCACGGCGAGGCCCCGGTCCGCCGGTCCTGCTACGCCGCGGACCGCACCGGCCACATGATCCTCCAGACGCTGTACCAGAACTGCGTCAAGGAGGGCGTGGAGTTCTTCAACGAGTTCTACGTCCTGGACCAGCTGATCACCGAGGTCGACGGCGTCAAGAGGTCGGCCGGTGTGGTGGCGTACGAGCTCGCCACCGGCGAGATCCACGTCTTCCAGGCGAAGGCCGTCATCTACGCCTCCGGCGGCACCGGCAAGTTCTTCAAGGTGACGTCGAACGCCCACACGCTGACCGGTGACGGTCAGGCGGCGGTCTACCGGCGCGGCCTCCCGCTGGAGGACATGGAGTTCTTCCAGTTCCACCCGACCGGCATCTGGCGCATGGGCATCCTGCTCACCGAGGGCGCCCGCGGTGAGGGCGGCATCCTGCGCAACAAGGACGGCGAGCGCTTCATGGAGAAGTACGCTCCCGTCATGAAGGACCTGGCGTCCCGTGACGTCGTGTCCCGCTCCATCTACACGGAGATCCGCGAGGGCCGTGGCTGTGGTCCCGAGGGCGACCACGTCTACCTGGACCTGACCCACCTGCCGCCGGAGCAGCTGGACGCCAAGCTCCCGGACATCACCGAGTTCGCGCGGACCTACCTCGGCATCGAGCCGTACACGGACCCGATCCCGATCCAGCCGACCGCGCACTACGCGATGGGCGGCATCCCGACGAACGTCGAGGGTGAGGTCCTGGCGGACAACACCACCGTCGTCCCGGGTCTGTACGCGGCCGGCGAGGTCGCCTGCGTGTCCGTGCACGGCGCCAACCGCCTCGGCACCAACTCGCTGCTGGACATCAACGTCTTCGGCCGCCGCGCGGGCATCGCCGCCGCCGAGTACTCGGCGAAGGCCGACTACGTCGAGCTGCCGGACGCCCCGGAGTCCTTCGTCGTCGAGCAGATCGAGCGGCTGCGCGCCTCCACCGGCAACGAGCGGGTGGCGACGCTGCGCCGCGAGCTCCAGGAGACCATGGACGCCAACGTCATGGTGTTCCGCACCGAGCAGACGATCAAGACGGCCGTCGAGAAGATCGCCGAGCTCAAGGAGCGCTACAAGAACGTGGCGATCCAGGACAAGGGCCGGCGTTTCAACACGGACCTGCTGGAGGCGATCGAGCTGGGCAACCTGCTCGACCTGGCCGAGGTCATGGCGGTGTCGGCCCTCGCCCGCAAGGAGTCCCGCGGTGGTCACTACCGCGAGGACTACCCGAACCGCGACGACGTCAACTTCATGCGCCACACCATGGCGTACCGCGAGGTCGGCGCCGACGGCTCGGAAACCGTCCGTCTCGACTACAAGCCGGTCGTCCAGACCCGCTACCAGCCGATGGAGCGTAAGTACTGATGGCTACCCCTGTTCTGGACAAGGCGGACGCGGCCGGCCAGCCCGAGCCCGGATTCGCCGACTCCCCCTACATCACGGTCACCTTCCGCATCCGCCGGTTCAACCCGGAGGTCGCGGCGGAGGCCACCTGGGAAGACTTCCAGCTGGAGATCGACCCCAAGGAGCGGGTCCTCGACGGCCTCCACAAGATCAAGTGGGACGTCGACGGCACCCTCACCTTCCGCCGCTCGTGCGCGCACGGCATCTGCGGCTCGGACGCGATGCGGATCAACGGCAAGAACCGCCTTGCCTGCAAGACGCTGATCAAGGACATCAACCCCGAGAAGCCGATCACGGTCGAGCCCATCAAGGGCCTGACGGTCCTGAAGGACCTGGTCGTGGACATGGAGCCGTTCTTCCAGGCGTACCGGGACGTCATGCCGTTCCTGGTCACCAAGGACACGAACGAGCCGACCCGGGAGCGGTTGCAGTCCGCCGAGGACCGCGAGCGGTTCGACGACACCACCAAGTGCATCCTGTGCGCCGCGTGCACGTCGTCCTGCCCGGTGTTCTGGAACGACGGCCAGTACTTCGGTCCGGCCGCGATCGTGAACGCCCACCGCTTCATCTTCGACTCGCGTGACGAGGCCGGCGAGCAGCGGCTGGAGATCCTCAACGACCGTGACGGCGTGTGGCGTTGCCGCACGACCTTCAACTGCACGGACGCCTGCCCGCGCGGCATCGAGGTCACGAAGGCGATCCAGGAAGTGAAGCGCGCGCTGATCACGCGCCGCTACTGACCCACGGCACGCCTGAAGCACTCGGGCCCCGCCCCCGGTTCCACACCGGGAGCGGGGCCCGCGTCGTCCAACGGTCGCCGGCTGCTGTGGGTCTTGTGTGTGTACGCGATCAAGGAGGCCGGTGGCGCCGGAGGGTACGCCGGCACGTTCGGGGACCAGGTCGCCAACGCCGGCTTCAACCGTGACGGGTACGCCGACCTCGCCGTCTCCGACCGCAGCGAGAAGGCCGGTCCGAAGGCCGGGGCGGGCGCGGTCACCATCCTGTGGGGCGCCAGGGCGGGCCTCGGGGCGAAGGCCACGCGCATCCCGGACACCGGCCTGTCCCAGTCCGCCTCCGGCGTGGCGACCGCCGCCAGCAGGAACGACCGCTTCGGTCACGCCCTCTCCGCCGGCGACACCCACCACGACGGCCACCCGGACCGCGCGGTGGGCGTGCCGGAGGAGGAGGTCGGCTCGGCCGGGAACGCGGGCGGCGTGCACGTCCTGCGGGGCGGCGGGAGCGGCCTGACCGGCACCGGCTCGCAGTGGCTCACCCGGGCCGCGGCCGGCGTACCGGGCGGCGCGACCGACTCCGAGGCACTCGGCCTGTTCGTCCGGCTGCGGGACTTCGACCGGGACGGCGACGCCGACCTGCTGGTCTCGGGTGACCTCTACCGCGCGGGCCTGCTGCTGCACGGATCCGCCAAGGGCGTCACGACCAGTGGCGCGTCGACGTCCGACCTCGACCCGGCCTTCCCTCAGTGAGCCACTGACGGTTCCCCCTGGAAGCGCCACCGGAGGTCCGCTCCGGTGGGGCTCCTCGCTTCCCGGGAGCGAGGCACCTAATGTGACGACATGTCAGACGAAGAGTCGTACGAACTGCTCGGTTTCGACAACGTGCTGCTCCCCGTCGGCGACCTCGGCGAGGCCGTCGCCTTCTACGAGCGGGCCGGGTTCGCCGTGGGCTTCCGGTTCGACGAGGGCGGGATCGCGCAGCTGAAGGTCGGCGGGGAGACGCCCGGCATCCTGCTGCGCGCCGAGGAGGAGCTGCGGCAGCGGACCCCGCCCTGGCCCTCGCCGCGCGTCTGGCTGGAGGTGCCGGACGCGCGGGCGGCGGCGCGGGAGCTGGCCGCCGCCGGCATCGCACTCCTGGACGAGGTCTTCCCGGTGGCCACCGGCTGGACGGTGGAGATCGCCGATCCCTGGGGGAACATCCTCGGCTTCACGGACTACACCAAGCGCCCCGCACTGGGCCGCAGAGCCTGAGCCCCCTGTCACCTACGTCGGCTACCTGGTCGTCGGCTTCTACCTGGTCAACCTCGGTTTCGTGGCGCTGTACCCGGGGGACGACGAGACGATCGAGGACACCCGCGGCGTCTTCGAGGCCCTGTCGACCAAGCCGGGCGTGGTCCTGCTGGTGCTCGGCGCGATGCACCTGGGGAACGTGTACGTGCTCAACAGGATCCGCCGGCGCGTGGTCATGGAGCGGGAGCGACTGCCCCCGGTCGCCCCGCGGGAGTGGATCGCCCCGACGGCCGGGGCGTGACGGCCGTGACCGGCACGACCGCCCCGGCCGGGACGGAGGGCCGGGGTGCCGCGGGCACCCCGGTCCGGGGGCTGACCGTCCTGTACGACGCCGAGTGCGCCCTGTGCGCCCATCTGCGCGATTGGCTGGCCCACCGGCCCCGGCTGGTGCCGCTGGAGCTGCTGCCGGCCGGATCGGCCGAGGCCCGAAGCCGCTTCCCGGGGCTCGACCACGCCACCTCCCTCGACGAGATCACCGTCGTCGGTGACTCCGGGCAGGTCCACCGGGGCTCGCGCGCCTGGGTCGTCGTCCTGTGGGCGCTGCGCGAACACCGCGGTGCTCGCAGCCGCGAAGTGGCGGGACGCGCAGGGGCCGGGGACGCGGTGGGGCGGCCAGGTGTACCGGCGGGCGGACGGCCGGTCCTGCCGCCCGGGCACGGGCTGGACGTACTCCCCGCCGTCCTGCTCCGAAGCGGCCCCCGCCACTCGTTAGGCTCCTACCGTGCCCGCGAAGAACGACGGCCCCGAGGCGGCCGGCCCCCAGAGCAGCAAGTCCGAGCAGACCCGTGCGCTGATCCTGGAGACCGCGATGCGGTTGTTCCAGGAGCACGGGTACGACAAGACGACGATGCGGGCCATCGCCAAGGAGGCCGGGGTCTCCGTCGGCAACGCCTACTACTACTTCGAGGGCAAGGAACACCTGATCCAGGGCTTCTACGACCGGATCGCCGCCCAGCACCAGGCGGCGGTCCGGGAGATCCTGGACCGGGAGACCGACCTGGAGGCGCGGCTCGCGGGCGTGCTGACCGCGTGGCTGGACATCGCCCGGCCGTACCACGAGTTCGCGGTGCAGTTCTTCAAGAACGCCGCCGACCCCGACAGCCCGCTCAGTCCCTTCTCGCCCGAGAGCGAGCACGCGCGCGAGCAGGCCATCAGCGTGCACCGGGAGGTGCTGGCCGGTTCGAAGTCCAAGGTGGCCCCCGAGCTGCGGGAGGTGCTCCCTGAGCTGATGTGGCTGGCCCAGATGGGTCTGGTCCTGTACTGGATCTTCGACCGCACGGAGGGGCGGGAGCGCAGTTACCGGCTGGCGCGGCGGGGGGCCCGCCTGACCGCCCGCGGTGTCTCGCTGGCCCGGTTCCGGGTGCTGCGGCCCCTCGTCCTGGAGGTCCACGAGCTGTTCACGGACTTCCTGCCGGGGATGACGAAGGTCCTGCCGGACCCGGGGCGGGGCGGCCGGGAGGGCGAGTGATCACTTTCGGGTGGACGCGCGGGAACAGGAGGCCCGGGGTCCCGGCTGCCTACGATGATGTTCTCGACACCAGCCCCTAGGAGGCACGCGATGTCCGCTGCATCCGTCGAGCAGCCCTTCGACGCCGACGAGCCGTTCTCCCTCACGGCCATCGCCGACGAGATCATGGAGCGCCATCCGGGCTACCGCGTCGAGATCATCGGAGGCCATCTCCTCGTGACCCCTTCACGGGATGCCCCCCACGCCCGCGTTCTGACCGATCTCATGATTCCCTTCCTCGCCGCCGGACTGCACGGCGCGGAGACCGAGGTGCTCCAGAGCGTCGCGATCAAGCTGCCCACCGGCGCGGAGGACTACTGCATCCCCGACCTGGTCGTCGTGGACGCCGATATCGACGACCACTTCATTGAGAACAACGCCTACGACCCGGTCTGCTTCCGCCTGGTCCTGGAGGTGACCTCCGGCAACTGGCGGGACGACCTGAAGACCAAGGTCGGCGCGTACGCCGAGGCCAAGGTGCCCGTCTATCTCGTGGTCGACCGCAAGCACCAGCGCCTCCACGTCCTCACGGAGCCCGCCGGGAGCGAGTACGCGAACCACCGTGTCCACGCCCCCGGCGAGACGGTGACGCTGCCCGACTCGATCGGTGCCGGGGTCGCGCTCGACGTCGAGCGGATCATCAAGGCCGGGCAGAAGAAGGCCGACTGATCAGATCCAGGTCAGGCGCCACAGGCGGAACACGCCCGTGCCGTCCGACAGGTACTGGCCGCCGCCCACGTCCTCGGTGCTGACCACGTACTCCTTGCGCTGCCAGAGCGGGATGAGCGGGACGTCCTCGGCCACGTCCGTCTGGATGTCCTTGAAGTCCTTCGCGGCCCGGGTCCGGTCGGCGTACTGCCGGCTGTCCAGGATGAGGTGGTCGACCAGCTTGTTGCTGTACCCGGTGCTCATGGTGGAGCCCGTGCCGACGAGCGGGCCGCCGAAGGTGTCCGGGTCGGGGTAGTCGGCGACCCAGCCGACCCCCCAGGCGTCCATCTTCCCGGCGGCCCAGCGCTTCTGGAAGTCGGTCCACTCGTAGCCCTTGACGTCCACCTTGAACAGGCCGCCCGCCTCCAGCTGCTTCTTCAGCTCCGCGGACTCCTCCGCGCCCGCGCCCCGGCCGATGCCGTAGCCGAGGGTGAAGCGGACCGGCAGACTCACCCCGGCCTCGGTGAGCAGCCGGCGCGCCTTGTCGGTGCTCTGGGTCGGGTAGGAGTCGAAGAACGAGGTGGTGTGCCCGGTGATGCCCGTCGGGATCAGCGAGTACAGCGGGTCGACCGTGCCCTCGTACACCGTCGTGGCGAGCTGCTCACGGTTGACCAGCCAGGCCATCGCCCGGCGCACCCGCACGTCGTGCAGCGGGGAGCTGGAGCGGGTGTTGAGGTACAGGTTGCGGGTCTCGGCGCTGTCGGACTCGGTGACCCGCTGCTCGGGATCGCTCGGGTTCAGCCCGGAGAGCACGCCCGGCGGCAGGGTCCGGGTGGCCACGTCGACCTCCCGGCCCTTCCAGGCCCGGTCCAGCTTCGCGGAGTCGGTGTAGTACCGCAGCTCGACCGGGCGGCCGACGCCGCTCAGATAGCCCTTGTAGTGCCCGTTCGGCGCGAGGTCGGCCTTCTGGTCCTTGACGTACGCCGTCAGCGTGTACGGCCCGGTGCCGTCGACGGAGGTGCCCGTGCGCAGGGCGTCGGCGGGGTACTTGTCCTTGTCCACGATCGCACCGGCGCCGGTGGCGACCTTCTGCGGGAAGGTGGCGTCCGCGGACGACAGGTGGAAGGTGACGGTGTGCGCGTCGTCGGCGGTCACCGAGGCGAGCGTGTCGAACAGGGACGCCGGGCCGACATCGGAGTTGATCTTCTTGACCCGGTCGAAGGAGTACTTGACGTCCTGTGCCGTCATGGCGCGCCCGCTCGGGAAGGTGATCCCGGAGCGCAGGGTGCACCGGTACGTCCTGAGGCCGCTGCCCTCGAACGCACAGCTCTGCGCCGCGTCCGGGACCGGCTCGACCCCGCCCGGCTCGAACGTCAGCAACGACTGGAACACATTGCTGAACAGCGCCCAGGAGCCGGCGTCGTAGGCGCCGGCCGGGTCGAGTGCGGTGACGGCGTCCGTCGTACCGACGGTGATGGTCTTGTTCTGGTCCTCCTGCGACGGCAGCAGTTGCCAGCCGCCGATCCCCACGACCGCCAGCACGAGCAGCGTCACGAGAATCCGCATGCGAACAGATCGCATGGTGGTGCCCTCCCCGGGCCCGTCAAGGCCCTACCCCTGGCCAGCATGAATCGGCCACTCCCCTAAGTGGCGCGGCTCACCTAATCACACCGGTTTCACCGCGGGGAAGGGCTTTCTGACCAGTTGTGGCAGAACTTACCGAGGTGTTGTTTCCGCCGGGTTTCACAGCTCCTCCACAGACGTGGGAGCGGTCCCGGTCGAACGGGGGGCGGCTCGGCGCGTTCCGCGGCTCATGCGCGCTTGGCGGCCAGTTCGATCACCGTCACGTCCGACGGCGCCCCCACGCGCGTGGGCGGTCCCCAGGCGCCCGCGCCCCTGCTGACGTACAACTGCGTGTCGCCGTAGCGGTCGAGACCGGCGACCGTCGGGTTGGCCGCGGCGGCGAGGAGGCTGCCGGGCCAGAGCTGGCCGCCGTGGGTGTGGCCGGAGAGCTGGAGGTCGACGCCGTGGCGTACGGCCTCGTGGATCTGCACCGGCTGGTGGGCGAGCAGCACGCACGCGCGTGCCGGGTCCCGGTCGCTGAGTGCCCTGGCGAAGTCCGGGCCCTGGCCCTCGCTCTCGCCCTGCACGTCGTTGACGCCGGCCAGGTCGAAGTACGGCAGCTCGGTGCGGGCGTTCTGGAGCGGGTGCAGGCCGAGGTCGCGGACCTCCTCGATCCACTGCTCGACGCCGGAGAAGTACTCGTGGTTGCCCGTGACGAAGTACGCGCCGTGGCGGGCGCTGAGCCGGGCGAGGGGGGCGGCGGCCGGGCCGAGGTCCTTGACGCTGCCGTCGACCAGGTCGCCGACGACCGCGATCAGGTCCGGCCGGGTGGCGTTGACCGTGTCGACGACCCGCTGTGCGAAGCCTCGGCCGAGGACGGGGCCGAGGTGGATGTCGCTGACGACGGCTATGCGGAAGCCGTGGGCTGCTCGCGGGAGTTTGGCCAGCGGTACGGTGACGCGTTTGACCCGGGGGCCCTTCAGGACTCCGTAGGTGCCGTGGCCGACTGTCGCCACGGCGGCGGTGGTGGCCGCGCCGGCGAGGAGGCGGGAGACGACGAGGCGCCGGGTGGGCCCCTGGGCACCCGGCACCCCGGTGCCCACCCCAGGGGGCTCCGCCCCCTGGACCCCCGTCCCCCGACTCGGACGGCCGGGAGGCGAGGCCACGGGGTCGGGGCTCGGGTGGCCGGGAGGCGAGGCCACGGGGTCGGGGCTCGGGTGGCCGGGAGGCGAGGCCACGGGGTCGGGGCTCGGGTGGCCGGGAGGCGAGGCCACGGGGTCGGGGCTCGGGTGGCCGGGAGGCGAGGCCACGGGGTCGGGGCTCGGGTGGCCGGGAGGTGAGCCCACGGCGTCCGGGCTCGGACGGCCGGGAGGTGAGCCCACGGCGTCCCCGCTCGGGCCATCGACAAGCGAGCCCACGGCATCCGGGCTCGAACCGCCGACAGAGGACGCCACGGCGTCCGGGATCGGGGCGTCGGCGGGCGCAGCCACCCCGTCCCGACTCGGGACGCCGGAAGGCGAGCCCACCGAGTCCAAGCTCGGGCGGCCGGAAGGCGAGTCCACCGGGTCCGGGATCGGGGCGTCGGCGGGCGAAGCCACCCCGTTCCGGCTCGGGGCGTCGGAAGGCGGCGTGGTGCGGCGGGCGAGGAGGGGGCGTAGGGCCTCGGTCGCCAGGACCGCCAGGAGCAGGTACAGCGCGAGGGCCATCCACAGGAAGCCCGGCCAGGCCAGGGTGCGCTGGAGCCAGAAGGGGGCGCCCGCGCGTTCGGCGGCCAGGGCTCCGATCATCAGGACCGGGCCGGCGACGAACACCGCGGTGCCGGCGCGGCGGGCCGGGCCCGGACCCCGCGTGGTGTCGCGGACCAGGCGCCGCCACACGTACCAGTGCAGGCCCGCCACGACGGCCAGGACGGCCAGTGCGACGAGCGCGAAGACGATGACCACCCCGACCGGTCCCCCGCTATGAATTCCGGCGCAGTGCGCGCAGACCGCGCAACCCGATGACCCCGATGACCGTCCCCCATACGAAGGAGACGACCGCCAGCAGCAGGTGCACCCAGAAGTACGCGGTCGGGTGGCCGTCGTCGAAGGCGAGCCCGCTGCTGTCCTTGACCAGGTTCTTGACGAAAGTGACCCAGATGACCCAGGACCACACCCCGAACACGAGCAGGAACCAGGACACCGGGCGGCTGAGCTTCATGGGTCCAGTATCGCCGTCCCGTGTCCGGTTCCTTGTCGGGGGTGGGAGGGGACGCGGGACTTCGCGGTCGGGTACGGGTACGTTCTCGGTCGTGCCCGCACCGAACACGACCGTCAGGCGATCCCTGCTGGTCACCTCCGCCACCCTGCTGTCCCTGTCCGTCACCGCGCCCGCCGCCCTCGCCGCGCCGACCCCCTCGACGAGCCCGACGGCCACGCCCCCGGCCCGGATGTCCACCGTGGGCGGCGCCCGGCTCGGCATGCCCGGCACGCAGGTCAACCTCGCCCCCGGTGTGCCGGTCCTGCCCAAGGACCTCACCGCCCGTTCCTGGATCGTCTCCGACGCCGAGTCCGGGGAGGTCCTCGCCGCGCACAACGCGCACTGGCGGCTGCCCCCGGCGAGCACGCTGAAGATGCTGTTCGCGGACACCGTGCTGCCCCGGTTCCCCCGGAGCACCGAGCACAAGGTGGCGGCGTCGGACCTCAAGGGCGTGGGCGTCGGCTCCAGCGTGGTCGGGATAAAGGAGGGCGCCACCTACTCCGTCCACGACCTGTGGCTCGGGGTCTTCCT
This sequence comes from Streptomyces canarius, assembly GCF_014650735.1. NCBI lineage: Bacteria > Bacillati > Actinomycetota > Actinomycetes > Kitasatosporales > Streptomycetaceae > Streptomyces > Streptomyces canarius. The sequence goes on from NZ_BMVN01000015.1 coordinate 158,684, forward strand.
GCGCTCGGGCAACGACGCCGTGCACGTGCTGTCCCAGATGAACGGCGGCGTCAAGCAGACCGTCCAGGACATGCAGGACCACGCCGAGGAACTCCAGGCCCTGGACACGGACGTGGTCTCGCCGGACGGCTACGACGCGCCGGGGCAGGTGTCGTCGGCGTACGACCTGACGCTGTTCGCCCGCTCCGGGTTGCAGAAGAAGGACTTCCGCGACTACTGCTCGACGGTGAGCGCGACGTTCGGCTCCGCCGAGATCCGGAACACCAACCGGCTGCTGAGCGGCGACACCGACGTCCCCGTCTACCAGGGGATCGCGGGCGTGAAGAACGGCAACACCACGCACGCGGGCGCCACCTTCACCGGGGTCGCCGAGCGGAACGGCAAGGTGCTGCTCGTCACGGTGATGAACCCGGAGAAGCACGAGCACAACGAGGTCTACAAGGAGACCGCGAAGCTGTTCGACTGGGGCTTCCAGGCCGTCGGCAAGGTCAACGCGGTGGGCGAACTGGTGCCGCCGAAGAGCGCCTCCTCAACGGCCCCGCGGCCCGGCCCGAGCACGTCCGCCGCGCAGGACCCGGGACAGGCGGCCCGGACCGGCGGGTCGGGGTCGAAGCCCGTGGCGAGCGCCACCGCCGCGTCCGGCTCCAGCGGGGTCGGGATCGCCCTGGCCGTCGCGGGCGGGCTGCTGGTGCTGCTCGGGGGCGGGGCGTTCCTGGTCAACCGCCGGTGGCCGCTGCCGGACCTGATGCGCCGTCGGGCGCGTCCCTGAGCCCCGCCTCCTCCTTGCTCGGCGTCGCCGTCCAGGAGGCGCAGAACAGGACCAGTTTGGCCGTGAAGTTGATCCACAGCAGCAGTGCCACGGGGACGCCGAACGCGCCGTACATGCTCTTCGCGGCGACCCCCTGGATGTAGCCGCTGAGGAGCAGCTTCAGCAGTTCGAAGCCGACCGCGCCGAGCAGCGCGGCGACCAGCAGGCGGCGGCGCGTCGGCTCGACCCCGGGCAGCAGGGTCAGGACGTAGAGCAGCACGAGGAAGTCGGCGAGCACGGCGACGGCGAACGCGGCGATCTGCAACAGGACGCTGCCCCAGCTGTGTTCGTCCAGGCCGATCTGCCGGGAGACCAGGCCGACGGCGGCCGAGGCGAGGGTGGACGCGGCGAGGGTGACCAGCAGGGCGCCGCCGAAGCCCAGCAGGATGACCGCGTCCTTGGCCTTGGTGACGACCGGGTTCTCCTCGCGGTCCGGCAGCTCCCACACCGCGCGCAGGCAGTCCCGCACCTGACCGACCCAGCCGATGCCCGTGAACAGCAGGACCGCGCCCGCGATGACACCGACCGTGCCCGCGTTCTGCACCAGGGAGGTGAGGTCCAACTGGTCGGCGAGGCCCGGGAACTGGTCGACGATCTGGTGCTCCACGGTCTTCTGGCGGGACGGCCCGAGCGTGGCGGCGGTGATCGCGGCGGCCACGGTCAGCAGCGGGAACAGCGCCACGAAGCTGACGAACGTCATGGCGGCGGCGAGCCGGGTCCACTTCACCCGGTCCAGCCGCTCGTAGCACCGCCACGCGTGCGTGAGCATCAGCCGGGTGACGATCGGCCCGATGCCGGGGAGCCTCTTCAGCCAGTCCATGATCCGACTGTGCCCGCTGCCCATGGACGTCAACACCGCGTTTCTCCGGCAGAACGGTCACATGCGGGCGATACGGTCGGCTGTCATGAAGGACGCCACCGCTCTTCCCCAGTCCCTGCTCGTCCTCGGCGGCACGTCCGAGATCGCGCTGGCCAGCGCGCGCCGGCTGATCGCCCGCCGCACCCGCACGGTGTGGCTGGCGGGCCGCCCCTCCCTGGCGCTGGAGAACGCCGCCGGGAGCCTGCGCGCGCTCGGCGCGGACGTGCACACCGTCGCCTTCGACGCGCTCGATCCCGAGTCCCACGAGGCCGTCCTCGGCAAGGTGTTCACCGACGGGCCCGTCGACATGGTGCTGCTCGCCTTCGGCATCCTCGGCGACCAGGCACACGACGAGCGCGACCCGGTGCGGGCGGTGCGGGTCGCCCAGACCAACTACACCGGGGCCGTCTCGGCCGGCCTGGTCGCCGGGCGTGCCTTGCAGAGCCAGGGCCACGGCTCCCTCGTCGTGCTGTCCTCCGCCGCCGCCGAACGCGCCCGCCGCGCCGACTTCATCTACGGCTCCAGCAAGGCCGGTCTCGACGTCTTCGCCCAGGGCCTCGGCGACGCCCTGCACGGCACCGGCGTGCACGTCATGGTCGTACGTCCCGGGTCCGTGCGGACGGGACATCCGGCCGCCGGGACGCGGACACCGCTCGCCAGCACACCGGAGGCGGTCGCCACGGCCATCGAACTGGGCCTGCGCCGCCGCTCGGAGACGGTGTGGGTGCCGGGCGCGCTCCGGCTGCTGATGACGGCCCTGCGGCACGCGCCCCGCGCGGTGTACCGCTGGTTGATGGCCTAACGGCTGGCGATCGTGCCCCGTTCCACTTCCGCGTGGCCCGGCTGGGGCGGTACCACGGGCCCCCCGAAGGCGTACTCGCGCAGCTTGCGCCAGACGCCGTCGGGGCCCTGCTCGTACAGCGCGAAGCCGGTGCACGGCCACTCGGCCTCGAACTGGGCCAGTTCCTCGAAGGCGCGGTCCATGGCCGCGTCGTCGATGCCGTGCGCGACGGTGACGTGCGGGTGGTACGGGAACTGCAACTCGCGCGCCACCGGCCCCGAGGCGTCCCGGATGCACTGCTGGAGCCAGGCGCACGCGTCGGCGCCCTCGACGACCCGCACGTAGACCACCGGCGACAGGGGCCGGAAGGTGCCGGTGCCGGACAGCCGCATCGGGAACGGCCGGCCCGCGGTGGCGACCTCGGAGAGGTGTGCGTCGATCGCCGACAGGTCGGCCTCGTCCACCTCGGTCGGCGGCAGCAGCGTGACGTGCGTGGGGATGCCGTGAGCCGCGGCGTCGCCGAAGCCCGCGCGCCGCTCCTGGAGCAGGCTGCCGTGAGGCTCCGGGACCGCGATCGACACGCCGATCGTTACGGTCCCCACGTCGTCTCCTGTCGTCGCGTCTGTCGTCTTCTCGGCCGTCTCGTCCCGGCCGTCGGCTATCGACTGTACGGCCACGGATGTCCTTCGGGCAGGCGCGGCGGAAGTGATGTGCAGCGCTCTGCCCGTACGGACCCGTGCGGTCGTACGCCTCAGTGCTTGGCCGGGAGGAAGCCCACGCGGTCGTACGCCTGCGCGAGGGTCTCGGCGGCGACGGCCCGCGCCTTCTCGGCGCCCTTGGCGAGGACCGCGTCCAGCGTCTCGGAGTCGTCCAGGTACTGCTGGGTGCGCTCGCGGAACGGCGTGACGAACTCGACCATGACGTCGGCGAGGTCCGTCTTGAGCGCGCCGTACATCTTGCCCTCGTACTCCTGCTCCAGCTCCGCGACGGTCTTGCCGGTGAGCGTGGAGTAGATGGTGAGGAGGTTGGAGACGCCCGGCTTGGTCTCGACGTCGTAGCGGATCACCGTGTCCGTGTCGGTGACGGCGCTCTTGACCTTCTTGGCCGTGGTCTTCGGCTCGTCGAGGAGGTTGATGAGGCCCTTCGGCGTGGACGCCGACTTGCTCATCTTGACCGTCGGGTCCTGGAGGTCGTAGATCTTCGCCGTCTCCTTGAGGATGTACGGCTTCGGGATCGTGAAGGTGTCGCCGAAGCGGCCGTTGAAGCGCTCGGCGAGGTCCCGGGTCAGCTCGATGTGCTGGCGCTGGTCCTCACCCACGGGCACCTCGCCCGCCTGGTACAGCAGGATGTCCGCGACCTGGAGGATCGGGTACGTGAAGAGGCCGACGGAGGCGCGGTCGGCGCCCTGTTTGGCGGACTTGTCCTTGAACTGGGTCATGCGGCTGGCCTCGCCGAAGCCGGTGAGGCAGTTCATGATCCAGGCGAGCTGGGCGTGCTCGGGGACGTGGCTCTGCACGAAGAGCGTGCAGCGGTCCGGGTCCAGTCCGGCGGCCAGCAGCTGGGCGGCGGCGAGCCGGGTGTTGGCGCGCAGCTCCTTCGGGTCCTGCGGGACCGTGATCGCGTGCAGGTCGACGACCATGTAGAACGCGTCGTGGGACTCCTGGAGGGCCACCCACTGGCGGACGGCGCCGAGGTAGTTGCCGAGGTGGAACGAGCCAGCCGTGGGCTGGATGCCGGAGAGCACGCGAGGTCGGTCAGCCATGCTTTTTATTGTCGCAGAGAGTTTGACGGGTTCGGTGCGTGGGGAACTGCGGGCCGCCCGTGGTGGCTCGCGCAGTTCCCCGCGCCTCTTTCAGGGGCGTTTCAGCCGAGGTCGACCTGCGGGTACAGCGGGAAGCCCGCGACCAGGTCCGTCGCCCGCCGGGAGATCTCCTGGGCGACCTTCTCGTCCAGGACGTGGGCCGCCTTGGAGGGGGCGCCGGACTTGGTGGTGCCCGGCTCGGTGGTGCTGAGGACGCGGTCGATCAGGCCCGCCACCTCGTCCATCTCCGCCGTGCCGAGGCCGCGGGTGGTGAGCGCCGGGGTGCCGATGCGGATGCCGGAGGTGTACCAGGCGCCGTTCGGGTCGGCCGGGATGGCGTTGCGGTTGGTGACGATGCCGGAATCGAGCAGCGCGGCCTCGGCCTGGCGGCCGGTGAGGCCGTAGGAGGTGGCGACGTCGATCAGGCAGAGGTGGTTGTCGGTGCCGCCGGTGACGAGGGTGGCGCCGCGGCGCATCAGGCCCTCGGCCAGGGCGCGGGAGTTGTCCACGATGCGCTGGGCGTAGTCCTGGAAGGCGGGCTGCCGGGCCTCGGCCAGGGCTACGGCCTTGGCGGCCATGACGTGCGGGAGCGGGCCGCCGAGGACCATCGGGCAGCCGCGGTCCACCTGGTCCTTGAGGGAGTCGTCGCACAGGACCATGCCGCCGCGCGGGCCGCGCAGCGACTTGTGGGTGGTCGTGGTGACGATCTGGGCGTGCGGGACCGGGTCGAAGTCGCCGGTGAGGACCTTGCCCGCGACCAGGCCGGCGAAGTGCGCCATGTCGACCATGAGGGTGGCGCCGACCTCGTCGGCGATCTCGCGCATGATCCGGAAGTTCACCAGCCGGGGGTACGCGGAGTAGCCGGCGACGATGATCAGCGGCTTGAACTCGCGGGCCTGGGCGCGCAGGGCCTCGTAGTCGATGAGGCCGGTGGCCGGGTCGGTGCCGTAGGAGCGCTGGTCGAACATCTTGCCGGAGATGTTCGGGCGGAAGCCGTGGGTGAGGTGGCCGCCGGCGTCCAGGGACATGCCGAGCATGCGCTGGTTGCCGAAGGCCTGGCGGAGCTCGGCCCAGTCGGCCTCGGTCAGGTCGTTGACCTGGCGGACGCCGGCCTTCTCCAGGAAGGGCGCCTCGACGCGGTCGGCGAGGACGGCCCAGAAGGCGACCAGGTTGGCGTCGATGCCGGAGTGCGGCTGGACGTAGGCGTGGCGGGCGCCGAAGAGTTCGCGGGCGTGCTCGGCGGCGAGGGACTCGACGGTGTCGACGTTGCGGCAGCCGGCGTAGAAGCGGCGGCCGACGGTGCCCTCGGCGTACTTGTCGCTGAACCAGTTGCCCATCGCGAGCAGGGTCGCCGGGGAGGCGTAGTTCTCCGAGGCGATCAGCTTGAGCATCTCGCGCTGGTCGGTGACCTCCTGGCCGATGGCGTCGGCGACGCGCGGCTCGACGGCGCGGATCACGTCGAGGGCGGCACGGAAGGCGGTCGACTCGGCGGAGAGGGAGGCGGAATTCTCGGGCATCGGGGGACCTCCGGACGGTGTGCGTACAGCGTTCACGTTCGGCCCAGGCGCACGGCACTCTTCCCGCTCGGGCCGCTCCCTGATGGTCCGTCCCATCCCAGCGCGCCAGTCACGGCCCGCTCGTCAGCCTACCGGGCGCGCCGCGCGGGGCAGGTCCCGCGTCCACCATGCGAGCGAGGATAAGAAGGAGGTCACCGTCGAGTCCGAGTCGTCTCCGGGAGAGGCCGTGACCGCTGCGCAAGACCTCATCGCCGCCGCCGGCGCGCACTGCGCGCCCACCTACGACCCGCTGCCGGTGGTGATCGCCACGGGTGAGGGGGCGTGGCTGACCGACGTGGCGGGGCGGCGCTACCTGGATCTGCTGGCCGGTTACTCGGCGCTGAACTTCGGGCACGGCAACCGGCGGCTGGCCGAGGCGGCCCGGCGGCAGCTGGACCGGGTGACGCTGACCTCCCGCGCCTTCCACCACGACCGGTTCGCCGCGTTCTGCACGGAGCTCGCCGAGCTGTGCGGGATGGAGATGGTGCTGCCCATGAACACGGGCGCGGAGGCGGTGGAGAGCGCGGTGAAGACGGCCCGGAAGTGGGGGTACCGGGTGAAGGGGGTGCCCGGGGAGATGGCGAAGGTCGTCGTGGCGGGCGGCAACTTCCACGGCCGTACGACGACTCTCATCAGCTTCTCCACCGACCCGGAGGCCCGTGCGGACTTCGGGCCGTACACCCCGGGCTTCGAGATCGTGCCGTACGGGGACCTGACCGCGATGCGGTCGGCGCTGACGGAGAACACGGTGGCGGTGCTGCTGGAGCCGATCCAGGGCGAGTCGGGGGTGATCGTGCCGCCTGCCGGTTATCTGGCCGGGGTGCGGGAGCTGACCCGCGAGCGGAACGTCCTCTTCGTCGCCGACGAGATCCAGTCGGGCCTGGGGCGCACCGGGCGGACCTTCGCGTGCGAGCACGAGGGGGTGGTCCCGGACGTGTACGTGCTGGGCAAGGCGCTGGGCGGCGGGATCCTGCCGGTGTCGGCCGTGGTGTCGAGCGCGGCGGTGCTCGGGGTGTACCGGCCGGGCGAGCACGGGTCGACGTTCGGCGGGAATCCGCTGGCCTGCGCGGTGGCGCTGGAGGTGATCGCGATGTTGCGGACCGGTGAGTACCAGGAGCGGGCGGCGCGGCTGGGCGAGCGGCTGCACGGACGGCTGGGCGGGCTGCTGGGCACGGGCCGGGTGACGGCGGTGCGGGGTCGGGGGCTGTGGGCCGGGGTGGACGTCTCCCCGGCGGTGGGCACCGGGCGGGAGGTCTCCGAGCGGCTGCTGGCCCGTGGGGTCCTGGTCAAGGACACCCACGGGTCGACCGTCCGGATCGCGCCGCCGCTGGTGATCGGCGAGGACGACCTGGACTGGGGGGTGGAGCAGCTCCGGGCGGTGCTGACCGGGGCGTGATCAGGGACGGGGCCCGGTCAGTGGAGGGGGAAGTCGGCGCCGTGCTCGCCGGCGGGCCGGGGCCCGAAGATGCGCCGGTCGGACTCCTCGATGGCCACGTCGTTGATGCTGGCCTCGCGGCGGAGCATCAGGCCGTGCTCGTCGAACTCCCACAGCTCGTTGCCGTAGGAGCGCCACCACTGGCCGTCGGCGTCGCGGCACTCGTACTGGAAGCGGACGGCGATGCGGTTCTCGTGGAAGCTCCACAGGCCCTTGCGCAGCGCGTAGTCCCGCTCGCGCTCCCACTTCTCGGTCAGGAAGGCGACGATCTCCTCGCGGCCGGTGACGAACCGGTCCCGGTTCCGCCAGACGGAGTCCGGGGTGTAGGCGAGGGCCACCCGGTGGGGGTCGCGGGTGTTCCAGGCGTCCTCGGCCGCCTGCACCTTCCGGCGGGCGGTCTCCAGGGTGAACGGCGGGTAGGGCGGGCGGTCTTCGGGCACGGCGGCCTCCTCGGGTCGGGGCGAGGTGGGGAACGGCGTCGGGACCACGTCGGGACGAAGTCGAGAACGAGCGTTCTCCATCGATGGAGCTACGATAGAGAACGCTCGTTCTCAACGTCAAGGAGCCCCGATGCCCGCCGCCGCCACCGAGGAACAGAACCGCTTGGACCGCGAAGCGCTCCTGGACGCGGCGGAGGCGCTCTTCTACGCGCACGGCATCCAGGCGGTCGGCATGGACCGGGTCCGCGAGGCCTCCGGCCTGCCCCTGAAGCGCATCTACCGGCTCTTCGCGACCAAGGAGGACCTGGTCGTCGCCATGCTCAGGCACCGCGACCGGCGCTGGCGCGCGAACCTCGCCGCCCACGTGGAGAGCGTCCGGGACCCCCGCGCACGGGTGCTCGCGGTCTTCGACTGGCTCGCCGCGTGGTTCGCCGAACCCGGCTTCCGCGGCTGCGCCTGGATCAACGCCCACGGCGAACTCGGCTCGTCGTCGGAGCCGGTGCTGGCGGAGGTCCGCGCCCACAAGCGCGCCTTCCACGACCAGCTGGCGACCTGGGTCCGCGCCACCGGCGCACCGGTGGCCGAACCGGTCTTCCTGCTCGCCGAGGGAGCCATCGTCACCGCGGCCATCACCGGCGACCCGGCCCCGGCGGGGCACGCGCGGGCGGCGGTGGAGACGCTGCTCGGGGGCGCCGCGGTGACGGCCGGCTAGAGGATCACGTGGGGCAGGAAGCGGGCGTACTCGTCGGTGATCAGGCCGGTGGACTCGCGGATGCCGAGGCCCGCGGGCTCGTCCTGGACCACCCAGGCGCCGAGGACCACGTGGTTGCCGTCGAAGGCGGGGAGGGGCGCCAACTGCTGGTAGCAGCAGGGCTCGTCACGCGGGGCGCCCGGTGATCCCGGCTCGTGGATCGTGACGCCCTCGCCCTCGCGGCCGAGGAGGGGCTTGGCCACGTAGCCGGCCGTGCCGGTCAGCTCCCGGGGGCCGTCCAGGTAGGCGGGCAGGAGGTTCGGGTGGCCGGGGTACAGCTCCCACAGGATCGCCAGGAGGGCCTTGTTGCTCAGGAGCATCTTCCAGGCCGGTTCGATCCACAGGGTGCTGCCGGTGCCGCCGCCGTTGTCCAGGGTGTCCAGGACGTGTCCGCCGAAGGCGTCGGTGGTGAGCCACTCCCAGGGGTAGAGCTTGAAGATGCCGCGGATGAAGCGGAGCCGGTTGTCGACGAAACGGCCGGAGAGGGCGTCCCAGCCGATCTCCTCCATGGCCAGCCAGTCGGTGGTGAGGCCGGCCTGCTCGGCGGTCTCCTTCAGGTAGGCGACCGTCATCAGGTCCTCGCCGAGTTCGTCGGCCGAGGAGTGCGCGAAGTGCAGCGGGCTGCCCGGAGGCAGCAGCGCCGACTGGGAGCGCCAGGCTTCGACCAGGCGTTCGTGCAGGGAGTTCCACTGGTCCGCGCCGGGGAAACGGTCCTCCATCCAGAACCACTGCGGGGAGGCGGCCTCCACCAGCGAGGTCGGGGTGTCGGCGTTGTACTCCAGCAGCTTCGCCGGTCCCGTGCCGTCGTAGCGCAGGTCGAAACGGCCGTAGACGGAGGGCAGTTCGGCACGGCGGTGCCAGGCCTCGGTGACCGCGGCGGCCACCCGCGGGTCCGTGATGCCGAGGTCCGCCAGACGGTTCTCGGACACGATGTGCCCGGCGGCGGCCAGGCACATGCGGTGGAGTTCCTCGACGGTCTCCTCCAGCGCCTCCACCTCGTCCAGGGTGAAGACGTAGTAGGCGCTCTCGTCCCAGTAGGGGCGCAGCGAGCCGTCGGGGTGGCGGGTGAGCGGGTAGACCAGGCCCTGCGCCTCCACGGTCTGCTGCCAGCCGGGGCGGGGGGTGGTGGTACGGCGTTCCATGCGCGTGTTCCGGTCAGCCGCCGGAGCTGCCCTTGCCGCCGCCGAAGCCGCCGCGGTGGACTCCGCCGCCTCCGCTGTGGTGGTCGTCGTCATCGTCGTACGAGCCGCTGCCCGAGCCCTTGCCGGGCTTGGTGAAGGAGCCGCCGTCGACCCAGCCGTTCTTCTCGTCGCCCTCGTAGTACCAGGCGGCGTCGACCTTCTTCCTGACGGTCGTCTTCCTGCCTGGCGTCTTCTTGCCCGTCGTCTTCCCGGACGCGCCGGTGGTCTTGCAGTTCTTGTCCGAGACGACCTTGTACCCCTTGGCGAGGTTGTAGCTGTCCCGGTCGACGCAGCGCTTGTCCGGCTCGGACGAGCAGGCGGTGAGCGCGGCGGCCAGCAGGCCCACGCCGCCGAGGACGACCGTGCCGGAGCGGAGTGGTCGGCGTGTGCGGTCCATCGTGGTGTCTCCCCCGTCGGATTCGGATGGCGTGATCGGCTGGATCCAGTCGCCCGGATCCGGTCGCCGTGTTCGGCGGCCAGCCTAGAGATCGGTGTGAGTATTCCCCCCGGCGGGTCCTTCATCTGCCGCTCCCCTAGAGTCGGTTCGTGCTGTTTGGAATGGTGTGCGCCCTCGGTGCGGCGGTCTGCTTCGGTACGGCCACGGTGTTGCAGGCGGTGGCCGCGCGGGCGGCGGGCGCCGAGGAGGGTGGCGGCGGGGACGCGGCGCTGCTGCTGCGGGCGCTGCGGCAGTGGCGGTATCTCGCCGGTCTCGCGCTGGACGGGCTGGGCTTCCTGCTCCAGATCGCGGCCCTGCGCTCGGTGCCGATCTACGCGGTGGGCGCGGCGCTGGCGGCGAGCCTCGCGGTGACGGCGGTGGTGGCGGCGCGGCTGCTGCGGGTCCGGCTGAGCGGGGTGGAGTGGGCCGCCGTGGGGGTGGTGTGCGCGGGGCTCGCCATGCTGGGGCTGGCCTCGGGCACCGAGGGCGACCGGAGCGGGCCGGACTGGCTGCGGTACGCGATGGTCGCCGCGGCGGTGGGCGTGCTGCTGCTCGGCGGGGTCGGCGGGCGCCTGTCCGGCCGGACCCGGGCGCTGCTGCTGGGGCTCGGCGCCGGGTTCGGGTTCGGGGTGGTGGAGGTCGCGGTACGGCTGATCGACTCGCTGCGGGTGGGGGATCTGCTGGGCAACCCGGCCACCTACGCGCTGCTGCTCGGTGGCGGCGCCGCGTTCCTGCTGCTCACCTCGGCCCTCCAGCGGGGATCGGTGACGACCGCGACGGCCGGGATGGTGCTCGGCGAGACGATCGGGCCGGCCGCGGTGGGGGTGGTCTGGCTCGGGGACCGTACGCGCGAGGGGCTGGGGTGGCTCGCGGCGCTGGGGTTCGCGGTGGCCGTGGTGGGGGCGTTGGCGCTGGCGCGGTTCGGGGAGGCGCCGGTGGAGTAGGTCCTGTCGTTTGGACCATCCCGGCGTCGCGGGGCCCGGCACGCACATCTGCCGCGCTGTCGTCGGTTGCCAACTCCCCCACGCTCGGCTGCGCTCGCGCGGGGGACCCCCATCGCGTTGGCGCCCTCCTCCGCCTTGCAGCTGCACGCACCAGGTTCCGCTCGGCTCGGCTCGACGGCACCGCTCCTCGTAGCCGGCCTGATCCAAACGACAGGGCCTGGGTCCGCCTCGGGCCCGTCCCACGCGTGCGGGTCGTGTGCGGCTGGTCGCGCGGTTCCCCGCGCCCCGCTGTCGCCTCAGCGTTCCTACGGCAGCACCCGGCACAGCGCCTCCAGCGCCCCCGCCCACGCGCTGTCCGGCGGGGTGCCGTAGCCGACGACCAGGGCGTCCACCGGGTCGGTGACGGCCTGGGGGTGGCGGTGGTAGGAGAGGCCGTGCAGGGCCAGGCCCTGCCATGCCGCCGCCTGGACCACCGACTCCTCCGTGCCGGGCGGGAGCCGCAGGACCGCGTGCAGGCCGGCCGCGATCCCCGTGACCTCCACCTCCGGTGCCCGCTCGGTGACGGCGGTGGCGAGGGCGTCGCGGCGGCGCCGGTAGCGCAGGCGGGAGGAACGGACGTGGCGGTCGTACGCGCCGGAGGTGAGGAACTGCGCGAGGGTGAGCTGATCCAGCACGCCGACGGTGTCGGCGTCGCCCTTGGCCGAGGCCGCCTCCGCCGCGAGGGCCGGCGGGAGCACCATCCAGCCCAGCCGCAGTCCGGGCGCGAGCGACTTGCTGGCCGTGCCGAGGTAGACGACCCGGTCGGGGGCGAGGCCCTGCAAGGCGCCGACGGGCTGGCGGTCGTAGCGGAACTCGCCGTCGTAGTCGTCCTCCAGGACCAGTCCGCCGGTGCGCCGGGCCCAGGCGACCACGGCGGCCCGCCGGTCGGGGGGCAGGGCGGTGCCCATGGGGAACTGGTGCGCCGGGGTCAGCAGCACCGCGCCGGCGGTCCCCGGCTCGGCGGGATCGGTGCCCAGTGCGTCGTACGGCAGCGCCGGCGTGGCCAGGCCCGCCCTGCGCAGCAGCGCCCAGTGGACGTCCAGGCCGTACGACTCCACGGCCACCGTCCGCACCCCGCGCGCCCGCAGCACCTTGCCGAGGATGGTCAGGGCGTGCGAGAAGCCCGCGGTGATCAGGATCGCGTCGGGGTCGGTGCGCACGCCGCGGGCCCGCGCGAGGTAGCCGGCGAGGGCGGTGCGCAGTTCGGGCCGGCCGCGCGGATCGCCGTAGCCGAGGGCGTGGAAGGGGGCCGTGGCCAGGGCCCGGCGGGCGGCCTTCAGCCACTCGGTGCGCGGGAAGGCGGCGAGGTCGGGGGTGCCGGGGACGAGGTCGTGGAGCGGGCGGGCGGGGGCGCGGTGCGAGGTCGCCGGGGTGGTGGCGCGGGGTGTTCCGCGGGCGGGGCGGGTACGGGTGCCGGCGGGTGCGCCGGTGCCGGGCGTGCCCGGTGCCACGCGGGTGCCGGAGCCCTGGCGGGCGGTGAGCCAGCCCTCGGCGACCAGGTCGGCGTAGGCCTCGGCGACGGTGTTGCGGGCGATGCCGAGGTCGACGGCGAGGGAGCGGGAGGACGGCAGCCGGGTGCCGGGGGCGAGCCGGCCGGAGCGGACCGCGTCGCGCAGGGCGTCGGTCAGGCCCCGGCGCAGGCCGCCCGAGCCGCTCGGTTCGAGGTGCAGGTCGACGCCCAGAGTGGCCCACGATTCCGCCATGGAAATGGACCATACTCCTGGGCAGCCTCACTCCTAGAGTCGAGGCATGACCACTGCACAGGAATCCGCCGCGTACGCCCCCGAAGAAGCCCCGCGCCTGCCCTGGACCGAGCACGCCCCCGACGTCTACAAGGCCATGGTCCGCCTGGACAGCGCCGCCAGGCGGGGCCTGGACCCCAAGCTGTGCGAGCTGGTGAAGATCCGCGCCTCGCAGCTCAACCACTGCGCGTTCTGCCTCGACATGCACACCAAGGACGCCCTCGCCGCCGGTGAGAGCGTCGAGCGGATCGTGCAGCTCAGCGCCTGGCAGGAGTCCCGGCACTTCTACACCGAGAAGGAACTGGCCGCGATCGAGCTGACCGAGGCGGTCACCGTCCTGACCGATGGCTTCGTGCCGGACGAGGTGTACGAGCGGGCCGCCAAGCACTTCGAGGAGGCCGAGCTGGCCCAGCTGGTCGCCGCGATCACGGTGATCAACGCCTGGAACCGGTTCGGTGTCGCCTTCCGGATGACCCCGGGCCACTACCAGCCCGGTCAGCACGGGTGAGCCGTAGCCCGGCGCGGGACGGGGCCGAGCGGTTCCGCGCGCTCCACCGGGGGCGCGCCCCGGGGGACCCGCTGGTGCTGCCCGGACCGTGGGACGCGGCGAGCGCGCGGGTGCTGGAGGCCGCCGGGTTCCCGGCGCTGGCCACACCGAGCGCCGGGATCGCCGCGTCCCTCGGGTACGCGGACGGGACCACTCCGGCCGACGAGATGTTCGCGGCGGTCGCGCGGATCACGCGGGCCGTGGACGTGCCGGTGTCGGCGGACGTCGAGGGAGGGTACGGGCTCGGCGCGGCGGAACTGGTCGAGCGGCTGCTGGAGGCGGGGGCCGTCGGCTGCAACCTGGAGGACTCCGAGCAGGGCGTCCTCAAGGACCCGCACGAGCACGCCGGGTTCCTCGCCGAGGTCCGGGAAGCGGCGGCCGGCCGGCTGTTCGTGAACGCCCGCGTGGACACCTTCGTCCACGGCGACGGCGATCCCGGACAGGCCGTCGAACGGGCCGCCTCGTACGTCGCGGCGGGCGCGGACTGCGTGTACCCGATCCTCGCCCCCGTGGCGGTCCTGCCCCTGCTGCGGGCCGGGATCAAGGGCCCGCTGAACGTTCTGGCCGGGCTGGACGGGGACGGCCCCGGGCCCGCCGTGCTCGGCGGACTCGGGGCCACCCGGATCACCTTCGGGCCGGGCCTCCGGCGGCGGGCCGATGCCGCGCTGCGGGAGACCGCCGGCGGCCTCATGGCCTGACGCCGGTCAGGACAGCCACTTCTTCCACACGGCGGGGTGGCTGTCCACCCACTTCTTCGCCGCCTCCTGCGGGTCCAGCTTCTGGTCGGCGATCATCAGGGAGACCTCGTTCTGGTCCCGCGTCGTCCACCGGAACTTCTTCAGGAAGGCCGCGGCCTTCCCGCCGGACCGCGCGAAGTCGGCGTTGAGGTACTTCTGGAGCGGGGTGTGCGGGTAGGAGCAGGCCACCTTGGCCGCGTCCGCGTCGCAGCCCTCCTTGTACGGCGGCAGCCTCACCTCCGTCATCGGCACCTTCTCGAACAGCCACTGGGGCGAGTACCAGTAGGTCAGGAAGGGCTTCTTCTCCTTGGCGAACTGCTTCATCTGGGTGATCTGGGCCGCCTCGGAACCGGCGAAGACCACCTGGTAGTCCAGCTTCAGGTTCTTCACCAGCGCCTTGTCGTTGGTGACGTAGGACGGGGAGCCGTCCATCAGCTGGCCCTTGCCGCCGCTCTCCGCGGTGCGGAAGAGCGAGGCGTACTTGTTCAGGTTGCGCCAGTCGGTGATGTCCGGGTGCTCCTTGGCGAGGTACGTCGGCACGAACCAGCCGATGTGCCCGGTCACCCCGAGGTCGCCGCCGTGCGCGATCGTCTTCTTGTCCTGGACGTACCGCTTCTCCTGGTCCGGGTGGCCCCAGTCCTCCAGGAGGGCGTCGACGCGGCCCTGGCTGAGCGCGTCCCAGGCGGGCACCTCGTCGACCTGGACGGTGTCCACGCGGTAGCCGAGCTTGTGCTGGAGGATGTACTGGGCGACGGCCACGTTGGACTGCGCGCCCACCCAGGACTGCACGGACAGGGTGACCGACTTCGCGCCCCCTGCGTTCGCGAAGGGCGAGGCCTGCTTGGTCATGTCGGCGGCGCCGCAGCCGGTCGCGGTCAGCAGCACCAGCGAGCCCACCAGGGCGGTCGTACGACGTCGCATGTCAGGCTCCCTTCTTCGCGCGCCGCTCGGTCGGCTGGGTCACCCGGTCCAGCATCAGGCCCAGGCAGACGATGGCGGCACCGGCGACCAGACCGGTCGCCAGGTCGCCCTGGGCGAGGCCGAACGCGACGTCGTAGCCGAGGGCGCCGCCGCCGACCAGGCCGCCGATGATGACGACGGCGAGGACCAGCACCACGCCCTGGTTGACGGCGAGCAGCAGCGCGCGCCGGGCCAGCGGGAGCTGGACCTGCCACAGCTGCTGGCGGCCGGTCGCGCCCAGCGAGCGCGCGGACTCCAGCGCGGCCTGGTCGACCTGGCGCAGGCCCTGCGCGGTGATCCGGACGACGGCCGGCAGCGCGTAGACGACGGCCGCGGCGACGGCGGGCGCGCGGCCCACGCCGAACAGCGCGACGACCGGGATCAGGTACACGAACTGCGGCATGGTCTGGAAGACGTCCAGGACCGGGCGCAGGGCGCGTTCGACGCGGTCGCTGCGGGCGGCGGCGATGCCGGTCGCGAAGCCCAGGACGAGGGTGACGGCGACGGCGGCCAGCACCTGGGAGAGGGTGTCGAGCGACGGCTCCCACACGCCGAGGACACCGATCGCGGCCATGGCGAGGACGGCGGTCAGCGCGGTGCGCCAGGTGCCGATCAGCCAGGCCAGGGCGGCGACGACGAGCAGCACCGACCACCAGGGCAGCCACTGGAGGCCGTCGCGTACGGGGTCCAGGACCCAGGTGGTGAAGTGGCCCGCCCAGTCGGCGGTGCCGCCGACGACCGGGACGCCGGAGTACAGGTGGGCGGTCATCCAGTCGACGGCCCGGTTGACCGGTTCGGCGATGCCCAGGGTCCAGCCGCCGGGCCAGTCCGGCACGCCGAGGAGGCGGGTGGCGAGGGCGACGGCCGCGGTGACGGCGAGGGCGTACGGCCAGCCGATCGTGCGGGGGCGGGTGGTGCCGTCCCCGGCGGCGGCGGTCACGCGGTCCAGGACCACCGCGAGCAGCACGATGGGGATGCCGGCCGCGAGGGCCGCGCCGACGTCGACGGAGGCGAGGGCCTGGTAGACGCGGTCGCCGAGGCCGCCCGCGCCGATGACGGCGGCGATCACGGCCATGGACAGGGCCATCATGATCGTCTGGTTGAGGCCGAGGAGGAGTTCCTTGCGGGCCAGCGGGACGCGGGCGGTCAGCAGCCGCTGGCGACGGGTCGCGCCGAGCGACTCCACGGCCTCCAGGACTTCGGGGTCGGCGCCGCGCAGGCCGAGCGCGGTGAGGCGGGCCATCGGCGGGGCGGCGTAGACGACGGTGGCGAGGACGGCCGCGGGGACGCCGATGCCGAAGACCAGGACGACGGGGAGGAGGTAGGCGAAGGCCGGGAGCACCTGCATGGTGTCCAGGACCGGGCGCAGGGCGCGGTCAAGGCGGTCGGAGAGGCCGGCGGCCAGGCCGAGGAGCGCGCCCACGACGACGGAGGCGAGGACCGCCACGACCATCAGCGCGAGGGTCTGCATGGTCGGGACCCACATGCCGAGGGCGCCGCAGGCGAGGAAGGCGACGGCCGTGCCGGCGGCCAGCCGGACACCGGCCACGCGCCAGGCGAGCAGGGCGGCGAAGGCCGTGACGCCTGCCCAGCCGGCGGCGAGGAGGGTGAGGTAGACGGCTCGGACGGCCCAGATGACGGCGTTGCTGACGTAGCCGAAGAAGTACAGGAACAGCGGGTGGCTGTCCCGGTTGTCCATGACCCAGTCGCTGGCGGTGGTGAGGGGTGTGTCGAGGCGGATCGTCAGCGCGTGCGGCCAGGAGCCGTTGCCCCAGCGGTCGAGGAGCGGCAGGAGGACCGCGGTGAGGAGGGCGAGCAGGAGGAGTTTGCCCGCGGCCCGGCTTCTGAGGACGCGGGGTTTGCCCGTGCCGGAGGCCGGGATACTGAGCGTTGCCATCAGACGGCCTCCGGGCTGGTGCGGGGGCCGGGCGCGGTCGCTTGCCGGCGCCGGCCGGGTGCCGCCTTCTTCGGGGCGGGCGCCGCCCCGGCGGCACGGCCGCCCGCGGCTGCGGCGGCATCGTCGTCCCTCGCCGGCGCGGCCGTCGTCGTGTCCACGCCCGCCACCACGCCGAGCAGTCGCTCGTGGTCGATCACGCCGAGGCAGCGGCCCTTGTCCATGACGCGGGCCGGGGTGCCCGCGCGGGCCACCGCCTCGATGGCCTCGGCCACCGTGGCCTCGGGGCGTACCGCGGGGCCCTCGGCCGTTTCCGCGGCGGAGGCCGGGCGCATCGCCCTGCGTGCCGTCATCACCTGTTCGCGCGGCACGTCCCGGACGAACTCGCGGACGTAGTCGTCGGCCGGGCTGCCGACGATCTCCTCGGGGGTGCCCAGCTGGACCACCTGGCCGTCGCGCATCAGGGCGATGCGGTCGCCGAGCTTGAGGGCCTCGGTGAGGTCGTGGGTGATGAAGACCATCGTGCGGCCCTCCTCGCGGTGCAGGCGGGCCACCTCGTCCTGCATGTCGCGCCGGATGAGCGGGTCGAGGGCGCTGAACGGCTCGTCGAAGAGCAGCACCTCGGGGTCCACCGCCAGTGCCCGGGCGAGGCCCACCCGCTGGCGCTGGCCGCCGGAGAGCTGGCCGGGGCGGCGCTTCTCCATGCCTTCGAGGCCGACCTTGGCGATGAAGGCGGCGGCGCGCTCGCGGCGTTCGGACTTGCCGACGCCCTGGATCTCCAGGCCGTAGGCGACGTTGTCGAGGACCGTGCGGTGCGGGAGGAGGCCGAAGTGCTGGAAGACCATCGCGGCCCGGTGCCGGCGCAGCTCGCGCAGACGGGCCTTGTCCATCGCGCGGACGTCCTCGCCGTCGATGGCGATCGTGCCCGCCGTCGGCTCGATCAGGCGGGTCAGGCAGCGGACGAGGGTGGACTTGCCGGAGCCGGACAGGCCCATCACGACGAAGACCTCGCCCTTGCGGACGTCGAAGGAGACGTCCCGGACGGCGGCCGTGCAGCCGGTGCGGGAGCGCAGTTCGGCGGGGGTCAGCGTGCCGAGTTCCGGGTCCTCGGGGACGCGCTCGGGCTTGGGGCCGAACACCTTCCACAGTCCGGACACCGAGAAGACGGGCTCGGTCGTGGTGGGCGGCTTGCGGGTGGGGACGGTGAGACTCATCGGTCACCTCCGATCAGGTCGACGGCCTTCTCCCCGACCATGAGCACCCCGATCATCGGGTTCACGGCGGTCATGGTCGGGAAGACGGACGCGTCGGCGATGCGAATGCCGTCGAGGCCCCGGATCTTCAACTCCGGGTCGACCACGGCGAGTTCGTCGTCGGCGGCGCCCATCTTGCAGGTGCCGGCCGGGTGGTAGACGGTGTGCGCGACCTTGCGTGCGTACTCGCTCAGCTCGGCGTCGCCGAGGATCTCGGGGCCGGGGCAGACCTCGCGCTTGAGCCAGCCGGCCAGCGGCTCGGCCTTGGCGATCTCCCGGGCGATGCGGATGCCGTCGACGAGGGTCCGCGCGTCGTAGTCGTCCTCGTCGGTGAAGTAGCGGAAGTCGAGCGCCGGCTTGACGGCAGGGTCGGCGCTGGTCAGGTAGAGGCGGCCACGGCTCTTCGGCTTGGGGATGTTGGGGGTCATCGAGACGCCGTACCGCGGGCGTTCGTAGCCCAGGCGCTCCGGGTTGTCCGTGAACGGGATCTGGTAGAAGTGGAACATCAGGTCCGGGCCCGCGTGTGCGGGGTCGCGGCGGACGAACAGGCCCGCGTCGGAGTCCATCGCGGAGTTCTCCGGGATCGGGCCGTGCGTCTCCCAGACGATGACCGACTCGGGGTGGTCGAGCAGGTTCTCGCCGACGCCCGGCAGGTCGTGGACGACGGGGATGCCGAGCGCCCGGAGGTCATCGGCGGGGCCGATGCCCGAGTGGAGCAGCAGGCGCGGGGAGTCGACGGCGCCCGCGCACAGGACGACCTCCTCGCGGGCGCGGATCAGCAGTTCCTCGCCGTCCTTGGTGCGCACGTGGACGCCCTCGGCGCGGGTGCCGTCCAGTTCCAGCTTGTACGCCCAGGTCTCCAGGAGGATGCGGAGGTTGGGCCGCTCGTCCATCACCGGGTGCAGGTACGCCACCGACGCCGAGGAGCGCTTGTTGTCCTCGGGGTGGTAGGCGAGGTCGAAGAAGCCGACGCCCTCGGTGAACGGCTCGCGGTTGAAGCCCTCGACCCGGGGTACCCCGAGCGCCGACCGGGCCGCGTCGACGAAGTCGCGGGCGATGGCGTTCCGGTCCTTCTCGTCGACGGAGACGATGTTGTTCTCGAGGCGGGCGAAGTAGGCCTCCATGGGGACGGCGCCCCAGCCCTTGGCGCCGGCCTCCTCCCACTCGTCCCAGTCGGAGGGCAGGGGCTTGAACGAGATGAGGGTGTTGTGCGAGGAGCAGCCGCCGAGGACGCGGGCGCGGCTGTGCCGGATGTGGGAGTTGCCGCGGGGCTGCTCCACCGTCGGGTAGTCGTAGTCGAGTTCGCCGCCGAGCAGGCCCATCCAGCGGCGCAGGGTGAGGACGTCGTCGCGGCCGACGTCGCTCGGGCCGCCCTCGATGACGGCGACGGTGACGTCGGGGTTCTCGGTGAGGCGGGAGGCGATGACGGAGCCCGCCGTGCCGCCGCCGATGACGACGTAGTCGTAGACGTGGGTGGTGTGGGACATGGGGGTGCTGCTCCAGGTGGGGACGGACGGCTTACGGGGCGGGGCTCAGCCGGCGAACCAGCGCACCGGCTTCGGCGCGAGGTTCTGGTAGACGTGCTTGGTCTCGCGGTACTCGGCGAGGCCGGCGGGCCCCAGCTCGCGGCCGGTGCCGCTCCTGCCGAAGCCGCCCCACTCCGCCTGCGGCAGGTAGGGGTGGAAGTCGTTGATCCAGACGGTGCCGTGGCGCAGCCGGGCGGCGACCCTGCGGGCGCGGCCGGCGTCGGAGGTCCAGACGGCGCCCGCGAGGCCGTACTCGGTGTCGTTGGCGAGGAAGACGGCCTCTTCCTCGGTGCGGAAGGTCTCGACGGTGAGGACCGGGCCGAAGACCTCCTCGCGGACGACCCGCATCTCGCGGTGGCAGGCGTCGAGGACGGTCGGCTCGTAGAACCAGCCCTCCTCGGGTCGCTGCGGTGACGGCTCCGGCCGCTTGCCGCCACAGCGCAGTACGGCACCCTCTTCGAGCGCGGAGGCGACGTACGCCTCGACCTTGGCGCGCTGCTGCTCGGAGACGAGCGGGCCGCACTCGACGCCGTCGGCCGTGCCGCGGCCGAGCCTGATCCGCTGGGCCCGGCGGGCGAGTTCGGCGACGAAGCGTTCGCGCACCGACTCCTCGACGATGAGGCGGGCGCCGGCCGAGCAGACCTGGCCGCTGTGGATGAAGGCCGCGTTGAGGGCCTGGTCGACGGCGGTGTCGAAGCCCTCCTCGGTGGCGCAGGCGTCGGCGAAGACCACGTTGGGGTTCTTGCCGCCGAGTTCGAGGGCCACCTTCTTGACGGTGGGCGCGGCGGCCTGGGCGACCTTGGTGCCGCTGGTCAGACCGCCGGTGAAGGAGACCAGGTCGACGTCGGGGTGCTCGGCGAGCCGGGCGCCGACCGTGTGACCGGGGCCGGTGACGAGGTTGGCCACGCCCGCGGGCAGGCCGGCCTCGGCCAGCAGCTCGATCAGGGCGATGGTGGTCATCGGGGTGATCTCGCTGGGCTTGATCACGAAGGTGTTGCCGGCGGCGAGCGCCGGGGCGATCTTCCAGCTGGCCTGGAGGAGCGGGTAGTTCCAGGGGGTGATCAGCGCGCAGACGCCGACCGGTTCGTGGACGACCACGCTGTGGATGTCGGGCGAGCCCGCGTCGACGACCCGGCCCGGGGCCTCGGCGGCGACCAGGTCGGCGAAGTAGCGGAAGGCGTCGGCGACGCACGTGATGTCGACGCGGCCCTCCTCGACGGTCTTGCCCGCGTCCCGGCTCTCCAGCAGGCCGAGCTCCTCGCGGTCGCGCACCAGCAGGTCGGCGACGCGGCGCAGCAGGGCGGCCCGCTCGGCGACCGGGGTGTGCGGCCAGGGGCCCCGGTCGAACGCGTGCCGGGCGGCGGCCACCGCGCGCTCGGCGTCCTTCTCGTCGCCCTCGGCGACCACGGCGAACGGCCGGGCGTCCGCGGGGTCGAGGATCTTCCGGGTCGCGCCGGAGATCGCCGCCAGCCACTCGCCGCCCGCGTGGATGGTCGCCCGGGCGTGTCGTTCCGTTCTGTCCGCCATGATCGGTGTCGCCTTCCGTTCTGGATCCGTGCCCCTGCGTGACAGAGCTGCCTCGGCTGGGGACCGTCGCCGCCTGCCCAGGGCCTCGCATCGCATGCGCAATCGGTGGCCGAAAGTGCGCCGCGTCACTGAAAATGCGGTCGAAAAGGGGCAAAAGTAGGGTGAGGAGGGGCGTCGGGAGGTGGCGCGATGGCTCGTGGATCGCGACTCTGTGCGGGGGCAAGCATCACCGCGGCCCTGCTGACCCCGTTCGCCCTGCCCGGCACGGCCCCCGCCGCGCCCGCCGCGGCCCCGGCTCCGGCCGCCGCGGCACCCGCTCTCCCGGCCCCGGCACGCTCCGCTTCCGGCGCCCCGAAGGCCCCCGCCGACAACGGTCCGAGCGCCACCGCCCTCGCGCGCGAGGCGCGCGCGCATCTGCTCAAGGCGCGTTCGGTGCACCTCGGGTTCACGGATCACCGCGCGGGCGGCGACCGGACCGCCCCGGCCTCGCTGGAGCTGACGCTCGACCGCGGCGGCAACTGCGTGGGCAAGCTGGTCATGGGCGACGACGGCGGCACCGTCGCCCTGGTCAAGCGGGGCGACCAGGTGTGGATGAAGCCGGACGCCGCGTTCTGGAAGGCGCAGCTGCCGGACCGCCGGGGCGATGCCGTGGCCGCGCGCCTGAAGAACCGCTATCTGCACGGCTCCACGAAGGCCGGCGTGCTCCGGGGCATGTCCGGCACCTGCGACCTGAGCGCCTTCCAGAGGGTGGCCGCCGCCGAGTCCTCCCCCCGCACCGCGCTGACCAAGGGCAAGGAGACCAAGGTCGACGGCACGAAGGTGATCCCGCTGACCGGCACCGGGCACGACGGGAAGAAGATCACCCTCTACGTCACCTCGGCCGGCCCGCACCGCCTGGTCCGGGCCACGCGGCAGGGAGCCGGCACCGACCAGGACCTGACCTTCACTCGGTACGACAAGCCGGTCCCGTCCGCCACCCCGGCCCCGGCGCAGTCCGTGGACATCTCCGAGCTCCAGCGCGAACTGGAGCAGACCTGACTCACGGGGCATCAGTTCCCGTGCGCGGCCGTGCGGGGGCGTGGACCGGCCCACAACGAACGAGGTCCCCTTCCGCCGCCGCGGAAGGGGACCTCGTCCATGGAGCGCCGGGCAGGCCTTGCACCTGCATCTCCCCGCAGGAAGCGGGGCGTCTTTCCTTGGACCACCAACGCATCACCTGGTGCCGGGTTTCCGGCGGCCGGTGCGTGATCAACTATAGCGCACCGGCGCCGGGTGACACCACGTCGGATCAGATGAGGCCGAGGCCGCGGACCGCCTCGCGCTCCTCCGCCAGCTCCTTGACGGAGGCGTCGATGCGGGCGCGGGAGAACTCGTTGACGTCCAGGCCCTGGACGATCTCGTACGTGCCGTCCTTGCAGGTGACCGGGAAGGAGGAGATCAGGCCCTCCGGGACGCCGTAGGAGCCGTCCGACGGGATGCCCATGGAGGTCCAGTCACCCTCGGCGGTGCCGTTGACCCAGGTGTGGACGTGGTCGATCGCGGCGTTGGCGGCGGAGGCGGCGGAGGACGCGCCACGGGCCTCGATGATCGCCGCACCGCGCTTGGCCACGGTCGGGATGAAGTCCTCGGCCAGCCACTTCTCGTCGTTCACGACCTCGGCGGCGTTCTTGCCGGCGACCGTGGCGTGGAAGATGTCCGGGTACTGGGTGGCGGAGTGGTTGCCCCAGATGGTGAGCCGCTTGATGTCGGAGACGCTGCTGCCCGTCTTCTTCGCCAGCTGGGTCAGCGCACGGTTGTGGTCCAGGCGGGTCATCGCGGTGAAGCGCTCGGCCGGGACGTCCGGGGCGGCGGCCTGCGCGATGAGCGCGTTGGTGTTGGCCGGGTTGCCGACGACGAGGACCCTGATGTCGTCCGCCGCGTGGTCGTTGATGGCCTTGCCCTGCGGCTTGAAGATGCCGCCGTTGGCCTCCAGCAGGTCACCGCGCTCCATGCCCTTGGTGCGCGGACGGGCGCCCACCAGCAGGGCCACGTTGGTGCCGTCGAACGCGACGTTCGGGTCGTCGGTGATGTCGATGCCCTGGAGCAGCGGGAAGGCGCAGTCGTCCAGCTCCATGGCCGTGCCCTCGGCGGCCTTCAGGGCCGGGGTGATCTCCAGGAGGCGCAAGCGGACCGGCACGTCCGCGCCGAGCAGCTGGCCCGAGGCGATGCGGAAGAGCAGGGCGTAACCGATCTGGCCGGCCGCGCCGGTGACGGTGACGTTCACGGGAGTGCGGGTCATGGCGTTCTCCGTATGACAGCTGGCGGTGGGGCGTCCCTGCCCCGGGCGGATGATCGATCTCTTGGCGTCAAGAGAGATCCAGCGGTCAGGCTATCGCGCATCCGGCAGGTGAGACGTCCGGGGCCGTGTGGCTCACCCCACAAGGGGATCAGGGGGATGTAACGCCTGCCGGGAGGGGTGCCGGAGGGGGTACCGAAGAGGCGGCCGCCCGTCCGGGAGAGGGGGGACGGAGACGGCCGCCGGTGGGGGAACCGGCGTACCGGACTCCCGTGGGGGATACCGTTCGCGTGCCCAGGATCCGGCCCTGTATGCGCCGTCTTCCGGAAATTCTCCCTCCGTTTCTTCCGCCCGGCTGTGCGCGGGTGCCGCGGCTAGTCCGTGCAGCCGGTCTCGCCCGAGGCGAGGGTGGCGCAGGCCGTGGCCTGCGCCGGGTCGTGTACGGCGACCATCGGGGTGTAGCCGATGGTGTCCCCCGCGGCGGTGATGTCACCCGTCTGCCGGACCTTGCCCGCGGTCACCCGTACGGTGTCGCCCGGCGCGCCGCTGGTGATCCGGCCCCAGGCCGCGCCGCACTCCTTGCTGTAGCGGACCTCCAGGGTGGTGGTGCCGACGGTGGCTGTCTTCGCGGTGCTCACCAGGTCACCGCTGCACCCCATGGCCTCCGCGTCCTTGCCGGTGCAGGCGGCGCCGGCGCACTTCACGCCGGGGGGCGGGCTCGTCCGTGCCGGGGCGGACGGGGAGGGTGACGTGCGGGCACCCGCGTCCGGGCCCCCGTCCCCACCCCGGTGGGTGAGGAAGAAGGCCCCGGCGATGAGCAGCCCGACACCGACCAGCCCCGCGAAGAACATCACCACCTGCTGCCGGTGCACGGACCACCGCCCGAGGGGAACCACGGATTGCCCGCCGACGGCTCCGCCGGGTGCGCCTGGGGTGCCGGCAGGGGTGGCGGCGGCTCCGCCGGGGACGCTTGACGTGCGGGCAGGGTTGGCCGGGGTTCCCGCGGCGCGGTCCGGGGTGCGCGGGGAGGCGGCCGGGGTTCCCACGGTGAGCCCCGGGGGCCAGGCAGAGGTACTCGGGCCTCCGCCGGGGGCGTCCGGGAACTGAGCCGCCGCGCCCGGGGTTCCCGCCGCGCGGCCCGGGGTGCGCGGGGAGGCGGCCGGGGTTCCCACGGTGAGCCCCGGGGGCCAGGCAGAAGTGCTCGGGCCACCGCCGGGGGCGTCCTGGAGCTGAGCGGACGCGCCCGGTGCTCCGGCCGGGAGGCCCGGGGTCCGGGCGGGCGTGTCCTGGCTCAGGGGGGAGGACGGAGTCCGCGCCGGGCCGGGCCGGGTGCCGGGGCGGACGCTCGCCTTCGACGGGCCCCGGTAACCGGCCAGGCCCCAGGAGTTCCTGACGGGCTGCTCGTCATCGCCGGCGGTGCTACGGGAGTCGGCGGGGGACGCAGTGCCGGTACCGTCACCGACACCCGCGCCCGGACCACCGCCGGAACCCGTGCCCGAGCCGGCGCCCGGCGCCGCACCCCGGCCACCGCTCCCCGCGGCGCCCGAGCCGTCGCCGCTGCCGTCGCCGCTGTCCGAGTCGTCGCCGGCCCCGGCACCGTCCGGCACGCCGGCGCGGACGTCGGCGCGCTTCGAGTCCGTCGGCTGGGCCGGGATCTTCGGCGAGACACCGGCGGGACCGGCGATCCCCAGCGCAGCCGCGAGGCCACCGCCCTCGCCCGCACCGGCACCCTTCCGGCCGTCCGACCTCACGGACGTACCCCCGGCCACACCTGCGGACGTCCCCCCGGCGGCCCCACCAGCCGACCCCGCGGACCTGCTCCCGGCCGCTCCACCAGACAGCCCCGCGGACGTACCCCCAGCGGTACCGCCGGTCCGTCCCGCCGGCCTTGTCCCCGGCACACGGCCGGACTCCTCCGTCGGGCGGGCGAGGGCGCCCAAGGCCGCTTGGGATTCGGTGATGTTGATGGCCTGGAGCGTGTGGTCGTCGTTCGACCCCGCTCGGGTCCAGGACCGTTCGGCCAGTTCCCACAGGGCGGTCAGGGGGCCGGGGTCGGTGCCCGTGGCCTCGGCGAGGGCGATGACCGCGCCCTTGGGGGCGAGGAGCCGGCCGCCCAGATAGCGCTCCCAGGACGTCCTGCCGTAGCCCGTGCGGTCGGCCAGCGCCGCGGTGTTCAGGCCGCCGCGGTCGGCCAGTTGCCGCAACCGGACGGTGAGCTCCCTCATCTGCGGGTCCAGATCCTCCGGCAGGGCTCTCCACCGAGGCATCGCCTACCCCCTCTTCCCCTCTTCCCCCGTCTTCCGTGCAGGTCGCGCGGTACGCGCCGACCAAAAGGATGCCAGGGCGGCGGTCAACCGCCAGGGGTCACCAGTCCCGTCTCGTACGCCAGCACCACCGCCTGCGCCCGGCTGCCGAGGTCGAGTTTGGTCATGGTGCGGTTGAGGTGGGTCTTGACGGTGGCCTCGCTGATGTAGAGGCGGTCGGCGATCTCCAGGTTGGACAGGCCGCGGGCGGTGAGTCTGAGGACCTCCACCTCGCGGGAGGTGAGCACGCCCAGGTCGGGCGGCGGCGCGGTGTGGACGGGCTCCTGCCGGCGGGCGAAGGACTCCACCAGGCGCCGGGTGACGCTGGGGGCGAACAGGGCGTCGCCGCCGTCGACCGCCGTGACCGCCGCCAGCAGCCGCTCGGGGCCGGAGTCCTTCAGGAGGAAACCGGAGGCGCCGGCGCGCAGCGCGCCGTACACGTACTCGTCCAGGTCGAAGGTGGTCAGCACCAGGACCCGGGGCGGCCGGTCGGCGGCCTCGGCGAGGATCCGTTCGGTGGCCTCGATGCCGTTGACGCCGGGCATCCGGATGTCCATGAGGACGACGTCGGGCCGGGTCTCGGCGGCGAGCCGCACGGCCTGCTCACCGTCCCCCGCCTCACCCACCACCTCGAAGCCGGGCGCCGCGTCGAGCAGGCCGACGAGTCCGGCGCGGATGAGGAACTGGTCGTCCACGACGAGCACTCTGATCATTCCGTACGGTCGTCCCCCCGGCCGTGCGCCGTCCCTTACCGCTCCGCTTCTCGCGCACCCCCGCGGTCGCGTTCGGCGGCCGAGGTCGGCAGGGTCAGCCGGACCTCGTAGCCGCCCCCGGTGCGTGGGCCGACGCTGATCGTCCCGCCGTAGAGCGTGGCCCGCTCCCGCATGCCAATCAAGCCATGACCGCCCCCTGTGGGCATTCTGTCCGGATCTGCCCCCTCGCCGTCGTCGGTGACGCGGACGGTCAGGTCGTGGGCCCCGTACCGGAGTTCGACGCGCGCGTGCGCGGGACCGGCGTGTTTGAGGGCGTTGGTGAGGGCTTCCTGGACGACGCGGTAGGCGCACAGTTCGACACCGGGCGGCAGCGGGCGGGCGGTGCCCTCGACGTCGAGGTCCACGGGCAGGCCGCCGGCCCGGACCCGGTCCACGAGTTCGCCGAGCCGGGCCAGGGTGGGCATGGGGGCCCGCCGCGGGGCCTCGGGGTCCTCCTCGCGCAGCACCTGGAGCATGCGGCGCAGTTCCTCCAGGGCCTCGCGGCTGGTGTCCGCTATGGTGCCGAGCGCGCCGCGCGCCTTGGCGGGGTCGGAGTCGAAGACGAACCGGGCGAGGCCGGCCTGCACGGAGATGACCGACATGTGGTGGGCGACGACGTCGTGCAGTTCACGGGCGATCCGGCCGCGTTCCTCGGCGACCGCGCGCCGGGCCCGCTCGGCGTGTTCGGCCCGCAGCCGCCGGGTGAGTTCGGCGCTGCGGCGGGCCAGGTACCCGAACCAGACGAGCACCGAGCTGTAGAGCAGGGCCTGGCCGACCACGGACGCCATGGAGGGGCTGTGGCTGATCACGCCGGCGTACACCCACACCGCGCAGGTGCAGGCGGCGCAGGCGAGAGCGGTGCGCGGCGGGCGCACGGAGGCCACGGTGTACAGGGCGAGCATGGCGCCGAAGGTGCACACCACGGGCCAGTGGCCGAGGCTGATGTAGCCGGCCGCGGCGGTCTCGACGACCGCGAAGACGGCGAGGGGGTGGCGCCCGCGCAGGGCGACCGGGAGGTGGGCGAGGGCCACGAGGGCGTAGGCGCGCGCGTCGAGTTCCGGCCATCCCTGCGCCCGTGACTCCTGCGCGACCAGGACGGCCACCACGGCCATGGCCACCGCGATCAACGTGTCCACGACGAGCGGGCGGGGAGTCCTCGGTCGCATCGCCGCAGGGTAGCGCGCACGGCCGTGTCCGGAGGGCAACCGCGCGCGGTACCGCGGACGTTGCGGGACTTCCGGCCGCCGTACCCCTCGGACACGGCGGGTGGCCCGCGTCCTTCGGGGAGGCGGGCCACCTGTCGTACCGTCCGCGCTACTTGTCGAGCGTGAAGTGCAGGAGGTCCTTGAGGAAGGGGATCTGGAGCAGCGGGTCGGGCTGCGCCATCAGCGCCAGCAGCACGATGGCGAGGCCCAGGACGCCGTAGGTGACGATGTCGGTGAAGCGGGAGCGGACGGCGAGCATGCCGACGCCGGGCAGCATCCAGCGCATGACCGCGCCGGCCAGCAGGGCGGCGCCGATCAGCAGGGTGCCGTAGCGGAACACGTCGAGCGCGGTCAGCAGCAGGCCGAGCGCCACCGTCGACAGCACGACGAGCAGGGGCCACTGCCGGGCGGGCGCCGGGGCGTCGCCGGCCGCGGCCCGGCCGCCGCCCTCGGGGCGCGCGGTGTCCCTGGTGAACAGCGGGAAGCGGCGGGTGACGCGGCGCGGGCGCCCCTCGGCGTCAGGGGCGCTGATCGCGTCGCGCGCGGTCGGCTCCGCGGGCCCGCGGGTGTCCTCAGCCGGCACTGCGCTCCGCCGCCTCGACCACGTTGACCAGCAGCAGGGCCCGGGTCATCGGACCGACGCCGCCGGGGTTCGGGGAGATCCAGCCGGCCACCTCGGTCACATCCGGGTGGACGTCGCCGACGATCTTGCCCTCGGCGTTGCGGGAGACGCCGACGTCCAGGACGGCCGCGCCCGGCTTGACGTCCTCGGCGCGGATCAGGTGCGGGGAGCCGGCCGCGGCGATGATGATGTCGGCCCGCTTCAGGTGGGCGGAGAGGTCACGGGTGCCGGTGTGGCACTGGGTGACGGTGGCGTTCTCGCTGCGCCGGGTGAGCAGCAGCGGCATCGGGCGGCCGATGGTGACACCGCGGCCGACGACCACGACCTCGGCGCCCTTGATCTCCACGCCGTGGCGGCGGAGCAGGGTGAGGATGCCGTTGGGGGTGCAGGGCAGCGGGGCCGGCTCGTTCAGGACGAGGCGGCCGAGGTTCATCGGGTGCAGGCCGTCGGCGTCCTTGGCCGGGTCCATCAGCTCCAGGACGCGGTTCTCGTCGATGCCCTTGGGCAGCGGCAGCTGGACGATGTAGCCGGTGCAGGCCGGGTCCTCGTTCAGCTCGCGGACGACCGCCTCGATCTCCTCCTGGGTGGCGGTGGCCGGCAGCTCGCGCTGGATGGAGGCGATGCCCACCTGGGCGCAGTCGCGGTGCTTGCCGGCGACGTACTTCTGGCTGCCGGGGTCGTCCCCGACCAGGATCGTGCCGAGGCCGGGCGTGACGCCCTTCTCCTTCAGCGCCGCCACGCGGGCGGTCAGATCGGACTTGATCTCGGCTGCGGTGGCCTTGCCATCGAGAATCTGGGCGGTCATGGTCCCATCCTCGCGGATGACCCGGCCCCGGTTCCAATCCGGGTGTCACGGCATGATCAGCGATGTTGCACTTGCACAACACCTGACGCCTCCGGCTGGACAAGTAAGAGCCTGTTAAAGAACGATGAGCGGACAGTGCCGCGGGCAGTACCGGGGGGACGGACCGCATCTGTAGAACTTCCTCCGAACCGTGCCGCGCGTCGTCCCCGCACTTGAGCAAACGGAGGAAGACCGCCATGAGCTTTGGCGACCCCAACAACCCGTACGGCCCGCCGCAGGGCCAGCAGGGCGGCTACCCGCAGCAGGGCCAGCAGCCCGGCTACGGCTACCCGGGCGCCCCGCAGGGCCAGCCCGGCTACGGCTACCCGGCCGCGCCGCCGGTGCAGCAGCCGTACGGCTACGGTGTGCCGATGGAGATGCCGGGCCTGATCAAGACGGCTCGGGTGCTGCTGTTCATCCTGGCGGGCTTCCAGTACCTGGCCGGTCTGTTCCTCGGCATCGCCGCCGGTGCCGCGCAGGACGTCTCCAACGGCATCGGCTCCGGCGACGACACCAGCACGGCCACCGGTGTGCTGATCGCGTTCGCGCTGCTGATGCTGGCGCTGGGCACCCTGTCGATCTTCCTGGGCGTGAAGTTCAAGAAGGGCGGCGGCGGCATCCGCGTCACGACGATCGTGTACGCGTCGCTGATGCTGCTCGGCAGCCTGGTGAACATCGTCAACGGCGGTGGCGGTTCGGCGACCTTCGGCGGGGTCATCTCCCTGGCCTTCGGCGGCATCATCCTCGCGTCCATGGTCAACGGCTCCGCCTCGGCCTGGTTCAACCGCCCGCGGTACTGAGCCGCCCGGCGCCCGGCACCGCTCCAGGGCCGTGTCCCGTCCGTCCGGACGGGGTGCGGCCCGGTGTCGTTTCCGGCCACCGGGCGCGCCGGTGCGGTCGGCTCACTGGTCCAGGTAGGCCAGCACGGCCAGGACGCGGCGGTTGTCGCCGTCCGTCGGGAGCAGGCCGAGCTTGGTGAAGATGTTGCTGATGTGCTTGGCGACGGCCTTCTCGGTGACGAACAGGGCCTGGGCGATGCCCGCGTTGGAACGGCCCTGGGCGACGAGTTCGAGGACCTCGCGTTCGCGTTCGGAGAGGCTGCCGACGGATTCGTCGCGCTCCTTGCGGACCAGCAGCCGGGAGATGACCTCGGGGTCCATGGCGGTGCCGCCCGCGGCCACCCGCTGGATGGAGTCCAGGAACTGGCCGCCGTCGGTGACGCGGTCCTTGAGCATGTAGCCGACGCCCCGGCCGCCGCTGGTGAGCAGTTCGCGGGCGTAGAGCGGTTCGACGTACTGGGAGAGCAGGAGCACCGGAAGCTCCGGGTTCCGCTTGCGCGCGGCGAGGACGGCGCGCAGGCCCTCGTCGGTGAAGTTCGGGGGCAGCCGGACGTCGACGACCGCGACGTCCGGCTGTTCCCGGTCCAGGGCTTCGAGCAGGTCGGTGCCGTTGTCCACGGCGGCCACCACGTCGTGGCCGTAGGCCCCGAGCAGGCGGATCAGCCCGTCCCTCAGGAGGAAGTGGTCTTCGGCGAGGACAATACGCACGGGATCTCCATCGTCACCATCGTCGGCCCGCCCACGGGACTGCTCACGGCCAGCACGCCGTCGAAGGTGGCGAGCCGGCGCTCGATGCCGCGCAGGCCGGTGCCGCGGGAGGCGTCGGCGCCGCCGTGGCCGTCGTCGGTCACGGTGATGTGCAGCATCCCGCGATCGTAACGAAGGTCGATCCAGGCACGGGCGGCACCCGCGTGCTTCGCGACATTGGTGAGGATCTCGGAGATGGCGAAGTACGCGGCGGACTCGACGGGCATCTCGGGGCGGCCGGGCAGGTCGACCTGGACCTCGGTGCGCACCGGGCAGGTCATCGCCAGCGCCCGTACGGCGTCGGCGAGTCCGCGGTCGGCGAGGACCGGCGGGTGGATGCCGCGGACCAGGTTGCGCAGTTCCTCCAGCGCCGCCGAGGACGACTGCCGGGCCTCGATGAGCAGGGCGCGGACGGCCTCCGGGTTGGTCTCCAGCAGGTGCTCGGCCGCGTCCAGGGTCATGCCCATGGCAACCAGACGGGCCTGGGCGCCGTCGTGCAGATCGCGCTCGATCCGGCGGATCTCGGCCATCTGCGTGTCCACGGCGTCGGAGCGGGTGGCGGCCAGGTGCTGGATCCGGCTGGCCATCATCTCGCTCTCGCTCGGCGCCAGCATCGCCCTGGTGTAGAGGGCGTGCCGGCGCACCGCGCGCGGGGCCGCCCACAGGGCCAGCGGCAGTTGCAGCAGCCCGAGGACGCCGGCGAGCACCGCCGTGGCCTGGCCCTCGATCGGGATGAACTGGTACCACAGCCCGTCCCACTCGGTGGACAGCGGCACCCCGAAGAAGGCGAGGAAGACGCCCCAGAGGCCGCTGAGGATCAGGGCCAGCGGGAAGAAGCCGAGGAAACCGCCGGCGATCGGGTCCGTGAGCACCCAGACGTACTCCCGCCGGGTCTGCGGGTCGCTCATGATCCAGCGGTAGCGGGCGACGGCACCGGAGGCCCCGGCGGGCGCGGGCGGCAGCGGTCCGGGCGGACCGGGGATCTCCACGCCCGCCCAGCGCCGGGCGAGTTCCCGCTGCTGCGCGGCCAGGTTGCGCACGCCCTCCATGGCCCGCGGCACCATGCCGAGGCCGGGGCCGACCAGGCTGATCGCGCCGGACACGGCGAGCGAACGGCCGAAGGCCGCCATCGACATCCAGCACAGGGTCACCACCCGGCGCAGACCCGTCAGCCCGGCCGACACCGAGAATCCCCTGATCGCCTCCGGCGGGCGGATCCCGCCGAGCTGCATCGTGCGGTCGTCCATGCGACACGCTCCTTCCTGGCCTTGCAACGCCGTGCGCGGCGCCGGTGCCGTACGTCTGTCGTGGTCCGAGGGGCCCGCACTCATTGTGGTGGCCGAGGGGCCGGGAAATCGGTGGTAAAAACCCCCCTCTTGCGGCCCTTCTCGGCCAACTCACGTCAGGGGGCGACGAACAGCGAGAGCGTGTCGGCCACGCAGGCGGCCCGGGGCTCCCCCTCGACCTCCACCGTCATGCGGACGGCGGCCAGGTGGCCGGCGGGCGTCTCGCGCACACCGGTGAGCTTCGCGCCGCCGCGCACCCGGGAGCCGACCGGCACCGGGCGCGGGAAACGCACCTTGTCCAGGCCGAAGTTGACGCCCAGCTCCACCTTCTCGATGTCGAAGATGGCCCGCATCATGGCGGGCAGCAGGGCCAGGGTCAGGTAGCCGTGCAGGATGGTGCCGCCGAACGGGCCGGTCGCGGCCCGCTCCGGATCCGTGTGGATCCACTGCGAGTCGCCGGTCGCCCCCGCGAACTGGTCCACCTGCTCCTGCGTCACCCGCAGCCACTCGCTGTGACCGAGGTGTTCGCCGACGGCGGCGGAGAACTCGTCCAGACTGGCGAAAGATCTCATGGCGTCGATTCTGTGCGGCTGCCGGACGGCCGGACAAGGCGGTCATCCACCGCTCGGCCGTTCGGTCAGCGAGCCGTCATCCGTTGGTCAGTGTGCGCGCCGGGCCTGGGCCGGCCGCGGCGCGCACGGGGTCAGCCGTACCGCTTCAGCTCGTGGAAGAAGCCGGGCACGGTGTGCAGTTGGTCGGCGTCCCGGACCCGGTCGTACACGTACTTCGCGACCGCCAGGTCGAGCACGCCCAGGCCGAACGGCGAGAAGACCACCGGCCGGTCGGCGGGCGGGGTGATCGCGCCGGTCAGCACGTCGTGGAGGGTGCCGGCGACGAAGTCCCGGTTGCCGGTGAGCTGTTCGGCCAGGTGGGGCGAGGTGCCCGCCTTGAGGCAGTGGTCGACGTCGTCGACCGCGTTCCAGGCGGACAGGATGATCTGCGGGGACAGGTCGCGCAGCGACACGTGCAGCACCAGCGGGTTGTGCGTGAACCACTCCGGGTCGGTCACGTGCGGCTCGCCCGCGACGGTCGCGAAGACGACGAGGTCGCTGGCGCGGATCAGGTCCTCCGGCTTGTCGTGCACGGTGATCTCCGGGCCGTCCCCGGCCGTGCGCCGCAGATAGCCCGTGAAGCCCTCGGCGTGCTCGGCGGACAGGTCGTGCACGCCGAGGGCGTCGAAGGCGAAGCCGGTGGCCGCCAGGTAGGTGTGCAGGTAGCGGGCGATCAGGCCGGTGCCGATGAAGCCGACCCGGGTGGGCCGGGTACCGCGCGCCCGGCTGATCCGGTCGGCCGCGAGGGCCGCCGAGGCGGCGGTGCGGGCGGCGCTGATGATGGAGGACTCCAGGCAGGCGAACGGATAGCCGGTCCGCGCGTCGTTGAGCACGAGCACGGCCGAGGCGCGCGGCAGGCCGGCGGCCACGTTCTCCGGGAAGCTGGAGATCCACTTGATGCCGTGCACGTCCACGTCACCGCCCACCGAGGCGGGCAGCGCGATGATCCGGGAGGACGGGCGGTCCGGGAAGCGCAGGAAGTACGAGTCGGGGTTGACCGTCCGTGCCTCGCCGTGCAGCCGGTAGGCGGCCTCGACGGTCGAGACGACCTCGTCCTCGGCGCCGGCGAGCACCTGGTGCACCTGGGCACCGGAGATCACGGAGAAGGACGGGACCTGGGACACCTGTGAGGTCATGGGAACACTGCTCCAGGGAGTTCGTTGGGCGAAGGGGGCGGGCCGGCGGGCCGGTCAGCCGATGCGGGCCAGGCCCTTGGCGTGCCGCCGGGCGCGTCCGCGCGACACCTGCAACGGGTCCCAGCCGGCCGCGCGCCGGGGCAGCCGGGCGGGGTCGCCGAGCACCGTGCCGGACATCACCTCGGGCAGCAGGGGGCGCCCCAGGATGTGGGAGACCGCGGCCATGCCGCCGGCGGCGACCCCGGCCATCCCGCTGCCGTGCCGGGTGTTCTGCCCGACCACGTACAGTCCCTCGACGTCGGTGCGCACATCGGGCCGCTGACCGCGCGAGCCCCAGGTGGCCATGCCGTACGGGGTGCCGCCGCTGGCGCGGATGTAGCGCTCGTGG
The DNA here is from genome assembly GCF_014650735.1 of Streptomyces canarius. Lineage (NCBI taxonomy): Bacteria > Bacillati > Actinomycetota > Actinomycetes > Kitasatosporales > Streptomycetaceae > Streptomyces > Streptomyces canarius. The sequence goes on from NZ_BMVN01000015.1 coordinate 192,909, forward strand.
GTGAGCGGGGTGGCGGCCTCCACGTGGGTGATCCGGTCCCGGAACGGGCCGAGGACCCGCTCGGCGGTGTCCAGGACCAGCTCGGTGACCTCCCGCTTGCGGGCCAGGTACGCGGGCCGGCGGCGGTACGGCTCGCCCGTGAGCGGGCCGCCGTCCGCGCCCCAGAAGGCGTGTCCGGGCGGGAGGATCGTCAGCAGCTGGAAGTTGCTGTGGCCCGGCGGGCACACGGCCGGGGACCCGGCGTCCTTCACGGAGGCGAAGGAGAAGGCGAGCTGGGGGATCCGGTCCAGGGTGCCGGTGCGGGCCCAGCGGTCCAGCATCCCGGCCTGCGCGCCCTCCATGTCGTCGCTGTCGTGCCACCAGATGTTGGCGTTGGGCAGGCCGGGCAGCTCGGTGTCGAGGGCGACGTACACCGCGACCACCGCGTCCCGCATCCGGGCCGCGCGGGTGCGGGCGACCAGGTCGGCGGGGAAGGTCTCCTCGCCGCCGCACAGGTCCAGGACGGTACGGCGGTAGTCGGCGTTGGAGACGACCAGCGGGGCCAGGACCCGGGTGCCGTCGGCGAGTTCGACGCCGGTGGCGCGGCCCCGCTCGACCAGGATGCGGCGCACCTCGCAGCGGGTGCGCAGCTCGCCGCCGTACGCCTCCAGGGCCTCCACGAACGCGGCGACCAGGGTCTGGCCGCCGCCCTCCGGGAAGTACGCGCCGCGCAGGTAGTGGTCCATCATCGTGACGTGCTCGGCGAAGCCGACGTCGGCGGGCAGGGCACCGTAGTTGCCGGCCTGCGCGGCGAGCAGGGTGCGGCCCTTGGCGGACAGCCCGCAGTGGTCCAGGGCCTGGCCGAGGGTGCGCCGGTTCCAGCGCATGGTCTCGGGCGACCGGCGGAACAGCTCCACCATCGGGGTGCCGAGCAGGCTGGCCCGGCCGGCCCCGGCGACGGCCGTGGCGAGGTCGAGGAAGCGGTCCACGGCCTCGGTCTCGGCGGGCAGGGCCGCCTTGATCCGGTCGCGGTAGCGGTCCCAGCCGGCCGGTACGTCGACCTGCGCGGTGGGTGTGATGATGCGGTCGAAGCCGCCGTCGTTGTCCATCGGCCGGAACCGCACCCGGTCGGCGACGCCCAGCCCGGACAGGACGGCGGGCAGCATCCCGTCCGGGCCGCAGTCGCCGAGGTAGTGGGTGCCGACGTCGAACTCGTACGTGCGCCGGCGCCGGAAGACATGGGCGTTGCCGCCGGCGACGTCGTGCTGTTCCAGGACGAGGACCCGGCGGCCGTCGGCGGCGAGATAGCCGGCCGTCACCAGGCCGCCGACGCCGCTGCCGACCACGATCGCGTCGTACCGCTCCCCCGTACCCTGCATCTGGTCCCCCATCAGAAGACGCCGCCCCCGTGGATCTCCACGACCGCTCCGGTGATGTACGCGGCCTGGTCGGACACCAGGAACGCCACCAGGTCGGCCACTTCCCCGGCGCGGCCGAGCCGGCCCAGCGGCACGCCCTTGAGCTGGCGTTCCAGGGCCGCGGCCGGCATCCCGCCGACCATGTCGGTCTCGATCAGCCCGGGTGCGACGACGTTGGCGCGCACGCCCCGCGGGCCCAGCTCCTTGGCGAGGGACTTGGTGAAGCCGATGATCCCGGCCTTGGAGGCGGCGTAGTTGGCCTGGCCGGTGTTGCCGTAGAGGCCCGCCACGGAGGACAGGTTGACGATGACGCCGGTGCGACGCTTGCTCATGGAGAACGCGGCGGCCCGGCACACGTGGTAGACGCCGTCCAGGTTGGTGCGCAGCACCCCGTCCCAGTCGTCCTGGCCCATCAGCACCAGCGGCCGGTCGCGGGTGATGCCCGCCGAGGTGACCACCGCGTCGACGGGGCCGAGTTCGCGTTCGGTGCGCGCGTACCACTCGCGCACGTCCTCGGGGTCGGCGACGTCGCAGCGGACGGCGAGCACCCGGGTGCCGTGCTCGGCGGCCTCCTTGGCGAGTTCCTCGGCGGCGTCCTGGTTCGAGCGGTAGCAGAACGACACGTCGAAGCCGTCCCGCGCGAGCCGTCGTACCACGGCCCGGCCGATGCCCCGGGAACCGCCGCTGACCAGCGCGATCACACGTCCTCCCCGAGCAGTCGCAGTACGGCGGCGGCGACGGCGCCGTCCCGGTCCACGGCGGTCACCAGCGCGGCCCGGCCCCGGGAGCCCGGGTCGGCCGCGGCGACGGAGAGCACCGCGGCGATCTGGAAGGACGCGGCGGCGGCACTGGTGTCGCCGAGCAGTTCCATCGACGGCACCCGGCGCAGCGCCTCGGCCGGCACCAGCGCGGCGAGCGCCTCGTACTCGGCGCGGCCCGCGTCGCTCGGCGCCGCACCGGGTACGGCCGCCCAGACGTCGTCGGCGGTGACCCCGGCACGCTCCAGGGCGCGGCGGGCGCAGGCGTCGGCCGTCGCGAACGGGTCGTCGTCGATGTCGACGCGGGTCTCGATGCTCAGCACGGCGGCCAGCGGCGGGCGTCCGGCCGTCCCAGCGGGCTCCAGCAGGAACAGCCCGCACCCTTCGCCGAGCAGTGGCGCGGGCTCGCCCGGCTGGGCGGCGGTGGCCTCGTACCAGGCGTGCGCGGCGGAGAACTCCTCGGCCGAACCGGCCACGTACTTGGTCGCCCGGCCCTGCCCCAGCAGCCGGCGGGCGTAGTTCAGGGCGAGCAGCCCGGCGGCCCGGCCGCCGGCGACCGTGGTGTTGGGGCCCTTCAGGCCGTGCCGGATGGCGGTGGCGCCGGCGGCGTGGTTGAGGCTGCCGAACGGGATGCGGCCGGCGTCGACGTAGAAGGGGCGCTCGTTGGTGTAGGACTGGCGCAGGAAGTCGGTGACGTTCTCCAGGCTGCCCATGGTGATGCCGAGGACGACACCGGTCAGGTCGTCGGTGGTGACGGCCGGCTCGCCGGCGGCGTCCCGCAGCAGCCCGTCGGAGGCGACCAGGGTGAGCGCGGTGAGCCGGTCCATCTTCGCGGTGCCCCGCTTGCCGAGCAGCTCCTGGACGTCGAAGCCGGGCACGGTGCACACCTCCGGCGACGGCAGGGTGCCGTAAGCGGCGTCCGCCATCACGGCCGTCTTCGCGCCGGCGCGCACGCCGGCGGTGAACGCCTCGCGTCCGATGCCGTACGGCGACACCGCCGACCAGCCGGTGATGACGGGCGTGTCCGGGGGCAGCGCGGCCCGCGGGACGGCAGTTGCGTTGCTCATGCTCGGACCTTCTCCCCGTAGGTGCCCAGGATCAGCACGGCGTTGTTGCCGGCGAAGGCGCTGGAGTTGTTCTGCACGATCCGGACGTCCGCCGCGACGGCCTCGTTGGGTACGACGTCGAGCGGGCACTCCGGGTCGGTCTCGCGGTGGTTGATGGTGGGCGGGATGAACCCGTGCTCGATGGCGAGACCGCAGGCGATGGCGCCGAGCGCGCTGGCCGCGCCCATCGAGTGGCCCAGCATCGACTTCACGGCGACCGTGCGCGGCGGCGCGTCCCCGTACACGTCCAGGATGGCGGCCGTCTCGGTGCTGTCGTTGGCCCTGGTGCCGGTGCCGTGCGCGGAGATGAAGTCGACCTCCTGCCGCTTGACGCCGGCGTCGTCCAGGGCGAGCCGGATGCCCCGGGCGATGCCGTCCCGGTTGGGGGCGGTGGGGTGGGCCGCGTCGCAGCTCAGGCCGTAGCCGAGGACCTCGGCGTAGATGCGCGCGCCACGGGCCAGGGCCGACTCCAGGCTCTCCAGGACGAGGATGCCGGCGCCCTCGCCGGTCAGGATGCCCCCCCGGTCCTTGTCGAAGGGGCGCACCACGTCCGGGCTGAGCGCGCCGAACCGCTTGAACAGGGCGAACGCCTTGCGGCAGACGGCGTCGGCGCCGCCGCACAGCGCCAGGTCGACCTCGCCGGAGCGGATGGCGTCCAGGCCGTAGCCGATCGAGTAGTTGCCGGCCGCGCAGGCCGTGGTGACGGTGGTCGCCTCCACGTTCGGCATGCGCAGTTCGCGGGCGATGGCGGTGGAGAGCCGGCCGGCGTAGACCCGGCGGGCGAGCACCGGGTCCATCGCCTCGGGGTCCCCGGCGGCCAGCTCCTGCTCCAGCAGGACGGCGATGTCGTGGGACTCGCCGTCGGTGGTGCCGACGGTGATGACGGCGGGCCGGTCGGCTAGGTCGGTCTCGGTCAGCCCGGCGTCCTCGACGGCCATGCGGGCCGCGGCGACGGCGAACTGGCCGGCGCGGCCCACGTGGCCGGACGGCAGGTTGCGGATCCAGCGCTCCGGCTCGAAGTCGGGGACCTCGCAGGCGGTGTTCTGCCCGAAGCCCTCGGTGTCGAAGCGGGTGATCGGCCGGGCGCCGGAGCGGCCGGCCTTCAGGCCCGCGGTGTACTCCTCGACCCCGGTGCCGATGCTGGAGATCACCCCGAAGCCGGTGACGACGACCCGTCGCTGCCCGGCCCGGTCGGTGGGTGCCGTGGTGGTCATGGGCGTCACCAGCCGGCGGCCGTGGCGGCCACCTGGTAGGTGGCCTCCACGTTGACCATCTTCGGCAGCTCGTTCATGTCGATGACGATGGAGTACTCCATTTCCAGCGCGCTGAGGACATCGATCAGCTTCAGGGAGTCCGCGCCCAGTTCGTCGATGAAGAGCGCCGTGTCGGAAAGGCGCTCCAGGTCCACGTCGATGTTCTCGGCGATGATTTCCCGGATACGGGTGAGGCGCTCGGGAGCGGCCGTCGTCATGGCTCGTTCCTCCGTTTTCGGATGGCCGGTGGGTGATTCGCGGAAGGCCTGCGAGGAGAATTCGAAAAGAGCGGGAAAGCTGCGGGAAATGGGCAGCGATGGGGCTCGGCAAAAACCTAGACAGCTGCGATGACTGCCCAGTGACCGTCAACTGACGGACCACTGACGGCGGTCAGTGGCCGCCCGCGCGGCGGAACCCGCGGACACCGCCCCACACCGCGGCGAGCAGCAGCGCCGTGAGCGTCACGGCGGTCACCAGGCCCGGGTGGTGGGCGGGGAAGCCGCCGGAGGCCGCCACGCCCGGGTCGTTGCCCCACAGCCGCCGGCAGGTCGTGACGACCGACGTGACGGGGTTCCACTCGGCGACCGGGCGCAGCCAGCCGGGCAGGCCGCTGACGGGGACGTAGGCGTTGGACAGGAAGCTGAGGATGACCAGCACCAGCGCGCCGGTGCCGTCGATGGCCTCGATGTTGCGCTGGGTGGTGCCGAGCAGGATGCCGACCCAGGTCATCACGTAGACGAAGGCGAGCAGCACCCCGAAGCCGGCGGCGGTGCGCAGCACGCCCTCGTGCGGGCGCCAGCCCACGCCCAGGCCGACGAGGCTGACCGCGGTGAGGCTGACCGCGCCGACGGCCAGGTCGGACAGGGTGCGTCCGAGCAGCACGGAGGACGGGGAGATCGGCAGCGAGCGGAACCGGTCGACCAGTCCGTGCCGCAGGTCCAGGGCGACGCCGATGGCGGTGGGGCCTACGCCGGTCAGACCGACCTGGATGGCGATGCCGGCCATGATGAAGTCCTCGTAGGCCACGCCGCCCGGGATGTGCATGGAGCTGCGGAAGAGGTAGCCGATGGCGATCAGCATCACCAGCGGGTTCATGGTGACCAGCACCAGCCGGCCCGGTGAGCGGCGCAGATGGGTCAGATGGCGGCCGGCCAGGGCGAACGTGTCACCGAGGTGACCGCGCACGGGCCCGCCCGGACCGGGACGGGCGGCGGGCCGGGACGGGGCGGTCGGAGCGGTGGCCGTGGCCGTCACTGGGACTCCTCTTTCGTGACCGTCAGGGGCTGCGGATCCGCGACCGCCGGGGGCTCCGCTTCCACGGCCGGCACGGGGGATTCTTCTGCGGCCGTCAGGGGCTCTTCTTGCGCGGCCGGCACGAGGGCTTCTTCCACGGCCGCCACGGGGGCTGCTTCCGCGGACGGCAGGGGCTCTTCTCGCCCGGCCCGCACGGGTCGCTCCTCCGCGACCGGCACCGGATCCGTCGTCGCGACCGTCGCGGGCTCTTCTTCCACCGCCGCCAGGGGGGCATTCTTCGCGGGGGCGTTCGTCGTGGACGTCAGTGGATGCCTCTCCGCAGCCGCCGCCGGCCGCTTCGCCGGCACCGGTTCCGCCCCCACGGCCGTCACGGGCCCCTCCTTCGCGGCCGGCACGGGGGCATCCGTCGCCTCCGGCACCGGCCCTTCTCTCGTCGCCCGCACGGGCCGCACCGGTACCGGCTCCGCGGGGCCTTGCGGGGGCTGTTCGGCGCTCGTGCCCGTGAGGTCGAAGAAGACGTCGTCGAGCGTGGGCTTGCGCAGGTCGATGTCGACGGCGGGTACGCCCTTGTCACGCAGGGCCTGCACGGCGCGGGCCAGGTCGTCCAGGCCGTCCGGGCCGAGCTGGACGGACACCCGGCGGGCGGCCTCGTCGGTGACGGGGGCCGGACCGCCGAGCACGGCCAGCGCGGCGACCGCGTCGGCGAGGTCCTCGGGGCCGGCCACGGTCACCTCCAGCCGGTCGCTGCCGACCTGCCGCTTGAGGGAGTCCGGGGTGCCCTCGGCGATGACCCGGCCGGCGTCGATGACGGCGATGCGGTCGGCGAGCTGGTCGGCCTCCTCCAGGTACTGGGTGGTGAGCAGGATGGTCACACCACCGGCGGCCAGGTCCCGCACCACGTCCCACAGCACGTTGCGGCTGGCCGGGTCCAGACCGGTGGTGGGCTCGTCCAGGAACAGCACCTCGGGGTCGCCGATGACGCACGTGGCGAGGTCGAGCCGGCGGCGCATCCCGCCGGAGTAGGTGCCCGCGGGCCGGTCGGCGGCCTCGGTCAGCTCGAACCGGTCCAGCAGTTCGGCGGCCCGGCGGGCGGCACCGCGCCGGCCGAACCGCAGCAGCCGGGCCAGCAGGACCAGGTTCTCGCGCCCGGTGAGGAGTTCGTCCACGGCGGCGTACTGACCGGCCAGGCCGATGCGCCGGCGCACCTCCCGGCCCTCGCGGACCACGTCGTACCCGGCGACGGTGGCCCGGCCGCCGGTCGGCCGCACCAGGGTGGCGAGGATGCGCACGGTGGTGGTCTTGCCGGCGCCGTTGGGGCCGAGGACCCCGAGGACGGTGCCGGCCGGCACCGCCAGGTCGATGCCGTGCAGCGCGGTGTGGGAGCGGTAGCTCTTGCCCAGCCCCTCGGCGAGGATCGCCGTGTCGGACGCGGACACGGTCAGCCCGCCTGCCGCTGGAGGCTCAGCGGGCGCAGGTCGGTCCAGTTGCTCTCCACGTAGGCGACGGCGGAGGCGCGGTCGGTGGCGTCGAGGGCCACGCGCCAGCCGTCGGGCACGGCGGCGAAGGACGGCCACAGGGAGTGCTGCCCCTCGTCGTTGACGAGGACGAGGAAGGTGCCGTCTTCGTTGTCGAAGGGATTGGCCATGGCGGGTCTCCAGATCTCGGACGGTGGTGGACGGTCGGTGGGTGGTACGACGTCGGGTCAGCGGGCGGCGGCGACGGCGCCCAGCCGGCGCTCCACGGCGGCGCCGATGAGCGCCGCCGGGGCGGGCCGCAGCATCTGCTGGTGGCCGCAGGGCACGTCGTGCGTCTCGACGGGCCGGCCCAGGTACGGCTCCCAGCCCTTGGTCTTCAGCGCGCGCTCCTCCGCGGAGAACCCGTCGGCGGCCCGGAACAGCGTCGTCGGGCAGCCGTCGAAGCGGGTCGGGGTGTGCCGCCGGACCAGGTCGAGATGGTTGCGCATGACCGCGAGCAGCCGTTCCAGGGTGGCCTGGCCGAGCCCGGCGAGCGGGCCGCCGGTGCGGGCCAGGTGGGCGGCGACGGCGGCCGGGTCGAGCCGGTCCAGGCCCGTGCTGTCGACGCCGGCCTCGGCGAGGAAGTCGGCGAGGAACTCCGCGTCGGTGGGGTGGACGCCGCGCCCGTCGTCGGGGTAGGCGTCCAGGTTGGCGAGGTGGGCGACCTCCTCGCCGGACGCGTGCAGCAGGGCCGCGATCTCGTGGGCGACGATGCCGCCGTAGGACCAGCCGAGCAGGTGGTACGGGCCGTGCGGCTGTACGGCCCTGATCCGCGCCAGGTAGTCGGCCGCGACCTCGCCGATGCTGCCGGGCAGCGGGCCGTCGTCCGCGAGACCTCGGGCCTGGAGGGCGTACACGGGCCGCTCGGGGTGGAGGTGCTCGGCGAGCGCGGCGAACGGGATGCCGAAGCCGAGCCCGCCGTGCACGCAGAACAGCGGCGGCAGAGTGCCGGCGGAGCGGATGGGCAGCACGGGCCCGAGCAGGTCGACGGTGCCGTGGTCGGTGACGGCGGTGGTGGCGGTTGCGGTCTCCGGGGTGCGGTGGCGGTCGGCGCTCCCGCCCCCGGTCACGGCGCCCGCCGCCAGCGCCTCCAGCGTGCGGTGCTCGAACACGGACGCCAGCGTGACGCGCAGGCCGGCCGCGGTGGCCGTGTTGACCAGGCGGATCGCCTTCAGGCTGTCGCCGCCGAGCGCGAAGAACGAGTCGTCGGGGCCGGCCGGCACGCCGAGCACCTCCGTGACGGCCGCGCACAGCCGCCGCTCGGCGTCGGTGCGGGGCGGACGCACGGCGCCGGAGCCGGCGGGACGGGCCGGGGCCGGCGGCAGGGCGGCGACGTCGAGCTTGCCGTTGACGGTCATCGGCAGCTCCGGCAGCGGCACATAGGCGCCCGGCACCATGTAGTCGGGCAGCGCGCGGGCCAGGTGCCGGCGCAGGTCGTCCGGCTCGGGCGCGGGCCCGCCGGCGGCGGGGACGACGTAGGCGACCAGCTGTCGCCGCCCCAGGGGGTCGGCGGGGGCGAGGACGGCGGCCCGGGCGACGGCCGGGTGCGCCGTCAACCGGCGTTCGATCTCGCCGGGTTCGATGCGGTAGCCGCGGATCTTGACCTGGTGGTCGGCGCGGCCCACGTAGTCGATCCGGCCGCGGGCGTCCCAGCGCACCAGGTCGCCGGTGCGGTACATGCGCCCGCCGGGCTCGCCGTACGGGCAGGCCACGAACCGTCCGGCGGTCAGCGCGGGCCGGCCCAGATAGCCGCGGGCCAGCCCGGGGCCGGTCAGGTACAGCTCGCCGACCACCCCCCGCGGCACCGGTCGCAGTGCCTCGTCCAGGACGTAGGCGCCGGTGTCCCCGACCGGCAGGCCGATGGGCACGCCGGCCGGGGCGTCGACCGCGTCCGCGGTGTCCTGGAGGGTGGCGAACGTGGTGGTCTCGGTGGGGCCGTACGCGTTGTACACCGCCGTGTCCGGCAGCGCGGCCCGCAGCCGGTCCAGGTGGTCGCGGGAGTGGGCCTCACCGCCGGTGAGCAGGGCGCGCAGCGGAGCGAGGGCGCGCGGCCGGGTGTCGGCGACGGCGTTGACGAACTGGGTGGTGAGGAAGGCGACGGTCACCCCGGCCTGCCGCAGGAACGTGCCGAGCGCCTCGGGGTCCGCGGGTCCCGGTGGGCAGACCGCGAGCCGGGCGCCGTGCACGAGCGGGGCCCAGATCTCGAACGTGGAGGCGTCGAAGGCGACCGGCGCGAAGTACAGGAACGTGTCGTCGGCGGTGAACCGCAGCTCGGGCAGCCCGTGCACCAGGCGTGCGGCGGCCCGGTGGGAGACGGCCACGCCCTTGGGGCGGCCGGTGGAGCCGGAGGTGTAGATGACGTACAGCAGGTCGTCGGGGTGCGGCGCGGGCACGTCCGGCCCGTCGCCGGGCAGCGCGGCCAGGGCCTCCAGGGTGCCGGGCGCGTCGAGGACGACGACTTCGACACCGGAACCGGCGGCCCGGGCACCCTGACCGGCACAGGAGCCTGAGGCGTCGGATGTGGCGGCCCGTGTGCAGTGGGCGGTCAGGGATTCCTCGGTGAGCAGCAGGCGGGCCCCGGCGTCGGTGAGCGTGTCCCGTATCCGGCCGGCCGGGTAGGCGGGGTCGAGCGGCAGGTAGGCGGCGCCGGAGCGGGCGATGCCGAGCAGCGCGGTCACCGTGGCCGGGCCGCGTTCCAGGCACAGCGCGACCAGGTCGCCGCGGCCGACGCCCCGGGCGGTCAGCAGCCGGGCCAGACGGCCGGCGGCGTCCCACAGCTCGCCGTAGCCGGTGTGGACGATCCGGCCGGCCGGGTCCCGGTGGACGAGGGCGACCGCGTCCGGGGTCGCGGCGGCCCGCCGGGCGACCAGTTCGGTGAGGGTGGCCGCGGGCGTGCCGGTGCGGCGCGTGCCGTGGGCCAGCAGCGCGGCGCGTTCCTCGGTGCCGAGGAGGTCCAGCCGGGACAGCGGGCGGTCCGGGTCGGCCAGCGCGGCACCGAGCAGCCGTACGCAGGCGTCGGCGATGCTCCGGGCGGTGCCGGGTCCGAACAGGTCGGCGCTGTACTCCAGGGCCAGCTCGATGCCGGGCCCCGCCTCGGTGAACTGGAAGAACAGGTCCCACTTGGCGGTGGCCGACGGCACCTCCTCGGGCCGTACCGCGAGCCCGGCCGACCCGGCGGGACCGGTGACCGTCTCCGGCTGCCGGAACGCCTGCTGCTGGAAGGCGAACATCACCTGGAACAGCGGGTGCCGGGCCGGCGACCGCTCGGGCCTGAGGACCTCCACCAGCTTCTCGAACGGCACGTCCTGGTGCCGGAAGGCCGCCAGGTCCCACGCGCACACCCGCTCGACGAGCGCGCGCAGGCCGGGGTCGCCGGCGGTGTCGGTGCGCAGCACCAGGGTGTTGACGAACATGCCGACCACGTCGTCGAGGCGTTCGTCGGCGCGGCCCGCCACGGGGGTGCCGAGCGGGATGTCGGTGCCCGCGCCGAGCCGGGTGAGCAGGGCGGCGAGGGCCGCCTGGAGCACCATGAACGGGCTGACGTTCCACTCGGCCGCCCGCTCCCGCAGCCGGGTGGCCTGCTCCTCAGGCAGGACGGCGCGCTCGGTGCCGCCCCGGTGGCCGGCGCGGGCGCCGCGCGGGAAGTCGCGGGGCAGCGGCAGTTCCTCGGGCAGGCCGGCGAGGGCCGTCGTCCAGTAGGAGAGCTGGCGGGCGAGTTCGCTGTCCGGCCGGTCCGCGTCGCCGAGCAGGTCGCGCTGCCACAGCGTGAAGTCGGTGTACGTCACCGGCAGCGGCGGCAGTTCGGGCGCGTGCCCGGCGCCGCGTGCCGCGTAGGCGGCGGTCAGGTCCCGCAGCAGCGGGGTGAGGGACCAGCGGTCGCCGGCGATGTGGTGCAGGACGAGCAGCAGGACGTGCTCGTCGGGGCCGAGCGCGAACAGCCGGGCGCGCAGCGGGATCCCGGTCTCCAGGTCGAAGCCGCGGGCGGCCTCCGCGGCCAGCGCGGCGGGCAGCCCGGCCTCGTCGACGGTGCTCGTGGGCAGCGGCACGGAGGCGTCGGCCGGCGCGAGCACCCGCTGTTCGGCCGGGCCGACGCCGTCCGCCGGACCGGTGCCGGGAACGGGGGGGTGCCCGGCACCGGGGTCGGTGGCGGCACCGGTGGCGGTGCGCGCCGGGAACACGGTCCGCAGCGCCTCGTGACGGGCGACGAGGTCGCGCAGCGCCGCGTGGAGCGCGGGGACGTCGAGCGGGCCGGTGAGCCGGACCGCGAGCGGGATGGCGTAGAGCCCGCCGGGCGCGCCGAGCCGCTCGATGAACCACAGCCGCTGCTGGGCGTGGGACAGGGGGACGACCGCCGGGCGCGGCCGGGGGGTCAGCGCGGGCCGGCCGGGCGCGGCGCCGGTCAGCCGGGCGGCGAGCGCGGCGGGGCTCGGGGCCTCGAACAGGTCCCGCAGTTCCAGTCGCGCGTCGAGTTCGGCGCGGACCCGGTTGACGATGCGGGTGGCGAGCAGCGAGTGACCGCCGAGGGCGAAGAAGTCGTCGTCCACGCCGACGCGTTCGAGCCCGAGGACCGCGGCGAAGACCGTGCAGAGGACGGCCTCCTCGCGGGTGCGCGGGGCGCGGTCGGAGGTGGTGTAGGCGGGCGCGGGCAGGGCCCGCCGGTCGAGCTTGCCGTTCGCGGTCAGCGGCAGCGCGGGCAGCCGTACGACGGCCGCGGGCACCATGTGGTCGGGCAGCCGCTCGGCGGCGAACGCCCGCAGTTCGGCGGCCAGTTCGCGGTCCGAGGGGCCGCCGTCCGGGTCGTGCGGGACGGCGTAGGCGACCAGGCGCGGGTCGCCGGGCCGGTCCTCGCGGGCCACGACGGCCACCTCGGCCAGCCGGGGGTGCCGGCCCAGCACGGTGGCGATCTCGCCGAGTTCGATGCGGAACCCGCGCAGCTGCACCTGTTCGTCGGCGCGGCCCAGGTATTCGAGGGTGCCGTCGGGCCGCCAGCGGCCGAGGTCGCCGGTGCGGTACATGCGCGCGCCGGGCTCGCCGTACGGGCAGGCCACGAACCGTCCGGCGGTCAGCGCGGGCCGGCCCAGATAGCCGCGGGCCAGCCCGGGGCCGGCCACGTACAGCTCGCCGGGCACACCGGCCGGCACCGGCCGCAGCGCGCTGTCCAGGACGTACACCCGCAGGTCGGGGATGCCGCGCCCGATGACGCTGCCCCGGCCGGCCGCCGCGAGGTCCCGGTCCAGCTCCTGGTACGACACGTGCACGGTGGTCTCGGTGATGCCGTACATGTTGACCAGGCGCGGGCTGTCCGGGTGCCGGGCGTACCAGTCGGCGAGCCGGCCGAGGTCGAGCGCCTCGCCGCCGAAGACGACGTGGCGCAGGGCGAGGTCGCGCGGCCGGTCGGCGTCGGCGCGCATCAGCTGGTAGAAGGCCGACGGCGTCTGGTTGAGGACGGTGACCCGCTCGGCCGCGAGGAGGTCCAGGAAGGCGTCGGGCGAGCGGGCCACGTCGTGCGGTACGACGACCAGGCGCCCGCCGTACAGCAGCGCGCCCCACAGCTCCCAGACGGTGAAGTCGAAGGCGATGGAGTGGAAGAGGGTCCACACGTCGTCCGGGCCGAAGCCGAACCGACCGTCGGTGGTGTCCAGCAGCCGGATCACGTTCCGGTGGGGTACGACCACGCCCTTGGGGCGGCCGGTGGAGCCGGAGGTGTAGATGACGTAGGCGGGGTGGTCCGGGGTGAGGGCGGCGGGCTCGGGCGCGGTGACCGGGTGGGCGGCGGCCTCGGCGCCGACGGCGTCCGTGTCGAGGTCGACGCGGACCGGGCCGGGCACGTCCGCCGGGCCGGGCAGCGCGATCCCGGTGGTGGTCAGCAGCAGCGCGGGGCGGGCGTCCCGCAGGGTGTGGGCGACGCGCTCGGCCGGGTGCGTGGGTTCGAGCGGCAGGTAGGCGGCGCCCGCCTTGAGCACCGCGAGCACGGCGACGATCAGCTCGGCCCCGCGCGGCAGGGCCACGGCGACGAAGTCCTCCGGACCGGCGCCGCGAGCCGCGATCAGGTGGGCCAGCCGGTTCGACCGCTCGTCCAGCTCGCGGTAGGTGAGCCGCACACCGGTGTGATCGGTGACGGCCACGGCGTCGGGGGTACGGGCGGCCTGGGCGGCGAACCGGGCGGGAAGGGTCGTCCCGGGGGTGCCGCTCCCGACCGGCCCGGCGGCGGCGGGCGAACCGGGCGCCGGTGTGGTGGTGGCCGTCGGCCCGGCGGGGGCCGGTGTGGTGCTCCACTCCGTGAGGATGCGGTGGTGTTCCGCCGGGTCCAGGGCGCCGAGGTGGGCGAGGGGGGCGTCCGGGGTGGTGGCCACCTCGGCGAGGGTGCGCACCAGCCGGTCCAGCAGCCGCTGCGCGGTCTCGGCGCCCTCCCCCAGCGCCGACGCCCGGTACGACAGCCGCAGCCCGAGGCTCTCGCCGGGCAGCACGGTCAGGTGGAGGGGGTAGTGCGTGGCCGCGTGCACCCGCGCGGCGGACACCGTACCGCCGGTGTCGCGGTGCGGTTCCTCCTCGTCCAGCGGATAGTTCTGGAAGGCGAGGACGGTGTCGAAGAGTTCGCCCTGGATGCCGCAGGCGGCCTGCACCTCGGCCAGCGGCAGGTGCTCGTGCGGCATCATCGCGACCTGCTGCCGGGCCAGGTCCCGGAAGAGTTCACCGGCCGGCCGCCCGGGCCGTACGTCGGCCCGCACGGGCAGGGTGTTGGCGAACAGCCCGATCATCGACTCGACGTCCGGCACCTCGGCGGGCCGCCCGGAGGTGACGGCGCCGAAGACGACGTCGTCGCGGCCGGTGAGCCGGCCGAGCAGCAGCGCCCAGCAGCCCTGCACCACGGAGTTGAGCGTGAGCCCCTGCGCCCGGCTCCACGCCAGCAGCGCACCGGTGTGCTCGCGCGACAGGACCGCCTCGGCCTCGACGGGCGGCTCCCCGGCGCCGGTGGCGTCGGGGGCGACCCGGACGGGACCGTCGAGCCCGCGCAGCAGGTCGGCCCAGGCGCCGCGCGCCGCGTCCTTGTCGCGGGTGCCGAGCCAGGCGAGGTAGGAGCTGAACGGCGCGGGCGCCGGCGGTTCCCCGGACCGGCCGGCGAGCAAGGTGAGTTCGCGTACCGCCAGGGGCAGTGACCAGCCGTCGACCAGGATGTGGTGCACCGACCACACCAGCCGGTGGCTGCGCTCGCCGAGCCGGATGAGGCTGAACCGCATGAGCGGCGGGCGGGCCGGGTCGATCCGGCGCCCGCGGTCCTCCCGCGCCAGCCGGTCCGCCGCGGCGGCCCGCTCCCCGGCGGGCAGCCGGGTGAGGTCGTGCACGGCCCACTCGGGCGTCACGTCGTCCTCGCGGAGCACGATCTGCACCGGCTCGCCGTTCTTGCGGTGCCGGAAGCAGGCCCGCAGGTTCGGGTGCCGGCGCAGCAGCGCGGACGAGGCGGCCCGCAGCCTGCGTTCCAGTTCGGTGCCGTCGCCCTCGATGTCCGCGGTGAACTGGAGGACGTAGTGGTCGGTCGCCGCGCGGTCGTACGAGGACAGGAAGAGCAGCCCCTGTTGCAGCGGCGAGAGCGGAAGCACTGCGCTGATCTTCGACCCGGTGCTGGATTCGGTCACGTCAGGTCCTCACTCAACTCAAGTTCGAGGTCGGCGAGTTCTTCGGCGGACAGAGTGATGAGCGCGGCGGCGGGCTCCGGCGCGGCGGCCTCTTCGGCGGACGCCTCGGTGGCGGTCCGGGCGAGGTCGGTGACCGTGCGCCGTTCGAAGACGTCGCGGGTGGTCAGGGCGAGCCCGGCGGCACGGGCCCGGCTGACCAGCTGGATG
>NZ_BMVN01000016.1:0-202090 GCF_014650735.1 Streptomyces canarius
CTTGCCGTCGACCGCCCCCTTGACCTTCTCGGCCTTGCCGGAATCGGCGAACTTGTCCGCCTCGTCGAGGTTCTTGGGGGCCTGCGCGGCGATCGCCTCGTTGACCGCCGCGATGAAGGCCGCCTTGTCGAACTCGCCGGGCTTGGCCGCGTTCATCTTCTCCGCGTTGGCGGCCTTGCCCTGGGCCTCCTTGTCGTCGGGCGGGGCCTTCGCCGCGTCCTGGGCCGAACGGGACTCGGCGGTCGCGGGTCTGTGCTGGGCCAGCTTCTGCTTCTTGGCGGCGATGTCGGCGGTGACCCTGCGCATGCCCGGCGCCTGTGACGGCGGCGGCTTCACCGGGGCCGTGTAGCGCTGGGCCACGAGACGCGAGACGGCCGCGTTGCCGGCCGCACCCTGGAGACGCCGCAGACTCTGGGGGGTCATCTCCCGCCCTGGAGGCGCGGGCGGAGGCGTCCGGTCCGGCGCGGGAGCGGTGCCCGCCTGCCGCGGGGGCGGGGCGGGGCGGACCGCCTGCGACGCCTTCCGCGGGGCCGGCGTCACCGCGTCACCCGCTCGGCCGGGCGGCGGTGGGACGGCGGTGGTGGCGGCAGTGGCGTCCGCGGCATGCTCCTCAGGGTGCCGACTCACCGCGGGCATGCCCGTGACACGCGGTGTAGCGGCGAGGGCAGAGGGGCCTGCCCGATGGGGAAGGGACGTGCGCTGCCCCTTCGGGCACGGCGATCTGTACGCCGGTGCGGCCGAAAGCCCCTCTACGCGGATCGTCCGCCCGGGAAGAATCGCTGTCGTTTCCCCGGTCAAGGAGAGTGGTATGCCGTCGTACCTGTCCCCGGGTGTCTACGTCGAAGAGGTGGAATCCGGGTCACGGCCGATCGAGGGGGTCGGGACCTCGGTCGCCGCCTTCATCGGGTTCGCGCAGAAGGGCCCGTTCAACGAGCCGACACTGATCACCAACTGGACGCAGTTCACCACTGTCTTCGGTGATTTCGTCGAGGGGACGTATCTCGCCTCCTCCGTCCACGGGTACTTCTCCAACGGCGGCGGTATCTGCTACGTCATACGGATCGGCGAACCGGAGGGAGACCGGGACGAGGCGGGTGCGGGAACGGCGCGGGAGTTCGCCGCGGGGTCCACGGCGCAGCTCGGGCCGTATGCCGTCAAGATGTTGCCCGGTGTCACGGGGGAGATCACCGTCGAGGTCGCCGATCCCGAGGGCGAGGACCCGCCGCAGGACGTCTTCACCCTGATCGTCAAGCGGGACGGGGTGGTCGCCGAGACGTATCCGTCCGTGACCACCAAGCGCAGCAAGGACAACGTGGCCACCCAGGTCAGGGCCCGCTCGCAGCTCATCCGGCTGGAGGAGTCCGGCAAGGGGGCGGCGCCCGCCCGCCCCGAGGCGCAGTCCGTGACGCTGCTTGCGGCGCCGGGAGCCGGGCCGGGCGCGGGGGCCGTCGCGGTGCCCGACACGCTGTCGGCGGACGCGTACGTCGGCGACCCCGACCGGCGCACCGGGTTCGGCGGCCTGGAGGCCGTCGAGGAGGTCACGATGGTGGCCGCACCCGACCTGATGAGCGCGTTCCAGCGCGGGGCGCTGGATCTGGAGACGGTCGTCTCGGTGCAGCGGGGACTGATCACCCACTGCGAGGCGATGGGTGACCGGATCGCCATCCTCGATCCCCCGCCCGGACTGAGCCCGCGTCAGATCAAGACCTGGCGGGAGGAGACGGCGGGGTTCGACTCCAAGTACGCCACGCTCTACTACCCGTGGATCAAGGTGTTCGACCCGGCCGTGGGCCGCGACGCCTTCGTGCCGCCGAGCGGGCATGTCGCGGGTGTCTGGGCCCGCAACGACGAGACACGCGGGGTGCACAAGGCGCCGGCGAACGAGGTGCTGCGCGGCGCGGTCGGGTTGCAGACGCAGATCACCAAGGGCGAGCACGACCTTCTGAACCCCATCGGGCTCAACTGCATCCGTGCGTTTCCCGGCCGGGGTATCCGGGTGTGGGGCGCGCGCACGCTCGCCGACGACACGTCGTGGCGGTATCTCAACGTACGGCGGCTCTTCAACTACCTGGAGGAGTCGATTCTGGCGGGCACCCAGTGGGTGGTCTTCGAACCGAACGACGACGCGCTGTGGGCCCGTATCAGGCGCACCATCTCGGCGTTCCTGGTCAACGAGTGGCGCAAGGGCGCTCTCTTCGGGCTGACGCCGGACGAGGCCTTCTACGTGAAGTGCGACCGCGAGACCAACCCTCCGGAGTCCATCGAGGCGGGCCAGGTCATCTGCGAGGTCGGGGTGGCCCCGGTCAAGCCGGCGGAGTTCGTGGTGTTCCGGCTCGCACAGCTGTCAGCGGGGTCGGGCGGGATCGACGAGTGACGGTGGGTGCTGCGAGGGCCCTCACGACGGACGGATTCTAGGAGGCTTGCATGCCGCTCCCCGAGCTCGACAGTTCCGTGGGACATTCCTTCGGCCTTGAGTTCGACAGCGTCCTCATCAAGCAGATCACCGAGGTCAGTGGTCTGAAGATGGAGCAGGACGTCATCGAGTTGAAGCAGAACACGGCCGACGGGAAGTACGCGATCAAGAAGTTGCCCGGCCGTCCCAAGGCCGGTGAGGTCACCGTGACCCGCGGTCTGACGGAGGACAACAGCTTCGAGCGGTGGATCAAGGATTCGCGGTTCGGGAAGATGGTCAACGCCCGCCGCAACGGCTCGATCATCGTCTACGACTACGAGGGCATCCCGATCAAGCGCTACAAGCTGATCAACGCATGGCCCAAGTCGCTGGAGATCAGCACGCTCAAGGCGGGTGACACCTCCGTGCTGACGGAGAAGCTGTCGATCACCTACGAAAGCGTGGAAGTCGACTGATGCGGCGTACGATCACGGCGTCCGCCCCCGCCGGCACGGAAGCGGACGGCAGCGGGCCGGCCGACACACTGCGTACCGAGTTCCCCTTCGAGCTGCCGCGGGGGTACGTGGACGAGTCCGGGACCGTGCACCGCGGCGGGGTCATGCGGCTGGCGACCGCCCGCGACGAGCTGGTACCGCTGCGGGACGACCGGGTCCGGGAGAACTCCGCCTATCTGTCGGTGGTGCTGATCTCACGGGTGATCGTGCGCCTCGGCACGATCGAGGACGTCCACCCCGGCGTCGTCGAGGACCTGTTCGCCTCCGACCTCGCCTTCCTTCAGGACTTCTACCGCCGGATCAACGCCGAGGGGCACACCCGCGCCGCGGTCACCTGCCCCGCGTGCCGGGAGAACTTCGCGGTGGACCTGTCCGGTGGTGGTCGCCTGGGGGAATCATGACGTACGCGGCCGACCGGATCCATGAGGAAGTCGCGTACCTCGCCTACCACTTCCACTGGTCCCTCGACCAGATCCTCGATCTCGAACACCCGGACCGGCTGCGGTACGTCGAGTACGTCGCCCGCCTGAACGAGCGGTGACGGCGATGGGATGGATTTCCTGGCTCACCGGTGGGCGTGGTCGCGGCGAGGGTGCGCAGCGCCCCGCGGCGCCGAGCACACCGGAGACGAGCGGTCCCCCCGCGCACGCCCCGGGGTGGCGCGAGGTGCCGCCACTCCAGCGTACGGTCGGCGCTCCCGCCCTGGTGACGGATCCGGCGGGGTTCCGCGGTTCCCTGGGCACCTGGCGGGACGCGTCGTTCCTCAGCCCGCTCGGCCATCTGATGAGCCCTCAGGCGCCGTCCGGGCTGGGCCACGGGCTGGCGGCGCCGAGCGCGTCCGCAGAGGTGCCGACGGTGAGCCGTGAGGTGTCCCCGGCTGCCCGGGGCGCGGTGGCGGCGAAGAGTGGCATGCGGCTCCCGGTCGTTCCGTTGCAGCGCGCAGTGGACGGGGGTGGGTTCGACGGCCCGCCCACCCCGCACGACGCGAGCGGCGGCGTCAGGGTGGAGACGTCCGCGCCGCTGGTCTCGGCCGCGCCCCCGGACATGCCGCTGCGTCAGCTGGCGCGTGTGCCGGTCGAGGGGCCGCGGCCCGGTGTGCGAACGGACGGGCTCCCGGCACCGTCCGCACCGGCGTCCGCGTCGCCGCCGGTCCAGCGGGCCGTGGAGCCGGGCTCCGCACGCCCGCACGGCTTGGGTCTGGGAGAGCCGTTGGCCGAGCTGCCGCCCACGGCCCAGCGCAGGCCCGCCGCGAGCACCAGTGGTCCCCTGGCACCGGACGAGCCCGCCGCCGCCCTGCCGGACCCGCCGTCCCGGCCGCTGCTCGCCGACGACCCGCTCGTCGTGCGTACCGCGGACACCGGCCCGGCACGGGAGCCGGAACCGGCCGTCACCGCCACCACCACGCCCGTACGGATCCAGCGGGCCACGGCCGCCGGAACGCCGGTGGCCGCCGAACCGGCCCCGGCGGAGCCGGTGGTGCCGCTCGTCGCGCAGCGGCAGGTGCCGCTCTTCTCCCGGGTGCCGCCCCCGGGAGAAGAGGGCGCGCCGGAAGTCCGCGGGGGCGAGGCCGAGGTGCGCGTCGTACCGCTGCGGTGGTCCTCCGGGACCAACGACGGTCCGGCGGCGACAGCGGGAGCGGATCCGGCTCGCGCGGAGGGGACACCGTCCAGGTCTGCTCCGGTGCCGTCGGCCCAGCGGACCGTCGCTCCGCCGGCCGCTGCCCCGCCCATGGCCGCACGGGAGCCGTCCCGTCCCTGGCCCGGGACCGCACGGGAACCGTCCCCTCCCGGGTCCGGCCCGGTGCCGGATGCGGGCGCGGTGGCCGTCGCCGCAGGGGTGGCACAGCGCAGGGCCGACGGCTCGGTGGTGTTCCACCCGCCGTCCGTGTCGTCCGCACGTCCCGCGCCGCCGTACGGTCCGCGGCCGGCCTCGGTGCCGCTCCCCCCAGCCGTCCAGCGCATGCCGTCCGCCCCGTCGTCCGGGGTCGTCCAGCGTGACGTAACCGGTTCCGAGCCGCCTCCCCCGGATCCGCCCGGCCCGCCGGCTCCGTCCGCCGAGCCGTCGCCCGAGCCCCTTCCCGAGAGCTCGGGCCCCGCATCCTCCGCCGCCCAGGAGCGGCCCGGGGAACAGGCCCACGGCGCGGCGTCCGGCGGCTCCGGGCACGGTGCTCCGAACGTGGACGACGCACTGGTCCGCGCCCTGTTCGCACCGCTGAGCCGGCTGCTGAAGGCGGAGCTGCGGCTGGACCGGGAACGGGCCGGCCATCTGATCGACACCAGGCACTGACAAGTGCGGAGAGGAGGGGTACGGCATGGCCGTGACCGATGACCCCGCGGTCAGCGTCTGCTTCGTCGTCACCGTGGACGGCATCGAACTGGGCTCGTTCAACACCTGCGAGGGCCTGGGCTGCGAGGTGGTGCTCGAACAGCGCGAGGAGGGCGGCAACAACGGCCATGTGTGGCAGCTGCCGACCCGTCTGAAGTACCCGAACGTCAAGCTGTCCAGGCCGCTGACCCGGGACACCGAGAAGGTGGCCAAGTGGTTCGCGAGCATGACCACCGGCATCAGGCGCAGGACGGCGCACATCGAGGCGCGTACCGGCGACGGCCGCAAGGTGGCGCAGTGGGGGCTGCTGGAGGTGGTGCCGGTGCGCTGGACCGGCCCCTCGTTCAACCCGGAGTCCCCCAAGGTGGCGACGGAGACCATCGAGATCGCCCACCACGGCTATGTGATGGAGGGCTGAGCGGTGAGTTCGCCGGTGGCGTTCAGCGCGGCGGGCGCGGGGACGAGGGCCGCCCAGGGGGGCGGTGGCGGGGCCCGGCCCAAGCTGGAGCACGCGTACCTGGAGCTGCGCACCCCGCCGCCGGGCGGCAGTCTGACACCGGGCGCGCCGTGCGGACGGATCGACTTCCAGTTCAACCCCAAGGAGCTGTCGCTGGCCAAGGCGGCGGCCTGGAAGCGGACTCCGGCGAAGGGGGCGAAGAGCGCGGGGCCGCCCGAGTACCAGGGGCCGCAGCCCAGCAAGCTCACCGTGGAGATGTTCTTCGACGCGAGCGACACCCAGGACACCAGCGTGGTGACCGCCGTGGAGAAGCTGTTCGCCTGCTGCGTGCCGACGAGTGAGACGCGGCAGCAGCAGCGGGCCTCGCCGCCGTGGGTGGTCTTCCACTGGGGCGGACTCACCGGCTTCCCCGGTTACGTCAGCCAGGTGCAGGCGAAGTACACCCTGTTCACCACCTCGGGGGTGCCGATCCGCGCGGTGTGCCAGGTCACCATGGAGGAGATCACCGGGGAGACCCCCGGTCAGAACCCCACCTCGGGAGCGCTGCACGCGCGTCGTGTGCACCGGGTGCGCGCCGGCGACACGCTGGCGTTGCTGGCCTGGCGGGAGTACGGCGACCCGGCGGCCTGGCGGACGATCGCGGAGGCGAACGGGATCGACGATCCGATGCGCCTGCCCGAGGGGCGCGAGCTGCTGCTGCCCGCGCTGGACGAACTGGAGCGCGGCAGTGACGGCGGCGACGGACACGACGGGGGTCGGTGAGGCCGGTCATGGTCAATCAGAGCGTCGCCAAGGTGCTGGTGGTGGAGTTCGACGGCCGTCCGCTGCCGCCGGCCGTGGCGAACACCCTGGTCGAGGGGTACGTGGACGACAGCCGCACGTTGCCGGACCTGTTCGTGCTGCGTTTCCGTGACCCCGGTCGGGTGCTGCTGGAGCAGGCGCAGGTGCGGATCGGCACCCGGGTGCGGCTGCTGGCCGGCGCCGGTGGAGGTCCGTCGCCGCGGCCGCTGTTCACCGGGAGCGTGACGGCGCTGGAGGTGGAGATCGATGACACGGGCACGTTCACGGTGGTGCGGGGTCTGGACGATGCGCACCGTCTCTTCCGCGGCCGTCGGGTGGCCAGCTACCAGAACATGACGCTCGCCGACATCTGCGTGCGGGTGGCGCGGCGGGCGGGGCTGCGACCGGGCACGGTGGAGGTGGCGGGCCCCGTGCTGGAGCACGTGGCCCAACCGAACGTCAGCGACTGGGAGTTCCTGCGCTCGATGGCCGAGGAGGCGGGTGCCCAGATCCATGTGGCGGACGGTCGGCTGCACGTCGTCAGGCCCACGGGGGCGAGTGCCGCTCCGGACACGTCCGCGCGGGCCGACCGCGATCCTCTGGTCCTGGAGATGGGTGACAACCTGCTGCGCTGCCGGGCCGGGGTGTCCGCCGCCGAACAGGTGTCGGCGGTCGAGGTGCGGGGGTGGGACGTACGGGCCAAGCAGCCGCTGGTCGGCCGCGCCGACGCCGGCGGGACGGCGACGCTGGAGCTGGGGGTGACGGCGGCCGAGGTGGCGCGGCCGTTCGGCGAGGCGGACTTCGTGGTGTCGGACGTGCCGTACGAGAACCAGGCCCGGGTGGACCAGGCGGCGAAGGCCCTCGCCGCGCGGATCGCGGGGTCGTTCGCCGAGCTGGAGGCGGTGATCCGGGGCAATCCCGAGGTGCGGGCGGGTGGCGCGGTCGCTCTGGCCGGGGTGGGCGCGCCCTTCGAGGGCCGGTACACGGTGACGTCCTCTCGGCATGTGTTCGATCCGGTCCGCGGCTACGAGACCTGGGTGACGGTCTCCGGGCAGCAGGAGCGTTCGCTGTTCGGGCTGACCGGCGGCGGCCCGGGGGGCGGCGCCGGTGGGGGTTCGCGGTGTTCCGGGCTGGCGAACGGCACGGTGACGGACACCAAGGACCCGGAGGGCCTGGGTCGGGTCAAGGTGCGGTTCCCGTGGCTGTCCGACGAGTACGCGAGCGACTGGGCGCGGACCGCGCAGTCGGGCGGTACCGGAGGCGGGGAGGCGTTCATCCCCGAGGTCGGCGACGAGGTGCTGGTCGGGTTCGAACAGGGTCATCTGGACCGTCCCTACGTGCTCGCCGCGCTCTACAACGGCCAGGACAGGCCAGGGCAGGCGCAGGGCGGACAGCCACAGGCCGGAGGCCAGGGCGGCCAGGGGGACGGTCAGGAGGCGGAGGCCGTCGACCCCACGAGCGGGGCCGTCAACAAGCGCGCGTTCGGCTCGCGCGGCGGAAACAAGCTGGAACTGCTGGACGCCGCGAACGGCCCGCAGGGCGTACGGCTGGTGACGGGCGACGGCAAGCTGAGGATCAATCTCGACCGCAGGGGCACCACCATCGTGGTGCACAGCGACGGCACGGTGGAGATCGAGGCGAGAGAGCAGGTCTCGATCAAGGCGGGCAGCGGCGTCGCGCTGGACGCGGGCAACGGCACGCTGGAGCTGACCGGCGACTCGGTGAAGCTCACGGCCCGCACCGGGGTCCAGGTGGACGGCGGCACCGGAGAGGTGCGGTTGTCCACGGGTGGCGCGGTGGAGGTGCGGGGCGGCCAGGTGTCGGTGAACGGCAGCAGCCGCACCGAGCTCCGCGGCGGCAACACGCTGACCGTCAACGCGCCCATGGTGCGCATCAATTGAACGGCATGGCAGGAACAGCCACGGCACGGACAGGCACGGCACCGGACGGATCAGGACCAGGCAGGGGGCACAGCACATGCCAGCAGCCGCACGCGTCGGCGATCCCACCGGGCATCCCGGGGTGATCGGCCCGCCGGGAGAGCCCACGGTGCTGATCGGCGGGCGGCCCGCGGCCACGGTGGGCACCGCGCACCAGTGCTCCTCGCCCGCCGCGCACGCCCCGAGCGTCCTCGCCCCGCCCGGCAGTTCCACGGTGCTCATCGGCGGCCGGCCGGCCGTCCGGGTGGGCGATGCGGCGGGCTGCGGCTCGCCGGTCACGTCCGGGTGCCCGAGCGTGCAGATCGGAGGGTGAGGCATGGGCCGGCAGTTCATCGGCGCGGGCTGGGCGTTCCCGCCGCGTACGGACGCCACCGGCAGCGTCGCACTGGTCCGGGACGAGCGCGAGATAGAGGAGTCGATCCGGCTGATCCTGGCCACCTCGCCCGGTGAGCGGCCGATGCGCCCGGAGTTCGGGTGCGCGCTCGGCGACTACGTGTTCGCACCCGCCGATGCCGGCACGGCCGGACAGCTGGCCTACGAGGTGCGGCTCGCCCTGGAACGGTGGGAGCCGCGCATCGAGGTGGCGGAGGTCGCCGTACGGTTCGACGAGGCGGACGACGGGGTGCTCTACATCGACATCGGGTACACGGTGCGGGGCACCAACGATCCGCGCAACCTGGTCTTCCCGTTCTACGTGATCCCGGACGACGAGGGGTCCGCATGACGCTCCCCAGTCCCAACCTGGACGACCGGCGCTTCCAGCAGCTGGTGGACGAGGCCAAGCGGCTGGTGCAGCAGCGCTGCCCCGAGTGGACCGACCACAACGTCTCCGATCCCGGTGTCACGCTGATCGAGGCGTTCGCCACCATGGTCGACCAGCTCGTCTACCGGCTGAACCGGGTGCCGGACAAGAACTACCTGGCCTTCCTGGACCTCATCGGGGTGCGGCTGTATCCGCCGACGGCCGCACGCACCGAGGCCACGTTCTGGCTGTCCGCGCCGCAGCCCGACACCGTGCGCGTCGCGGCCGGAACCGAGGTGGCGACGGTGCGCACCGAGACCGAGGAGGCGGTGGTGTTCACCACCGGCCGGGACCTGTCGGTCGTACCGTGCGCGCTCTCCCAGCTCGCCACCTGGCCGGCCGTCGGCAATGCCGCCGACCGGTCGCAGGAGCTGGCCCTCGGCCGCGACGTGCCGTGCTTCAGTCGCACGCCCACCCCCGGGGACTGTCTCTACATGGGGCTGTCCCGACCGGTGCCCCGCTGCGCGGTGGTACTGCGCCTGGACTGCCGGGTGGACGGCGTCGGTGTGGACCCTCGCCGCCCGCCGCTGGTCTGGGAGGCGTGGGACGGCGCCGCCTGGGCACCGTGCGAGGTCGAGAAGGACGACACCGGCGGGTTCAACAAGGCCGGGGAGGTCATCCTGCATGTGCCCGCCGCGCACACCGCCTCGGTGGTGGCGGGGCACTCCGGCGGCTGGCTGCGCTGCCGTCTGGTGGAGGCCGCGGCGGACCAGCCCGCCTATGTGGCGTCCCCGACGGTCCGCCGGGCGAACGCGTTCACCATCGGCGGCACGGTGGAGGTCGCGCACGCCGAGACCGTCGTGGCTGAGGTCCTGGGCCTGTCGGAGGGGGTGCCGGGGCAGGGCTTCCGGGTGGCCCGGCCGCCGGTGGTGGCCGGCGAGGCGCCGTTCGTGGTGGAGGTCGCCGAGGGCCAGGGCTGGGTGGAGTGGACGCGGGTGGACGACTTCGCGCACTCCACGCCCTACGACCGCCACATCACGTTGGACCCCAACTCGGGCCAGGTGGACTTCGGGCCCGCCGTGCGGGAACCCGACGGCACCCTGCGGCTGTACGGCGCGGTGCCGCCGAAGGGCGCCCCGGTACGGGTGCGGTCCTACCGTACGGGCGGCGGACGGCGGGGCAACGTGGCCCGGGGTGCGCTGCGCGTGCTGCGCAGTTCGCTGCCGTTCGTGGCGCGGGTGGAGAACCGCCGTCCGGCGCTGGGCGGGGTGGACGGCGAGACGGTGGAGAACGCGCGGGTGCGGGGGCCGATGGCGCTGCGCACCCTGCACCGGGCGGTGGTGCCACACGACTACGAGTTGCTGGCGCGTGAGGTGGCGCCGGACGCCGCCCGTGTGGCGTGCGTCCCGGCGAGGCCGGCCGAGGGCGGGCAGTCGCCCGAACAAGGGTCTGGGGTACGGCTGTTGGTGGTGCCGGCCGGTGGCGAAGACAAGCAGGGCCGGATCCGGTTCCAGGAGCTGATCCCCCCTCAGGACACCCTGGCGATGATCGCGTCGTACCTGGACGAGCGGCGTCCGATCGGCACCCGGCTGGTCGTGGAGCCGCCCTACTACCAGGGCGTCACCGTGGTCGCCTCGGTGGTGCCGGGCCGCGGGGTGGCGGCCGACCGGCTGCGGGAGGCGACGCTGGCCGCCCTGTACGGCTACTTCAACCCGCTGTCCGGCGGCCCGGAGGGGAAGGGCTGGCCGTTCGGCCGGCCGGTGCACTCCGGTGAGGTGTTCGCGGTGTTGCAGCGGGTGCCCGGCGTCGACCTGGTCGAGGACGTACGGCTGTTCCCGGCGGACCCGCTCACCGGAGAGCGCGGCGAGGCCTCCACGAAGATCGAACTCGACCGTCACGCACTGGTGTTCAGCTATGAACACCAGCTGCGGGTGAGGGAGGCATGAGTGCGCGGAACACTTCCCGGACTGCCGACACCGCACCCCCTGCTGCACCAGCTGCCCGCGGTCTACCTGGACCGGCCCTTCGTCGCGGGGTTCCTGAGCGCGCTGGACGAGGTGCTGGCACCCGTGCTGCTCACTCTGGACAACCTGCCCGCGCACCTGGATCCGCGCACCGCGCCCGAGGACCTGCTGACCTGGCTGGCGGGCTGGGTGGCGGCAGAGGTGGACGGGGAGCGGCCGGTCGACCGGCGCCGCGCCGTGGTGGCCGGCGCGGTGGCCCTGCACCGGAAGCGGGGTACCCGGGCGGGGCTGGCCGCGGCGATCCGGGCGGAGACGGGCATCGAACCGGAGATCAGCGAGAGCGGCGCCACGTCCTGGTCCAGTGAGCCGGGGTCGGCACTGCCCGGTTCGGCACGGCCCTGGGTACGGGTACGGCTGCGGCTGCCGGACGCACGGGCCCTGGCACCGACCCGGGCACGGCTGGAGAAGCTGATGGCCGACGAGGTGCCCGCGCATGTGGGGTACGAGGTGGAGGTCCTGACGGCGGAGGAGGCGGGCGCGTGATGGTCTGCCCCGACTGCGGCCACCGCAATGTGCCCGGTACCCGCTTCTGCGGGTCCTGCCAGACGTTCCTGGAGTGGGAGGACCAGGAGCAGGGCGGGGAGCCGTCACCCACCACGGGCCCGGCCACGCCGCGGCCCCCCGAGGCTCCCCCGTCCGCGACGTCCGGGCCCGAGGCCCCCACCGCGGCCGCGGCGGCGCCACCCCCGCCCGCCCACCCGCCGGCCACGCCGCCCGCCGCGCCGCCCGCGGTCGTCCCGCGGCGGCCCGACGACCCGCCGCACCATCCACCGGGTGAGGCACCAGCCCACCACGCCGGCACACCCGCGGTCCCGCCGCCCCGGATGCCGCCGCGGCCGGACGCTCCGCCGCGGCGCCACGGCCGCCCCTGCCCGAGCTGCCGTGCGGAGAATCCACACGAACGGCGGTTGTGCGTACGCTGCGGGACCCTGCTCGACCCCGCGCAGCCACCCGACCAGGCTTCCCGGCCGCCGTGGTGGCGCCGGATCCTGCCGAGCCGCGATCCGCGCCCGCCGGCCGCCGGGGACCGGCCCAGGCTCCGGGTGTGGCGCCGGCCGCGACTGACACTGCCGGTGTTCCTGATCGTCCTCGTCGTCGCGGCATGGCTCGCCCGTGCCCAGCTGACCGAGCTGTTCACCTTCGCGCAGGACAGCACCGGCGATCCGAAGCCCCTGCACCCCGTCCACGTGCGCGCCTCCAGCCAGGCGTCGGCCCACCGGGCGCAGGCGGCCTTCGACGGCTTCAACAACCGCTACTGGGCACCGGCCGCCCGGGGCTCCGGTACGGGTCAGTACCTGGAAGCCGACTTCGAGCACCCGGTACGGATGCGGCAACTGCTGGTCACTTCCGGGATCTCGACGAAGCCGGACGAGTTCCTCAGCCAGGCCCGGCCGTCGGAGATCACCGTCACCCTCGTCTCGTCGCGGGGCGAGCACACCACCAAGAACCTCAGTCTCAACGACGCACCCGGCCAGCAGAGCTTCGAGGTCCAGGGGGCGGATGTGACGCGGGTACGGCTGACGGTGGACGCCGCGTACGGCACCCGGCCGGACCGCCGGGTGGCCATCGCCGAGGTGGAGTTCTTCGGCCGCCAGTGACGCATGGTGCACCAGCACGAGCCGCCCGGCGCACGCCGCTTGAGGTGCCGGATCCGACGCGCCCGGCCCCGGCCCTGCACGGCGGTACCCGGACGTCCTCGCCGCCCGACCGTCGGCGCGGCAGCGTGCTGACTGATCTGCCGGTTCACGAGCAGCATGCCGGACACAAAGCTGGTCAAGAGACTGCCCCCGATCACAGCGTCGGCACAGCCCCGCACACCGCCAAAGGGGGCTGGAAAACCAGGGCGCGGCCGACCCACTTGCCATGTCATGATCCTGACGCGTCGGAGCTGCCGGCGCGTCAGTGCGTTCCCACACCCTGGGGGTAGCAATGAGACTGTTCTCCGCTGGACGCCCGGTACGTCTCAGATCCGGCGCCGCCGTCGCGGTGGCGGCCGGTCTGCTGACTGCGGGCCTCGCCGCGCCGGCGTTCGCCGACGACGATCCGCCGCAGACCGACCAATTGTGGATCAACGAGCCGTACAAGCAATCGCTGCCGCTCGCCACCGACGGCGGTCAGCCACAGTCCCGCACCCTCGGCGTCGGCATCTACCACGACAACGAGAACTTCACGGTGACCGACGGCAAGCTCACCGTCGACGTCTCCGACCTCGCGGGGGTCGCCGAGGTGACCTGGCCGGACAACTGCACGCCGAGCGGCACGAGCGCGGTGTGCGACATCCCCGTGGTGCCCGCGATCGGAAGCGACTACGAGGACCAGGTGTTCCTGACGGTACGCGCGGCCGACGGCGCGGAAGCCGGTGCGCAGGGCAGGATCACCTACGAGGCGACGGCCACCGGCGGCCCCGACGGCACGCTCACCGCGCCGCACGAGAGTTTCGACACCACCCTCACCGTCGGCACCGGACCCGACCTCGTCATCGCCCCCGTCGCCGACATCGAGGACGGTCAGCCCGGCGACGAGCGGACGATCCCGTTCAAGGTCACCAACAAGGGCAACGAGAGCGCGAACGGGATCACCGTCAAGCTGTACGCCTCGTACGGCCTGACGGACCTGACCCGGTACGACGCCTGCACCTACACCACGACGAACGGCGACGACTACGCACCTTCGAACAAGGCGATCTGCACCTTCGACCGGGTGCTGGCGCCGGGTGACTCCTTCGAACTGCCCGAGCCGCTGACGGTGCGACTCGCCCCGCACGCGCTGAAGGAGCGGCTCGACATCGATGTCGAGCCGGGCGACGGCGCCCAGGACCTCGACTCCGAGAACGACTACGCGGCCCTCCAGATCGGCGCGGACAGCGCGGCGGACTTCTCGGTGACGGGTGACGCGATCTCCGGCGCGGCCGGCCAGACGGCCACGGCCGAGCTCACGTTCAAGAACAACGGCCCGGCCTGGTTCGGCAACCTCGGCTCCGGCGACCCGGTCGCCGAGGTCCGGCTGATCGTGCCCCAGGGCACCACAGTCACCGGCGTACCGTCCGGCTGCTACCCGCGCACTCTCTCCGGCGGCTACTACCCGAACCAGAAGGGCGCCCCGCGCTACGACTGCGACATGCCGTACTGGGTGCTGGAGAACACCCGGCGCACCTTCGCCTTCTCCGTGCGCGTCGACACCGTCGTCCCCGGCGCCACCGGCGCCGTGAGCATCCACCCCCCGTACGGCGAGTTCGGCCAGTACCCCTTCACATTCGACCCTGACCTCACGAACAACACGGCGGCCCTGACCGTCAACTGACCAGCCCGCGGGTGCGGAGCAGCCGTCCGAGCGGCTGCTCCGCACCCGCGTGTCACAGCGTGCAGGCTGTATCAAAAAATGAGGTGAACAGGTTCAATGAGCTAGCCTTGTGTAAGTGTCCGCCACTGTCGGGCGAGCAATGTAGGAAATCCCCCGAGAACGGCTTGCCACGTTTATTTCGCGGACCGTCTGAGATATTCTTTAGAATTATGGTGCATGCGGCAGCTGAGTCGCCATGATCTGGGAAATAGTGGTCCTGGGTTTTGTACTCAGTCTCGACAATCTCCGAGTATCGATCGCGCTCGGCACGCTCCCCTTCGGTGTGAAGCGCGCGGTGCAGGTCGCGCTGACCTTCGGGCTGTGGGACGCGGTCATGCCCCTGGTCGGGATGCTGATCGGTCACCGGATCGGGGAGGCCGTCGGGGGCGTCGCCGATGTGGTGGGCGCGGCCGCGCTCGGCGGGTACGGTCTCTACCTCGTCATCTCATCCCTCCGGAACCCCGAGCCGGAGGAGCTGGACCACCCGTGGGCGTTGTTCGGCATCCCGTTGACACTGAGCCTGGACAACTTGCTCGCCGGGGCGAGCCTGGGGGTCCTTGGGCTCTCGCCATGGTTCTCGGCCGCCGTCTTCGGCGGCATGACGGCAGTGTTGTCGTTGGTCGGGCTGCAACTCGGGCGGGCCGCGGCGCGCCTCATCCGGATCCGCTCGGACCTGATGAGCGGGGTCACCTTGATCATCGCCGCCGCGACGCTGCCGTTGTGGCTCGGCAACTGACCCCGTTACCGGGCGACAGGTGGCAGACCCGGTCGGTGCGGGCGGGGAACCAGCGGAAGGTCGTCGTCCCGCGAGTCGGCGTTGGCGGCCTCGACCGCCCGGACGACCAGGTCGTGGTCGGGCGACAGGTAACAGACCGGGTCGGTGCGGGCGGCGTCGCCGGTGAGCAGGAACGCCTGGCAGCGGCACCCGCCGAAGTCCACCTCCCGCCGGGGGCAGCTCCGGCAGGGTTCCGGCATCCAGTCGGTCCCGCGGAACGCGGTCATCACGGGGGCCTCGGACCAGATCCGCTCCAGCGGGTCCTCCCGCACACTGGCCCGCGGCAACGGCAGGGACTGGGCGGCCGGGCAGGGCAGGACGTCGCCGTTCGGCGTCACGGTCAGCTGCCGGGAGGCCCAGCCGCCCATGCAGGGCTTCGGGTAACGGCTGTAGTAGTCGGGGATGACGTAGATGATGTCCATACGGTCCCGCAACCGCTCGGCGGCGGCCCGTACGACGGCCTCGGCCGCTTCGAGCTGGGCCCGGCTCGGCAGCAGCGCGGCACGGTTTCGCCAGGCCCAGCCGTAGTACTGGGTGTTGGCCAGCTCCACCCGGTCCGCGCCCACCTCCTCGGCCAGGGCGAGCACGTCGGCGACGCGGTCGATGTTGTGCCGGTGCAGCACCACGTTCACAGTGAGCGGCCAGCCCAGCTCCTTGACCACACCCATCGCCTCGATCTTGCGCCGGAAGGACGGGATCCCGGCGATCCGGTCCGACACGGTCGGTTCGTCCGCCTGGATGCTGATCTGTACGTGATCCAGACCGGCGGTCCGTAGCTGCTCGGCCCTCGGACGCGAGAACCCGAGGGCGCTGGTGATGAGGTTGGTGTAGAGGCCCAGGGCATGGGCGTGCGCGACGAGCTGCACCAGGTCGCGCCGCAGCAGCGGTTCCCCGCCGGACAGGTGGCACTGTAGAACTCCCAGGTCCTCGGCCTCGGTCAGCACCCGCAGCCACTCGTCGGTGGTCAGCTCGTCCTGGTAGTCGGCCAGGTTCAGCGGGTTGGAGCAGTAGGGGCAGGCCAGCGGGCAGCGGTAGGTCAGCTCGGCGAGCAGCCCGAGGGGGCTATCCATCGGTGAGCTCCACCCAGCGCCGGGCGACGAGCCGGGCCAGGAACTGCCTGACGTCGTCGTCGGGGACGGTCTCGTAGCGCGCGCCCAGTTCGCCCACGATCTCGGCCACGGTGTGCCGCCCGTCGCACAGTTCGAGTATGGCCGCGCCGCTGCCGTTCAGAACCACCACCGCCTCGGGGTGCAGCAGAACCTTACGCTGCCTGGTCCGGCAGAAGGTGAGCCGGACGTGGGCCGCCAACCGGGGCCGGTCATAGCCGGACACCCCGGCGCCGGGCCGGGTCGTGCTGGTGCTCCGGGTCGTGCCGGTACGGGTCGGGTCCATGGTGGTCACTCCACGTAGGCCTGGTCGATGGCGTCCATGAGGCTCCACAGGACATCGCACTTGAACGACAGCGCGTCGACGGCGCGCGCCTGGGACTCGGCGGAGAGGCAGTGCGCGGTGACCACCTCCAGGGCGTGCTCACAATCGCGGGGGGCCTGCTCCAGGCGGGCCCGGAAGTAAGCGAGGCCCTCGGGGGCGATCCACGGGTACCACCGCTCGAACGCGGCGAGCCGCGCCGCCATCAGGTCGGGCGCGAACAGCTCGGTGAGCGAGGACGCCACCGCCTCCACCCACGGGCGGGTCCGGGCGAAGTTCACGTAGGCGTCGACGGCGAACCGCACCCCCGGTACCAGGTGCCGGTGATCCCGGACCTCCTCACGGGTCAGCCCGGCGGCCTCGGCGAGGCGCAGCCACGCCTCGATGCCGCCCTCGCCCGCGGCAGTGCCGTCGTGCTCGACGATCCGTCGGATCCAGCGGCGACGAACCTCCAGGTCGGGGCAGTTGGACAGGATCGCGGCGTCCTTGCGGGGGATGTTCTCCTGGTAGTAGAAGCGGTTGGCCACCCAGCCCCGGATCTGCCGGCGGCTCAGTCGGCCGGCGTTCATCCGGACGTGGAACGGGTGCTGGTCGTGGTATCGCCGCGAGTGGGCGCGCAACGTCTCGACGAAGTCGTCGGCGCCGGTTGTGATGGTTGTCGTCGTCACGCTTCCACACCTGGACCTCAAGGCCGTGCATGGCCACTTCCAGAATCCCCCCGGCGAACGAGCCGTCGGGCGGCGCCGGACCGGGTCCGGCGCCGCCCCGCATCCGCTAGTCCTCCAACCGAGCGAGGTACATGGTCACCTCGGCCGCGACGGTGATCTCGTCGAACTCGGGCGTCTCCCACACAGCGAGCTGAGACTCCATGGATTCACCTCCTCTCCGCCGGGATCACGGCAGGCTCCGGGCACGCGCTACGACGGCTCCGGAAGGGCGAACACGATCAGGGCGCTTCCGTGCCCCGCGCCGAGCATGCCGGGGAGGAATCCCTCGGCCCATCCGCCCCAGCCGACGGGCACGGCCACGTACTGCCTGCCGTCGACCATGTAGGTGGTCGGGCTGCTGTGGTGGCCGCTTCCGCACTGGAACTGCCACAGCAGTTCCCCGGTGCGGGCGTCGAGCGCGTTGAACTCCCCGGAGGCCTCGCCGGCGAACACCAGGTCACCGCCGGTGACCAGCGTCGAGGCACACATCGGGAGCTCGTTGCGCCAGCGCCACTTCTCCTCGCCATCGGCGTCGAACGCGCTGATGGACCCCGCCATGTCCTCGATGTCCACCTGAACGCCCGCGCCCCAGTAGGGAATGCTCTCCTTGAACTCCCGGCGCCGCCGGGTGGCCGTGGCACCGGTGTCCTGGACCGGGACGTAGAAGAGCTCGGTCTTCGGACTGTAGGCCGCATGGGTCCATTCCTTGGCACCGGCCGGACCCGGGTAGAAGTGGACCGGTTCTCCCTCCTTGTCCGGGTACACCTTGGCCGTCACCTGACCGTCCCTCGTGATCGCCCCCCATGTGATGCGGTCGACGAAGGGAGTGATCCGGACCCTCTCGCCGTTCGTGCGGTCGAGGACGAAGAAGTAGCCGTTCTTGTCGAAGTGCCCGAGCAGTTTGCGCCCGTCCTGCTCGAACAGAATGCACTCGCCGATGCTGTCGTAGTCCCACACGTCGTGCGGGGTGCACTGGTAGTGCCAGCGGATCTGACCGCTGTCCACGTCCACGGCGATGATGCTGTCGGTGAAGAGGTTGTCGCCCTCGCGGACCTCTCCGTCGAAGTCGGGCGCCGGGTTGCCGGTGCCCACGTACAGCAGGTTCGTCTCCGGGTCGAAGGTGCCGGTGATCCAGCAGTTCGCCCCGCCCCGTGCCCAGGCCTCGCCGTCGGCGGGCCAGGTCTCCGAGCCGGGCTCCCCGGGCTTGGGCACCGTGTAGCAGCGCCACTGGTGCTCACCGGTTTCGAGAGCGAACGCGTCGAGGTGGCCGCGTACGCCGAACTCGCCACCGGAACTTCCGACGATGACCATGTTCTTCACGACCAGCGGGGCGAGCGTGGCGCTCTCCCCGGCCCGGACGTCCCCGTAGGTCTTGTCCCAGACCCGCTTGCCGGTGGTGGCGTCGAGCGCGAGCACACGAGCATTCGCCGTGACGAAGAAGACCTTCCCCTGAGCCACGGCGACCCCACGGTTCACGTTCCCGCAGCACAAGGAGACGTCGAACGGGACCGCGTGCTTGTACCGCCAGATCTCCACACCCGTCTTGGCGTCGAGCGCCCAGACCCAGCCGTCCCAGCCGGAGAGGAACATGACCCCGTCGACGACGATCGGGGCGGCCTCGAACGAGTAGGTCGACGCGCCCGCGATCAGTCCGGTCGTACCGGCCTGGAAGACCCAGGCGGGGACCATCCGCTTGACGTTCTCCGTGTTGATCTGGTCCAGCGGGCTGTACCGTTGCCCGTCGTAGGCGCCGTAGTAGGTGAGCCAGTTCTGGGGTTCCTGGCGGGCGTTGAGTATGCGCTCGTAGTCGACACCGGCCACTACCGGCGGCGCGACGTCCCCGCCCGCGACCTTGCCGCTCAGGCTTCCCTGATCGACAGCCTCACCCGCGTCGACGTAGTCGGCGTAGTCGACGGTCATTTCCTCCACCTCCTGCTTCTGCCTACGGCCGCGGCTGTTCGGGACGGTCGAGGCGAGCCTCCGGCGGAGCGTCTCCCAGGACCACTATGGACCCGGTCAGCCCCCGGCCCTCGTCATTGCCCGTGGGCGAGCCGAACCAGTAGTAGCCCGGACCGTCGAGGTTGAGGTGCGCGTGCCCGTGCGAATGGTTCACCAGCCAGATGAACTTCCTGTCGCCATTGCTCGGCAGCAGTGCGCAGTGCGTGTTCTTGTCGTCATTGACGAGCTCCAGCTCGATATCACCTCCGTGGGGCATGACCAGAATAGAAGGATCCCAGGACAGCTCATCCGGGTGTATGCGAATGGTGGCCTTCATACGGCCGTCCGGTTCCTCGGTGGCCTGCCCGATGCTTCCGGTTCCCAGCACTTGCCCCAGCGCTGCTTTGTTCTGTGTGGCCAACCCGAGCTTGTCCAGCAGGTCGGCTCGCTCGTGCGCGGTCGTCGTCATCGGGGTTTCTCTCCCCTCATCCGATTCCCTGTATTTCCCTCTTTGCGTCGCGTGGTGCCCGGCTGCAATCGGTACTCAAGGAGCGCACCACGCCGAATGGATAACAGCGGAAAGGATGTGAAATCTGTAGTCAAGAAACACGCTACGCCGGACGGATCACACCGACAAGGCGCGTCCTGGTGCGGGCCGACTCATGCCGTTCGTCCGCGACCGTCCGCCGTTCGTCACCGATGTGCCACCGTTGAGAGCAGCCGGGCCGCACTGCGACGCGTCGATCAAGCGAGGTCGTACCGGTCGAGGTTCATGACCTTGGTCCATGCGGCGACGAAGTCCTGCACGAACTTCTCCCGTGCGTCGTCGCTCGCGTAGACCTCCGCGACGGCACGCAGCTCGGAGTTCGAGCCGAAGACGAGGTCGACGCGGCTACCGGTCCACCTGACCTCGCCGGTGGCGCGGTCGCGCCCCTCGAAGGTTTCCGCATGCGCGGATGCCGGCTTCCATTCCGTGCCCGGGTCGAGCAGGTTCACGAAGAAGTCGTTGGTCAGCGACCCGGGCTCCGAGGTGAGGACACCCAGCGGCGACTGCTGGTGGTTGGCGCCCAGCACCCTCAGGCCACCCACGAGGACGGTCATCTCGGGCACGCTCAGGTCCAGCAGGTTCGCGCGGTCGACCAGCAGGTGCTCCGACGGCAGCCGGCTGCCCTTGCCACGGTAGTTGCGGAACCCGTCCGCGGTCGGCTCAAGCGCGGCGAAGGACTCCACATCGGTCCACTCCCCCGTCGCGTCCGTGCGTCCCGGAGTGAAGGGGACCTGGACGTCGTGGCCGGCGGTCCTGGCGGCCTGCTCGACGGCGGCGGCTCCGCCGAGCACGATGAGGTCGGCCAGCGAGATCTTCTTGTTCCCGGTCTGGGAACCGTTGAAGGACTCCTGGATCTCCTCCAGTGTGCGCAGCACTCGTGCCAGCGTTTCGGGGTCGTTGACCTCCCAGCCCCGCTGCGGCTCAAGGCGGATGCGCGCGCCGTTCGCCCCACCCCGCTTGTCACCGACGCGGAACGTGGAGGCCGACGCCCACGCGGTCGAGACGAGCTGGGAGACGGACAGCCCGGAGGCGAGGATCCGGCTCTTGAGCGCGGCGATGTCCGCGGCCCCGACGAGCACGTGGTCCACGGCCGGGACCGGGTCCTGCCAGAGCAGCGTCTCCCGGGGAACCAGCGGTCCGAGGTAGCGCTGGATCGGGCCCATGTCGAGGTGCGTCAGCTTGAACCAGACCCGGGCGAACGCATCCGCGAGCTGGTCCGGGTTCTCCAGGAAGCGGCGCGAGATCGGCTCGTAGACGGGGTCCGACCGAAGCGCGAGGTCCGTCGTCAGGATCGTCGGGGCGTGTGTCGCCGACGGATCGTGGGCGTCCGGCACGGTGCCGGCCCCGCCGCCGTCTCTCGGTATCCACTGCCACAGGCCAGCGGGGCTCAGCTCCAGGTCCCACTCATAGCCGAACAGGGTCTCGAAGAAGCTGTTGTCCCATCTCGTCGGGGTGGGTGTCCACGTACCCTCAAGCCCGCTGGAGACGGCGTCCCTGCCCTTTCCGGTGCCGTAGCTGCTCTTCCACCCCAATCCCTGCTCCTCAAGGGGGGCGCCCTCGGGTTCGGGGCCGAGGCAGGCGACCGGGTCGGCCGCGCCGTGGGTTTTGCCGAACGTGTGACCGCCCGCGATCAGCGCGACGGTCTCCTCGTCGTTCATCCCCATGCGCCGGAACGTCTCGCGAATGTCCCGGGCCGCGGTGACCGGGTCCGGGACGGTGTTCGGGCCCTCCGGGTTGACGTAGATGAGGCCCATCTGGTCGGCGGCCAGCGGGCTCTCCAGCTCCCGGACACCGCCGTGACGTTCGTCGCCGAGCCAGGCGTGCTCGGGACCCCAGTAGACGTCCTCGTCGGGCGCCCAGACGTCCGCCCGGCCACCGGCGAAGCCGAAGGTCGTGAGACCCATCGTCTCCAGGGCGCGGTTGCCCGCGAAGATCATCAGGTCGGCCCAGGAGATCGTGCGGCCGTACTTCTTCTTCACGGGCCAGAGCAGCCGGCGCGCCTTGTCGAGATTGCGATTGTCCGGCCAGCTGTTCAGCGGCGCGAAACGCTGCATGCCGGCTCCGGCGCCACCACGGCCGTCGTGGACGCGATACGTACCCGCGCTGTGCCACACCATCCGGATCACGAGCGGCCCGTAGTGGCCGA
Source organism: Streptomyces canarius (assembly GCF_014650735.1). NCBI lineage: Bacteria > Bacillati > Actinomycetota > Actinomycetes > Kitasatosporales > Streptomycetaceae > Streptomyces > Streptomyces canarius. The sequence continues at coordinate 22,056 of NZ_BMVN01000016.1, forward strand.
AGTCGGCCGGCCACCACTCCTGCGACGTCGTGAGCACCTCGTCGACGTCCCGCGCCAGGGCGTCGAGGTCGAGCGTCCGGAACTCCGCGGCATAGTCGAAGTCCTCGCCCATGGGGTCGGCCATGGCGGGGTGTTTCCGGAGAATCGCCAGGTTGAGCCGGTCCGGCCACCAGTCGCGGTTGCCCGGGCCCCCCATCGCGTGACTGCGGTGCCCGGCAGGGGCGGGGAGGCCGAGGCCGCCCGCGCCCCCGACGTTCATCCCGCCGTCAACGGCGTCCGCACTGTCAGACACGGGACTCTTCCTTCCGGGAACAGAGGTCCGGGGCACTCAGATGCCCAGCGCACGACGCACGGCCGGCGCGTGCCGCCGGGAAACCGGCACCATGGCGTTCGTCCGGTCGTCCATGACCAGGGACAGCTCGCCCTTGAGCCCGCGCTCCACCTCCCTGATGCGGCTGAGGTTGACCACATACCGGCGGTGAACCCGCAGGAAGCCGACATCCGCCAGGTCACCTTCGAGTTTGTCCAGACTCAGTGAGGTGGCTCGCAATCGCCCCCGGTCGGTGGAGAGCCAGACGTCGTTCCCCTGCGATTCGGCGACGGAGACTTCCGGCAGCCGCAGCAGCACCATCCGGTTGTCCCGCACCGCGACCAGTCGGCGCGGCTGCGCCCGAAGGTGCACGACCCGCTCCGCCTGGGGCAACTGCGCCCCGTCGGTGGCTCCGAAGAAGACCAGGTTCCCGATCAGGCGTCCGGATGAGAAGACGGGTCGGATGCTGATCGATGTCGGTTCGTCGGCGAGGTGGGCGAAGATCTGCGTCGAGCCGACCCAGTCAGGATTGTGGACCGCCTGCCCAGTGGCATACCGGGCGGCAGTGATCAGTTCGGGCAGCCCGGGGTTCCATCGCAGCGTGGGGTCGACCGCCGGGGTGCATGCCGGCACGCCCAGGAGCACGCTTGCCATGTCGTCGGCGATCACCACCTTGCCCGCGGTGTCGACCGCGGCGAGAGCCGCACTGGACTGCGCCCTGGCCTGGGTGTAGGCCGCGACCAACTCGGCACCGCTGTCCCGGGCGCGCCTCTTGAGGGGGCCCTGGGTCATGGCGGCCGCGTTCGCCAGCCAGCTCTCCGTCGACGCGGGAAGCCGGCTGCGCCAGCGGCACACGTTCAGGACCGCGATCGGTTCTCTGGTCACCACGTCGCGCACCGCGATGCCCGCGCCGACCCAGTCGTGGAGCACCTGGCACCAGTGCTCCGCACCCCTGATCGTCACCGGGCCGTGCGCCTCCAGCGCCGTGCCCATGCCGTTCGTGCCGACCGCGCACTCGGACCAGCAGAACCAGGGCGCCAGATTGGGGTCGCCGGCTCTGGCGAGCGTGGCTTGGTCACCCCACTCGGCCAGGATCCGGCCGGTGGCGTCGGCGACAGTGACGACGCCACCGAGGTTGCCCACTTCGTGTGCCAGGGAGGCAGCACGAAACCCCAGCTCGGCGAAGACGACATCGCGCTCCGGCGTGTGGTCGAGCTCCGCGACGGCCACCGGAGCCTCTGTGAGGTGAGGATCGACCCGGTATTGCTCTCGGCAGCGATGCCAGGAGATCGCCACCAGGGGCCGGACATCCGGGACCTGATCCTCGCCCTGCACGAACCGTTGCCACGCCGCGAGCACGGTGCCGCCGTCCAGGTTCGCCGAGCTGCGCTCAAGCCGATGTACATCGCTCATGGTTCAGAACCACCCTGGTCCATCCCCGACACTCGACGGCGCGCGCACCATGCGCCGGTCACCGCTCGTCACGGCCGGCCCTGCGGCGGACTCGGGCCCTTCGGCGCGCGTCTTCGTGCTTCGTCACTCGTTCCAGACTGTGCCACAGACCTGCACTCCCCACCCTAGGTACCGTTGTCGGCCTGCGCACGTCCCTCTCCAGGCCGCGTGCGGGAGAGTGTCGCTTCCTGGCCGGCCGTCAGCACACGCGCGGGCGAGGCGCGCGGCTCACATCACTCGGTCCACCCGGTGGACCGGCACCTGAAGCTGTCCTGCCGATCATCGGCTTCGCCCTGTGTCCGCTGCTCAGACCTCTCCTGACAAGCGTGGTTTCGGCGGGGCAGTAGGCGATGGAGTAGGAGATCTCCTCGGGTCGGGCGACGCTGCGGCGGGCGAGGACCCCGTGGCGGCGGTCCTCGCGGTGCCAGGGCCGCATTCTTGGAGTCGATCCGAACTCGGTGCCTGGTGTGGACGGGGGCGCCGTCCGCGCGGCCCTCGACCAAGAGCTGGCACGTTTGAGTGCCCATGCCATCGATGCGTCCATGACGCTGATCGCTCTGGACGAGTCGGCAGAGCCCACGGTGATCGCGGCACTGTCCGAACGCGAGTGGGACGTCGTCGTCATCGGTGGCGGGATTCGCAAGCCGGAACCTCTCCTCCCTCTCTTCCACCAGGTCGTGAACCTGGTCCGACGACATGCGCCGAAGGCCGCGGTCGCGTTCAACACCAGCGGCGGCGACAGCGTCGAAGCGGCCCGACGCCGGCTGTGAACGAGCAATGTCCAAGACCTGTGGATCGGCCTCGGGTTGAACGCAGCCCGGGGCGGGGAAGGCGATGCAGGAGATCCACAACGCCGAGGACCGCGCCCACGCGGAGAAGGCCATCAAGCCGAGCATGCCGAACGCCTCGCCGTGGCCGGCGTCACCGGCAGCCCGGAACAACCGACCTGAGCGGCCAGACCATGAGCAGGCTCGCGCGGTCGGCCGACGGCCCCTGGCCCGGCACCGTGCGCCGCCCATTCCAGCCGAGTCACCGGCTGGCCCGGCGAGACCGCGTGCTGTCGGCTACGGCCTGAAACGGGCGGCCTTCCAGATCACGAAGCCGGCACCGCCGTCGCGCGAGCCGCCAACCCGGAGCCGGCCAAAGCTCTGAACCAGCGTCCCTGACAGCCGACTCCGGGCGACACGACGCTCACCGGTGACAGGCCGGCAACCGGGTCCGAGATCCCCGGACCAGAACGCACTCTCAGCAGATATATACTCGGTGTATATCTCCGGTGTACGGTCCTCGCATGAGTGTTCCTCTCACCCTGTTGGGGCTGCTGGAGCGAGAGCCGAGCCATGGCTACGACCTCAAGCGCGACTACGACGCCTTCTTCAACCGCGGCAAGCCGCTGCCGTACGGGCAGGTCTACACAACCCTTGGCCGGCTGGCGCGGGACGGGAAGGTCATCGCCGGCGAGGCGGAGCCCGGCGTCGGCCCCGAGCGCAAGCGCTATGTGATCACCGAGGCGGGAGCGACGGAGTTCGAGACCTGGCTCACCGAGCCGGTAGCCCCCGAACCCAATTTGCAGACCGTGCTGTTCACCAAGGTCGTACTGGCCCTGATGCTCGGCCGCGACGCACAGCAGTACCTCGACACCCAGCGGGCCGCCCACTTGCAGCGGATGCACGAGCTGACGAAGCTGCGCCGCAACGGCCCGATCATCGACGCCCTGCTCGCCGACCACGGCCTGTTCCACCTGGAGGCCGACCTGCGATGGATCGAGCTGACCACGGCCCGGATGGACACGCTGGCAGCGGCGGTGCGCACATGACCGCCCTCATAGAGGCCCGCGACCTCACCCTCTCCTTCGGCGAGACACCCGCCCTGCGCGGCGCCAGCCTGAGCATCGAGGCCGGCGAAGTGTTCGCCGTCATGGGTCCGAGCGGCTCGGGCAAGTCCACCCTGCTGCACTGCCTGGCCGGCATCCTCACCCCCGACTCGGGCGAGGTGCACTTCGACGGACGCCGCATCGACACCCTGAACGAGGCAGAGCGCAGCGCCCTGCGCCGCGACACCTTCGGTTTCGTCTTCCAGTTCGGCCAGCTCGTCCCCGAGTTGACCGCCGAGGAGAACGTCGCCCTGCCGCTGCTGTTCGCCGGCGTGCGCCGGGCGGCCGCGCTCGCCGAGGCCCGGCCCTGGTTCGCCCGGCTGGGCCTGGACGGCCTGGAGCGGCGCCGCTCCGGGGAGTTGTCGGGAGGGCAGGCGCAACGGGTGGCGCTGGCCCGCGGTCTGGTGGCCCGGCCCAAGGTGCTGTTCGCCGACGAGCCGACCGGGGCGCTGGACTCGCTGACCGGCGAGCAGGTGATGGACCTGATGGTGGATGCGGCGCACGAGGAGGGCACCTCCATCGTCCTGGTGACCCATGAGCCCCGGGTGGCCGCGCACGCCGACCGGGAGGCCATCGTCCGGGACGGCAAAGCCAGCCTGCTCACGACCGGACGGATCGCCTCGTGATCGCCTTCGCGCTCCGCCTCGCGGTCAGCGGCGGCCGGGAGGCCCTCGCCCGGCTGGCCATGATCGCCGCCGCGGTCGCCGTCGGCGTCGGACTGCTGCTGTCGACCTTCGCCAGCATGAACGCCGTCGAGCGGACGAACCAGCGGCAGGTGTGGCTCGACACCGGCGCCGCGAGCCGTACCGAGCAGGCATCGACGCACCCGCTGTGGTGGTGGCCGCACGGCGACTACTACGACGGCAAGTCCCTCACCGAGGTCGACGTCGCCGCGACCGGCCCGGCCTCGCCCGTCCCGCCCGGCCTGACGCGCCTGCCGGCGCCGGGCGAGTACTACGCCTCACCCGCGCTGGCGAAGCTGATCCGCGACACCCCGGCCGACCAGCTGGGCGACCGCTTCCCCGGGCGGCTCACCGGCACGATCGGCGACGCCGCTCTGGCCTCCCCCGACTCGCTGATCGCTGTCATCGGCCGTACTCCCGCCCAGATCAAGGGCGCACCAGGCGCGAGGGCGGTCACCACCATCGCCAGCACCCGGCCCCCCACGTGCGACAACGCGTGCTGGGACAAGGCGGTGCGCGGCGACGCGCTGACGCTCATCTCCTCCGTGGTCGCCGGGGCCCTGATCTTCCCGGTGCTGATCTTCATCGCCACCGCGACCCGCCTGTCCGCCGCCACGCGCGAACAGCGCTACGCGGCGATGCGGCTGGTCGGTGCCACTCCCCGGCAGGTGTCGGTGATCTCGGCGGTGGAGTCCGCGCTGGCGGCGGCCGTTGGAACGGTGGTCGGCTTCGGGCTCTACGCCGCGCTGCGCCCGCTGGTCGCCACCGTCCCGCTCACCGGGCAGCAGCGGTTCTTCCTCGCGGATCTGACGCTCAGCGCCCCGCAGGCCCTCGGCGTCGTCGTCGGCGTGCCCGTGGCAGCGGCGATCGCGGCGCGCCTCGCACTGCGGCGGGTCACCGTCTCCCCGCTCGGCGTGAGTCGCCGGGTGACCCCGCGCCCGCCGCGCGCCTGGCGGCTGATCCCGTTGCTGGCGGGCCTGGCCGAGTTGGCGTACTTCGTCTTCGTCGGCCGCCGCCCGGCGACCGGGAACGGCCAGACGGCGGCCTACCTCCCCGGCTTTGTGGTGGTGATGCTGGGCCTGGTGATCGCCGGGCCGTACCTGACCATGATCGTTGCCAGGGCGGTCGCCCGGCGCACCCGACGCCCGGCCACCCTGATCGCGGTGCGTCGGCTCGCCGACGACCCGAAGGCCGGCTTCCGCGCGGTCAGCGGCCTCGTCCTGGCCCTGTTCGTGACCACCGCGACCGTCAGCATCATCGGCACCATCAACGACTACCGCGGCACGCTGGGCGGCGACCGGCAGACCCGGACGGTGGTGGAGGCCGGCAGCGACGGCCAGGCGCCGCTGGCCGGGGCCATCCCGGCACGGCTGCTGACCGAGGTGCGGGCGATCCCGGGCGTGCGGGGCGCGGCGGTCGTCCACTCCAACCCCGACGGCATCGGCAAGGTGGTGCATCGGAGAGTCCACCCGGGCGATCCGCCCCCGCAGGCGCCGGCCCTGGTGACCTGCTCCGACCTGGCGCAGACTCCCATGGTGGGCCGCTGCCCGGCCGGCGCGGGCGTCGCGGCCGTCGACTCCTACGCGTTCGGCAGCCTGCAATCGCATCCGAGTCTGCCGTGGCCCGCCGCCGAGATCAGCACCGCAGCCGTCGCCAAGCTGCCCGTACAACTGGTCTACGTGGCCACCGACGGGTCGACAGCCGCCATGGAACGCGTACGGACTGTGCTCACCACCGCCTACCCGCATCAACAGGTCCGCACGGTGGGCGACTGGGGCACCGACTTGCAGCAAGAGCTGGCCGGTTGGCGGCAACTGGCCGACGTGGTGCTGCTGACCACCCTGCCGATCGCGGGTTGCAGCCTGGCGGTGAGCGTGGTTGCGGGCCTGTCGGATCGCCGACGCCCGTTCGCGCTGCTGAGGCTCACCGGCGCGCCGCTGCGGTTGCTGCAACGGGTGATCGGCCTGGAGAGCACACTGCCGCTGCTGGCAGTGGCCGCGATCTCGATCGGTGCGGCCTTCGCCGCCTCGGCCCTGTTCCTGAAATCGCAGATGCGCTACGACCTGGTGTCGCCGGGCGTGGCGTACTACGCGCTCGTCGCTGCCGGCCTCGTCGCCTCGCTGGGCATCATCGCCTCGACTCTCCCCCTGCTCAAACGCATCACCGGCCCAGAGGCCGCCCGCAATGGCTGACACGCCGACTCTCCGCTACGGCCCCGGACATCCTTCCCACCGTGTCCGGGGCTGATGGAGCTCTTAGCGACCGACGGCGGTTGTCGCTGTATCCGCAGCCAGGAGCCTTGACGATGTGCATGCCTTCAGCCCATCCGTCTCGCTGTCGGGAACCCTGGCCCGATCAAGGCAGTGTCCTGCGGTGAACATCGTCGAAGAGGTCTTCGTTCCGAGCGCCCGCCACCTTCAGGCGGGAGCCACAGCGTCCTGGGTGGATGCGCGACGACGAGGGCGAGTGCGACCCCTGCCGCGGGCCGATCGACCTCGACACCGGCATCGTTCACGTCAGGACCGGCCCGAAAGCAGCCGCCCCGGCGGAACGACCTGGACCGGACGCGAGGCCATGACGATGCCGCCCCACACCAGATCCACGGGTTGCGAGCCCGGTTCCGACCAGGAAACCCAGACTCGGGAGGATTGATGACCGTCACGGCGTCCGACAGCCAAAAGCCAATGACGCGCCGTCGCATGCTCGGGGCCGCGCTGACCGCTGGAATCGGGACCGCCCTGCCGCTCGGCGTCGCATCCCGCGCGTGGGCGGCTCCCACCGCCTCCAGCCCAGCGCGACTCATCCTGCCTCCGCCCACCGGGCCTCACCCGGTGGGCACGGTGCCGCTCCACCTCATCGACACCTCACGTCCGGATCCCGTGGCCGGCCCGGGGCATCACCGCGAGTTGACGGCCGGCATCTGGTACCCCGCCCGCGGGGCACAGGACCTGCCGCACGCCCCCTGGATGGCCGAGGGCGCGCTGCGGGCGTTCCTGACGGACGTCGGCTTCCCCATCGACCCCGCCCTCGGCCCGCTCACCGCCGGGCACGTGGGCGCGCCCGTGCTCCGTACGAGCCACCGCCTGCCCGTCATCGTGTACTCGCACGGCTCGGGCAGCCACCGCGGCGACCACACCATCATGGTCCAGGAACTCGCCAGCCGCGGCTACGTCGTGGTCACCGTCGACCACACCTACGACACGTTCACCGAGTTCCCCGACGGCCGGGTGCTCACCCCGGGCGAGGTCCCGATGTTCCCGAGGGACTTCGCCGCGGACCTCCGGTTCCTGCTCGACTGCGTGGAGGAGCTCGCCGCCGGCCGTAACCCCGACGTCGACGGCAAGGCACTGCCGCAGGGCCTGCCCGGCGCCCTCGACCCGCGGTGCATCGGCGCTTTCGGGTGGTCGAAGGGCGGCACCGCCACCGCGCTCACCATGCTCGCCGACCGGCGCGTCAGGGCCGGGCTCAGCATCGACGGTCCGATGCAGCCGACCATCACCGCCGACCTGGACCGGCCGTTCATGATGATGACCGCCGTGTTCACCCAGGCCACCATGCCGGACGTCGCCGAGTTCTGGACCCACCTTCGCGGCTGGCGGCTGGACGTCCAGGCCGACGGGGCCGTCCACAACTCATACGGTGACAACGCGACGCTGATCCCGCAGGCGGGCAAGATCCTCGGCATGACCGACCAGCAGATCCAGGACTTGATCGGCACTCTCGACCCGGCCCGTTCGGTACGGATCCAACAGGCTTACCCGCTCGCCTTCTTCGACCTGCATCTGCGGCGCCGCCGAGGGCATCTTCTGGACGGCCCGAGCGCAGCCTTCCCAGAGGTGGAGTTCCTTCCATGAAGCCGTGGACCGCGGCGCTCGCGCCCCGCCCCGGGGTCCGCGCGCTGGACGCTGACGGTCCGTGATCCCTGCGATATGCCCCGCCTGAGGTATGCGCAAGGGGGCGGGCTGACCGACGAGCGGTGGGCCTTTCGCGAGAAGTCGAGGATGGAGGCGGCTGAGCACAACGCCGGCGCAAGGCCTGGTCCCAGGACGGGCCGAGAGCCCTGGCCGCCAAAGGGCCCGCGTCATCGCCGCTGCTCAGTGCCGAGCTGTTCGCCGTACTGGAGCAGGAGCTGGCCACGGGTCCGGTGGCGCACGGCTGGCCGGACCAGACACCGCCGAATCGCCCCTAATTGTGCATTCCGGACAGCGCTGGTCTCGACCACTTCCGGGTCCTTGAAGCAGCCTCCATGGCCCGGCATGGTGGCTGCACGCATAGCCGACCCCATAACTATGTTGCCCCACCACATGTGCGGCTGACCTGCATGTTTCTACGGTGTGCCGACACGTACCCGTCCCCACCGCACACGAGGAAGTGGCGCACATGGCCTCCGGAACCACCGCTCCCCCACCCCCCGCCAGTCTCCCCAGGATCGTCGCCGCCAGCCTCATCGGGACCACGATCGAGTGGTACGACTTCTTCCTCTACGGCTCCGCAGCCGCCCTGGTGTTCAACAAGCTGTTCTTCCCGGACTCCGACCCGCTCGTCGGCACGCTGCTGTCGTTCCTGACGTACGCCGTGGGCTTCGCGGCCCGCCCGCTGGGAGCGCTCGTCTTCGGGCACTACGGTGACCGGCTGGGACGGAAGAAGCTGCTGGTGCTCAGCCTGCTGCTGATGGGCGGGGCCACGTTCGCCATCGGTCTGCTGCCCACCCACGCCACCGTCGGCAGCGCCGCGCCCGTGCTGCTCACCGTGCTGCGGCTGGTGCAGGGCTTCGCGCTCGGCGGCGAGTGGGGCGGTGCCGTCCTGCTGGTGTCGGAACACGGGGACGCGCGGCGGCGCGGCTTCTGGGCCTCGTGGCCGCAGACCGGCGCGCCCGCCGGGCAGTTGCTCGCGACCGGTGTGCTGTCGCTGCTCACCGCCGTACTGTCCGACGACGCCTTCGGCACATGGGGATGGCGGATCCCGTTCCTGCTCTCCGGGGTGCTCGTGCTCGTCGGTTTGTGGATTCGTCTGTCTGTCGACGAATCGCCCGTCTTCAAGGAGGCGCTGGAGCGGGCCGAGGCACGGCGGGACGGCGTGCAGGAGAAGCTGCCGCTCGTCTCCGTGCTACGGCACCACTGGCGGGACGTACTCGTGGCGATGGGCGCCCGCATGGCGGAGAACATCAGCTACTACGTCATCACCGCCTTCATCCTCGTCTACGCCACCACCTCGGCCGGCGTCTCCAAGCAGACCGCGCTCAACGCCGTGCTCATCGGCTCGGCCGTGCACTTCGCCGTCATCCCGGCCTGGGGCGCGCTGTCCGACCGGGTCGGCCGGCGTCCCGTGTACCTGCTGGGCGCGGCCGGTGTCGGGCTGTGGATGTTCCCCTTCTTCGCGCTCGTGGACACCGGCTCCTTCGGGTACCTGATCCTCGCCGTCACCGTGGGACTCGTGCTGCACGGCGCCATGTACGCGCCCCAGGCCGCCTTCTTCGCCGAGATGTTCGCGACGCGGATGCGGTACTCGGGCGCGTCCATCGGCGCGCAGTTCGCCTCCGTGGCGGCCGGCGCGCCCGCCCCGCTCATCGCCACCGCGCTGCTCAAGGACTACGGCGACTCCACCCCGATCGCGCTGTACGTGATCGCCGCCGCCGTGCTGACCCTGATCGCGGTGGGTCTCGGGCGGGAGACGCGGCACCGCGATCTGGCCCAGGTCGACGGTGAGGACGGGGAGACCTCCGAGACGAGTCCGGCCGCCGAGGCGCGCACCGTCTGAGCTACGCCGCCGCCTTCCCGCGTCCGTGCCGACCGGCCCGCGCCGGCACCGTACCGACCTGACCGGCCCCCGCGCGGGGGCCGGTCAGTGGCGTCCCGGGGTCGCCAGCCGGTGCAGTCGCAGGGCCAGTTGGATCTCCAGGGCCCGCGCGGGCGTCTGCCAGTCCTCGCCCAGCAGGCGGCCCACGCGCTCCAGCCGCTGCGCCACCGTGTTCACATGGACGTGCAGCGCGTCCTTGGTGCGCGCCGGGCTCATCCCGCCCTCGAAGTAGGCGTCCAGGGTCCGCAGCAGTTCCGTGCCGCGCCGCTCGTCGTACGACACCACCGGGCCGATGGTCCGCTCGACGAACCCGGCGATGTCCCGTTCGCCCGCGAGGAGCAGGCCGAGGAAGCCGAAGTCCTCGGCCGCCGCGCCGTCCCCGGCCCGGCCCAGCAGGTGCAGCGCGTCCAGGCAGCGGCGGCCCTCGGCGTAGGCGGCGGTCACGGCCTCGGGGTGCCCGGCGAGGTCGGTGACGGGTGCGGAGGCTCCGACCGTGACCGGCTGGTGGACGGCCGTGCCCAGATGGCGGGCGGTGCGGCGGGCCACGTCCGTGGCCGTGTCGCCGGCGCCGAGCGGCAGCAGCAGGACCGTGCCGCCGTCGCGGGCCGCGGCCAGACCGTGCCGGGTGGCCGCGAGGTGGGAGGCGGCGGACCAGAGCCGGCGGCGGGCCGCGGCCTCCTCGTCGGCGTCGGCCGCCGGGCCGTCGAGGCGGGCGGCGAGGACGACGTGGGTGGCGTCCAGGTCCGCCTGGAGACGGCTGGCGCGCTCGCGCAGCAGTCGTGGGTCCCGGTCGCGCGCGTCCAGCAGATCGTCCAGCAGCTCGCCGCGCACGCGCTGTTCGGCCTCGGCGGCGGAGCGGCGGGCGAGCAGCAGCAGGGAGGTGACCATCGCCGCGCGCTCGAAGGTGCGCTGGTCGACGGGGTCGAGGCCGGGGTGGCCGCGCAGGACCAGCGCGCCGAGGAGTTCGCCGCCGGCGGCCACCGCGGCGATCCAGTCGCTGCCGTGCCGTACCGCGTGCCCCTCGGCGCGGGAGGCCTCCAGCGCCTCGGCCGGTGCCGCCGTGGCCTCGGTGAACTCGACGGTTCCGGCGAGGACCTGGGAGACGGCGGCGGCCACGTCGTGGACTCCCCCGCCGCGCAGGACGAGTTCGGCGAGCCGGTCGTGGACGTCGGACGCGCGCTCGATGACGGCGCTGCGGTCGCGGATGATCTCGTTGGCGTGCTCCAGGCCGGCCAGGGCGGCGCGGGTCTCGGTGAGCAGGTTGGCGGTGTCGATGGCCGCCGCGGCGAGCGCCGCGAAGGAACCGAGCAGGGCGATCTGCCCGCGTTCGAAGACCCTCGCGCGCCGGTCCGCCGCGAAGAGGACGCCGATCACGTGCGGGCCGAGCATCAGGGGGACGCCGAGGATGGCGACCAGCCCCTCGTCGCGGACGCCGGCGTCGATGGAGAGGGTGTGCTGGAAGCGGCCGTCCTGGAAGTAGTCGTCGGTGACGTACGGCCGCGCGGTCTGGGCGACGAGGCCGCCGAGCCCCTCCCCCATGCCGAGGCGCAGTTGCTGGAAGCGGGCGGAGACGGAGCCCTCCGTGACCCGCATGTAGGTGTCGCCGCGGGCAGGGTCGTTGAGGCTGAGGTAGGCGACGTCCGTGCCGAGCAGGGAACGGGCGCGCTGCACGATCGCCTGGAGGACGGCGTCCAGATCGCGCAGTCCGGCCAGGTCGTGGGCGGTCTCGAAGAGCGCCGACAGCTCCGCCTCGCGCCGTCGGCGGCCCTCCAGTTCCGCGCGTACGCGCAGGGCGAGCAGTCTGGCCTCTTCCAGCGCGGCGATGCGGTCGGCCGGCTCGCCCTCGGCCCGGGCGCGCAGCACGGGCTGCTCGTAGGCCTCGACGGAGGCGTCGCGGGCCAGCAGGCCGAGGTACGGGGCCTCGGCGCTGCCGCTGGGTGCCGACTGCAAGTGATCGCGGGACATGGTCACAGGATTCCGTATGGGCCACCCGGCCCGGCAGCCCTGTGGAAAACTCCCGGAGCCGGTGCCGCCGGGCCGGTCAGTGGGCCGTCCACCCGCCGTCCAGGACGAGCGAGGTGCCGGTGACGAAGGACGCCTGCGGGCTGCACAGGTAGGCCACGGCCTCGGCGACCTCCTCGGGTTCGATGAGCCGCCGCACGGCGCTGTCCTTCAGCAGGATCTCGGAGAGCACGCGGTCCTCGGGGATGCCGTGCGCCTGTGCCTGGTCGGCGATCTGCTTCTCGACCAGTGGGGTGCGCACATAGGCCGGGTTCACACAGTTCGAGGTCACTCCATGGGCGGCGCCTTCCAGGGCGGCCGTCTTGGACAGCCCTTCAAGGCCATGTTTGGCGGCCACATAGGCGGACTTGAAGGCCGAGGCACGCAGACCATGGACGGAGGACACATTGACGATCCGGCCCCAGCCCTGCTCGTACATGTGCGGGAGGGCGCCGCGGATGAGGCGGAAGGGTGCCTCCAGCATCACGGTGAGCACCGTGTGGAACACCTCGGGCGGATACTCCTCGATGGGGCGCACGAGTTGCAGGCCGGCGTTGTTGACCAGTACATCGGTGCCGGCGGCGGCGCGTTCGGCGGCGTCCAGGTCGGTGAGGTCCACGACCAGGGGGACGACGGTGCCCGCGAGGTCGCCGGTCCGCTCCGCCTGCTGGGCCAGCTCGGCCAGGCCGGCCGCGTCCCGGTCGACGGCGCGCACCTCGGCCCCGGCGGCGGCGAGCCGTAGCGCGCAGGCGCGGCCGATGCCACTGGCGGCACCGGTGACGAGGGCGGTGCGGCCGCCGAGGTCGAGGCTGAGGGGCTGGGATCGGGGGCCGGGCCCCGGAAGGGGGGTGGGCGAGGTCATGTGCCGACCCTAAGCGGAGCCCCACGGTCACCACATGTGGTGACCACCCATACTTCAGCTGGCAGCCATAGGGTCAAACCATGTGGGTGCATCCGACATGGCTTGCTTGATCCGGAAGAGCCCGAACTCATGCAGTTCAGGCAGCGCGTCGACCGTGAACCAGCCGACCTCCAGTGACTCGTCGTCGTTGACCCGGGCCTCGCCGCCCACGGCCCGGCAGCGGATGGTGATGTCCATGTACTGGCACGTGTCGCCGTTGGGATAGGTCATCGGCTCCAGCGCCTGGACCAGGACGACCCGCTCGGCGACGCAGTGCACCGCCGTCTCCTCGAAGACCTCCCGCACCGCACAGGCCGCGGGCTGCTCACCCGGCTCCGGGATGCCGCCGATCACCGACCACTTGCGTGTGTCGGACCGCCGGCCGAGCAGCACCCTGCCCTCGTCGTCGAAGACGATCGCGGTGACCCCGGGGAGCCACAGCAGCTGTTGACCGGCGGTTGCCCTGAGCGTACGGATGAAATCGGGAGTAGCCATGATCCCGACCCTAGCGGGCCGGTGTGCCGCGTCGGGGCCGGTCCAGAGGTCGTATGACGGTCATATGGCGGTCGTACGGCACGCGTACGACACAGCTACGGGCTACGCGTCACCGGCGCGCCGGGCGCGCAGTCCGGACCCGATCGCCCAGCCGATCCCGCCCGCGGCGACCAGCACCAGGGCGATCTCCGGGAGGATGCCCAGCTCGGTGGCGGGCGTCATGGACGTGCGCAGCGGCACCTTCTGGACGAGATAGGCGGGCACGAACATGCCGGTCTTCTGGGTGATGCGCCCGTCCGGCATGATGACCGCGCTGACCCCGCTGGTCACCGGCACGGTCACGGTGCGGCTGTGCTCGACGGCGCGGATGCGGGACATGGCGAGCTGCTGGTAGGTCATCTGGCTGCGGTCGAAGGTGGCGTTGTTGCTCGGCACGGAGATCATCTCCGCGCCGTGCGTCACCGTGTCCCGCACGGCCCAGTCGAAGGCGGCCTCGTAGCAGGTGGCCAGGCCCACCTTGGCGCCGTCGATGTCGAACACGCCCGGCTCGGTGCCCCGGCTGAAGTCCTGGCGGGCCATCTCGGTCCAGCTCTTGTTGATCGCGCCGACCAGCGAGCGCAGCGGAAGGTACTCGCCGAAGGGCTGGATCTGCCGCTTGTCGTAGGTCTGCGTCGCTCCCTTGGCCGGGTCCCACAGGATCTGTTCGTTCAGCAGCTTCCCGTCCCGCTCGACCACGCTGCCGACGGAGATGGGCACGCCGATGTCCTTGGCCGCGTCCTCGATGACGGCGGCGGCGTCCGCGTACTCGAAGGGGTCGATGTCGGAGGAGTTCTCCGGCCACAGGACGTAGTCGGGCTTGGCGACCTTGCCCGCCCTGACGTCGGCGGCGAGCTTGTGCGTCTCGCGCGCGTGGTAGTCGAGCACGGCCCGCCGCTGGGCGTTGAACTCCAGCCCGGCGCGTGGCACGTTGCCCTGGATGAGCGCCACGGTCGCGGTGCCGTCCTCCGCGGAGTCGCTCACCAGCGCGCGGGCGGCGACCGCGCCCACCACCGGTACCGCCACGCTGAGCAGGGCGGCGGTCGCGGCGGCACGTCGCACGACCCGGTTCCGGCGCCGCTCGGCGATCAGCCGGCCGGCCTCGTACAGGCCGAAGCCGCACAGGACGACCGCGAAGCCGAGCACGGGGGTGCCGCCCACCGCGGCGAGCGGCAGGAAGACGCCGTCCGCCTGACCGAACGCGACCTTGCCCCACGGGAAGCCCTGGAAGGGCACGCGCGCGCGTGCCGCCTCGCCCGCCGTCCACACGGCCGCGGCCCACACCGGCCAGGCGGGCAGCCGGGAGACGGCGGCGACGCCCACGCCGACCAGCGCGACGAAGACCGCCTCGATGGCGACGAGCGCCAGCCAGGGCAGGGGGCCGACCTCCACGCTCGTCCACACCAGCAGCGGCAGCAGGAAGCCCAGCCCGAAGAGGTAGCCGAGGCCCAGGGCGGCCTTCCAGCTCCGGCCGCGCAGCACCCAGCCGAAACCGGCGAAGGCGGGCAGGGCCAGCCACCACAGGGGGCGTGGCGGGAAGCTGACGTAGAGCAGCACTCCGCAGAGCGCGGAGGCGGCGGCCGGGACCAGGCGCAGCAGCCGGCCGCCGCGCGCGCCGGAGGTGCGGCGCGGCTGGAGCTGGTCCGACTGGTCCACGGAAGTTGCGGTGACGGTCACCCGGGTGAGTGTACGGCGGGTGACGTCACCGCCGACAGCGCGGTCAGGCCCCCGTAGACCGGCGTTCGCCGCTGGTCGGCGCCTGTTCCCGCCGGTGGTGGGGTGGTCCTCGCGACGCCGCGGTATCGCGGTGTTGCTCCGCGCACGTCCCCAAACCGGCCATGAGCCGTTACGGTGTGCCCAGCTTCGGCGGCGCGGCCGGATCCGGCCCGCGGCCGTGGCCTGCCACAGGCCGGGGAACCGGGTACGAGGGGCGGCGGGTGGGGTCGACGGGGACGGGGTCCGCGACCGGTGCGTACGGTGCGGACGCCCACAGCACGCGAAGAAGCGTTTCCGACGGGACGGGCATGATCCTGCTGGGGGCCTGCGCGGGGTGGTCGCTGATCACCGCTGCGGCCCACGACGGGCGGCCCGAGGGCATGCTGCTCGCGGTGCTCGCCGTGGCCGCCGGGTATGCCGCGGGCCGGGTCTCCGGTGCGCTGCTGCCGGTGGCGGCGCCCTGCGCCGGTGCCGCGGCGGGACTCGCCCTGGCCGTGACGCTGCCGGCGCTCTCCCCCGGTCCCTGGTACGCCGCCCCGCTCGGGCGCGCCGGTGCCACGGCCTCCCTGCTGACGCTGGCCACCGGGGCCGCGTGCTGTGCCGCCTGGGCGACGTCCGTACCGGCCCTCCGGCTGGGGCTGCGGGCGCTGGCCTGCGCCGTCGTGGCGGCCGGGGCGGTGCTGGGGTCGACGGCGGGCTGTGGGGCCGGCGTGGCGGTCCTGCTGTGCTCACTCGCCGCCGGCTCGGCGCGCAGCCGGGGCGCGTGGCTGGCGGGGACGGCCGTGGCGGCGGGTCTGGTGGCGGCGGCGATCTGGGCGGTCGCCGGGGAAGCGCTGCCCGGCCACCTCACCGGGGCGATCGAAGGGCGGTTCAGCGCGCACCGGGTCCTGTTGTGGCGGGACGCCCTGGGGCTCGCGGGCCGCCACAGCGGTCTCGGGATCGGACCCGGCCGGTTCGGTGATCTGAGCCCGGGGGCACCGCGGACCCTGCTGTCCGACGGCAAACCGCACTCGGCTCCCCTGCAACAGGCGGTCGAGCAGGGCCTGGTCGGGGTGGTCCTGCTGGTCGCCGTGTTCTGCTGGGTCCTTCACGCGCTGTGGCGCAGCCCGCGCCCCACCCCCGTCGCCGTCACCGCGGGCGCGGCCCTGACGGCGCTGGCCGCACTCGCCTCGGTGAGCAACGCCCTCAGCTTCACGACGGTGACGTCGGGCGCGGCCCTCCTGGCCGGCTGGGCCACGGCCCGCCCGTGGTCGGGCGAGACGGCGACGCCGGGACTCTGAGCGGAGGCCGGTGGGCGCCATGGGTGCCGACGGCCTGCGCGGGTGTGACGGCGCGACGGGTCAGGCCGCCGTCCCCGGCTTGATCGTCCGCAGGCGGTCCCTGATGACCCGTACCGCCGTTTCCGCGTTGTCCACGGTGACCGTGAACGTGTGGCCGTCCCACAGGCGCAGCACGATGCCCTCGCCACGGCGTACGACGACCGCGGTCCCCTTCTCGGGGCGCCAGCGGTAGCCCCAGCCGCCCCAGTGCCGGGGGGTGACGAGAGCGGTGAAGTCGGCGCCGGCCACGTGGGAGAGCGGGATGCGGCGGCGCGGCAGACCCATGTGCCCGCAGCGCACTTCGACGCACTCCTTGTCGAGCTTGAGGTCGACGTGCACGAAGGCGAGCGTGCCGAAGAGGACCAGCAGGCCGGCCGCGATGCAGCCCACCACGGACATCACGAGCGGTGCGATGCCGGAGCCCCAGGCCGAGTCGACGGCGAGCTCGATGCCGAGCGCCATACAGGCGGCACCGACCAGCGCGAGCAGCCACTGGACCCGGTTGGTGGCGCGTCCCGTCCAGACGTCCGGGCGCGGGGTGTCGTCGGCGTCGGGGTGGTCCCTCATGTCTACGAGGTTACTCAGGTTTCGCACCGCGGGTAGGGCGCGGCACGGGGTGACTGGCCCGGCCGGGGCACGGCGGACCGCACGGCCGGGCCGGTTCCGCGCCGGTCAGCGCACGGGGCTGACGGCTTTGAGGAAGCGGCCCTCCTCGTAGGACAGCGCCGTGTCCGGGAGGGTCGCCTCGCGTCCGCTGAGCAGCACCGTGAGCGTGGTGTCGGCGACGGCGGCCGGGACCGAGTCCGCTCCGATCCGGCGCAGGGCCTGGGCGGCCACCGCGCCGGCGGTGCCGTGCAGGATGAGCGGCGGGCGGCCGGGCCGCTGGACGGCCGCCCGGATACGCTCGGCGACCAGCTCGTAGTTGGTGCAGCCGAGGACGAGCGTGGTGACGTCGTCGGGGGTACGGGCGGCGGCCGAGGCGATGGCGGCGTCGATGGCCGCGTCGTCCGCGTGGTGCACGGCGTCCGCGAGGCCGGGGCAGGCCACCTCGGTCACGGCCACACCGGCGGCGAACTCCTCGATCAGACCGCGCTGGTAGGCGCTTCCCGTGGTGGCCGGGGTCGCCCAGATCGCGACGGGCCCGCCACCCGCGGCGGCCGGCTTGATCGCCGGTACGGTACCGATGATCGGCAGGTCCGGCTCGAAGCGGGCCCGCATCGCCGGCAGGGAGTGCACCGACGCCGTGTTGCAGGCGACGATCAGGACATCGGGCTCGTGCGCGGCGGCGGCCGCGGCGACGGCGACGGCCCGCTCGGTGATGTCCTCCGGGGTGCGCGGTCCCCAGGGCATGCCGTCCGGGTCCCACGACAGTACGAGATCCGCGTCGGGTCGCAGTCGACGTACCGCGGCGGCGGCGGGCAGCAGGCCGATTCCGGAGTCCATGAGCGCGATCTTCACCCGGCCACGATAGACGATCCGTCCTCGTGAGCCGGTCGGGTGGGGCAGACTGCGGCCGTGAGCGCCTTCCTGTGGATCACCGTCGTATCACTGGCCGCCTGGTGCTGGCTGCTGCTGGGCCAGGGCTTCTTCTGGCGCACGGACGTCCGGCTGCCGGGGCGCCGGGACCCGGACGCGTGGCCGTCGGTCTGTGTGGTCGTACCGGCCCGTGACGAGGCCGCCGTGCTGCCCGTCGGCCTGCCGTCGCTGCTAACGCAGGACTATCCGGGGCGGGCGGAGGTCTTCCTGGTGGACGACGGCAGTACGGACGGCACCGGGGACCTGGCCCGCGAGCTGTCCCGGCGGCACGGCGGGCTGCCGCTCACGGTGGGATCGCCGGGGGAGCCGCCGGCGGGCTGGACGGGCAAGCTGTGGGCGGTGCGGCACGGCATCGGGCTGGCACGCGCGCGTGACCCCGAATACCTCCTGCTGACGGACGCCGACATCGCGCACGCGCCGGACAGCCTGCGTGAGCTGGTGGCGGCGGCCGGCACCGGCGGCTTCGACGTCGTGTCACAGATGGCGCGGCTGCGGGTGGCGAGCCCGTGGGAGCGGCTCGTGGTCCCGGCGTTCGTGTACTTCTTCGCGCAGCTGTATCCCTTCCGGTGGATCGGCGGGCCGGCCTCGCGCACCGCCGCGGCGGCGGGCGGCTGCGTCCTGCTGCGCACGGACATGGCCGAGAAGGCGCGCATCCCGGAGGCCATCCGGCACGCCGTCATCGACGACGTCGCGCTCGCGCGCGCGGTGAAGCGTTCGGGCGGTCGCGTCTGGCTGGGGCTGGCCGACCGGGTGGACAGCGTGCGCCCCTATCCCCGGCTGCGCGACCTGTGGCGGATGGTCTCGCGCAGCGCCTACGCGCAGTTGCGGCACAGTCCCGCGCTGCTCCTCGGTACGGTCGCCGGGCTCGCGCTGGTGTACCTGGTCCCGCCGGCCGCCGTGGCGGTGGGCGCGGCCGGCGGCAGCGGGGCGGTCGCGCTCGCCGGGGCCGTGGCATGGGCGGTGATGGCGGGGACGTACGCGCCGATGCTGCGCTACTACCGGCAGCCGCTGTGGCTCGCCCCGCTGCTGCCGTTCACCGCGTTCCTCTATCTGCTGATGACGGTCGACTCGGCCGTGCAGCACTACCGCGGGCGCGGGGCCGCGTGGAAGGGCCGCACTTACGCCCGCCCGGACGCCGTGGCCGACGAGGGCTGAGCCCGGTCACTTGCGGCCGGGCGTCCAGTTCATGCCCCAGCCGTAGGCGCGGTCTATGGTCCGCTGCGGGCTCGATCCGCGTTCCGGCACCAGGTACCGCGCCTCGCGCTGGACGAGGAGGTCGCCGCCGGTGTTGGTGATCAGCGCGAGCGCGCACACCGGGGAGTCGACGGTGCACTCGTCCAGCGAGAACTCGATGGGTGCGCCGTGCTGCGGCTGGAGGGTGACGGTGGCGTGCAGGTCGGCGAAGGAGCGGGCGCCCTCGTAGATGGTGACGAAGACGAGGACGCGCCGGAAGTCCTGCCTGTGGTCGAGGTTGATGGTGAGGTTCTCGCCGGCCGCCACGGCTCCGGTGCGGTCGTCGCCGTCGAGGTGGATGTAGGGCGGCCGGTGGAGCGAGCCGAAGGCGTTCCCGAGGGCCTGTACGACTCCCTTGCGGCCGTCGGTGAGTTCGTACAGCGCGCACAGGTCGAGGTCGATGTCGCCACCGCCGCCCCAGCGGCCCCAGCCCGTGGACTGTTTGCGCGTCTGCCAGTTGAGGTTCACCCGCATCGTCCCCGAGGTGCCGCCCTGCTTGGCCAGCGAGACGGAGGGGGCCGCCTTGGTGAGGGTGACCTTGGAGAGGCGGACGGGCTGGGCCGGGGGCGGCGGGGTGGGGGCCGCGGCGGGCGCGGTGGGCGGCGCGGTGCGCTGCGGTTCGTCCACGCTGATGCCGAAGTCCGTTGCCAGGCCTTCGAGTCCGCTGCTGTAGCCCTGGCCGACGGCACGGAACTTCCAGCCGCCCTGGCGGCGGTAGAACTCGCCGAGCACGAAGGCCGTCTCGACGGTCGCGCCGGGACTGTCGAAGCGGGCGACCACCTGGCCCGAGGCGGCGTCGGTCACCTCGATGTAGAGGTCCGGGACCTGCCCGAAGGTTCCGCCGTCGGCGGAGGCGGCGAGGACGATCCGTTCGACGGCGCCCTCCACGCGCGCGAGGTCGGCCCACAGCGTGTCGGTGACCCGTCCGCCGTCCGTCCGCTTGCCCTCGTGGCGTACCGCGCCGGAGGCGTGGGCGGGCTGGTTGTAGAAGACGAAGTCCCCGTCGGAGCGCACCTTTCCGGCGACGAGCAGCAGCGCCGACACGTCGGCGTCCGGGACCCCGGAGCCGGAGCGCCAGCCCACTTCGACGCGCAGCCCCGTGGCGGGCACCGGTGTGTTGGATCCTTTGGGCATTGACATGTCCGCCCCCATCACGTGTCGGCTTCCGGGTCTCGCCCCGCGTCCGTGTCATCCCTACCCGCACAACCTAATCCCGGGTGCCTCGCACGCCCACGAACGGCACAGGAAGTCCGCCGGTCAACTGCCGGTAACCCGGGACGAACTCGGCCTTTACGTGATCCAAACGTGGATCGGCGTCCCTTTTTGCCAAGTTCGCTCGTATTGGGGATCCCAGGCTCCTACCGACACGGAAAACAACCCTCTTATCGGTCTCCCCAACCAGCACATCGTGGGCTTAACTTATGTGCCATGACCTCCCCCCGCTCCACTTATGGTGGCGGCTACTACTCCGCCTCCTTCCCGGAGACCCCGATCTACGACTCCCTCGTCGCCGAGCGGGGCACCCCGCAGATCGCCCCGATCCGGGTCCCCGCCGCCTACGACACGGGCAGCAGCCTGCCCGCCCTGCCGTCGGCCCTCCCCGCCCTCCCGGCGGCACCGGCCCAGCAGCAGCCCCCCGCCTACGGCTACCCGCAGCCTCAGCAGCCCGCACCGCTCCAGCAGGCGCCCACGGCGTACATCCCGCAGCAGGCGAGTGCCCCGCGCGGCTACCCCGGTCCGCAGGCCCCGCAGCAGCAGCGGCCGATGGCGCCGGGCAACGGGTACGAGGCCATGCGTCCGGCCGCGCCGCGGCCCGCGCCGGCTCCCTACCAGGACCCGTACAACAACCAGCAGTACCGCGGTTACTGACCGCTCGCGCCCCGGCTGTCCGTGCCGCCTGGCAGGATGGACGGCATGGGACATGCCGAAGTGGATTCGATCCACGTCCACCCGGTCAAGGCGTTCCGGGGCCTCTCGCCCCGGGAGGCCGTCGTGGAGCCCTGGGGCCTGGCCGGTGACCGACGCTGGGCGCTGATCGACCACGGGGGAAAGGTCGTCACGCAGCGCGAGCAGCCGCGTCTCGCCCTGGCCGCCGCCGAGCCTCTGGCCGGCGGCGGCCTTCGGCTGTCCGCGCCCGGTCGGCCGCCGCTGACGGTGGAGGTGCCGGAGCCGGCGGCGACCGTGCCGGTGAACGTGTTCGGCACGAAGGTGGAGGGGGTCCCGGCCGACCCGGCGGCGCACGCCTGGTGCAGCGCCTACCTGGGGTTCGAGGTCCGCCTGGTCCACATGGACGACCCGGCCACCCGCCGCCCGGTCGACCCCGAGTACGCCCTGCCCGGCGAGATGGTGAGCTTCGCCGACGGTTACCCCCTGCTGGTCACCACGGTGGCCTCGCTGGCCGCCCTGAACTCCCTGATAGCGCAGGGGCCGAACGCCCACGAGGGCCCACTGCCCATGAACCGCTTCCGGCCGAACGTCGTCGTCGCGGGCACCGAGCCGTGGGCCGAGGACCACTGGACGCGGATCGCCGTCGGCGACGTCGTCTTCCGGGCCCCGAAGCCGAGTGGACGGTGTGTGGTGACCACCACCGACCAGGCCACGGCCGAACGCGGCCGGGAACCGCTGCGCACCCTGGCGCGCCACCGCAGGATCGACGGCAAGCTGCTGTTCGGTCAGAACCTGGTCCCCCTCTCCCCCGGCACGATCAGGGTCGGCGACCCGGTGCGGGTGCTGGAGTAGGGACCGGCCCGCGCACAGCCGTCGGTGATGATCGGCCGGACCGGGAACCAGGGGGCGGGTGCCGGTCGTTGAGCAGGCGTGAGAAATTCGTGAAGGTCCGCCTGCGTCAGGTACCGCGGCGGACGTGAGGCGCTCTCACCCGGTCCGGTCCGGGGGCGGGCGCGGATGCCGGGGATCATGGCGGACCGGGAGGGGGTGGGGACATGCGAGCACTCAGTGGGCTGTGGCGCTGGCGGCGCAATCCGCTGTGCCGCGCGACCGATCTGGCCGAGGCGTGGGTGGCCCTGGTGGCCCTGCTGCTCATCGCCGTGGCCGCACCCGTGACCGGCTGCCTGGTCGGTGCCGCCGCCCAGGACTCGCTCCAGCGGTCCGCACGACAGCAGCAGCACACACGCCATCCGGTCGAGGCCACCGTGGTGCGGGGCATGGGCGGGGTCCTGCCGGAGACCGACCCCGACGCCACTTCCGCGCGCGAGACCGGCAGCCGTGTCCTCGCGGACTGGACCGCGCCGGACGGCACCCCGCGGCACGGCCCGGTCCTCGCGGACCTCAAGTCCCCGCACCAGGGGGACCACTTCCGGCTGTGGACCGATCCGCACGGCCGAATAACGACCCGCCCGCTGGACTCCGCCACGGCGACGACACACGCCGTCCTCGCGGGATCAGGCGCGGCCCTGCTGACCGCGGCCCTGGTCGAGGGCGGCCGGCGCCTGACCGTCTGGCGCCTGGTCCGCCGGCGGTACGCGCGCTGGGACCAGGCATGGGACCGGGCGGGCCCGGACTGGGGCAAGGCGGGCACCGGGAGCTGACGGCCTTCCGGCTCTGGTCAACCCGGCATGCACGCACGCGCTACGGTGGACCGGCCGAAGCGCATTCGGCGACAACCCGCGGGTGCGTGAACCCCGGGGCGCACAGGTCTCCAGGGGCGCGGACGCGCTGACGCCCCGGGAGCCGAGCACGGTCGCGGTCCGGGCACCGGCGGCAGCGCCCCGGCGGGCAGCGAGCCATCAGTACGACGAGGTGGGGGCACAGCAACGCCATGGCACAGGGCACGGTCCAGGTGACGCACACCGGTACTTCGCGGTGGCGGCGCCGCACGGGTGAGTACGCTTCGCTCGCCGCCGCCCTGGAGGCCGCCGCCGACGGCGACGTCCTCACCATCACCCCCGGCACCTACCGGGAGAACCTCGTCGTCGAGCGGGCGGTGACACTCCGGGGGCCCGAGGGCTCATCCGGCTCGGTGCGAATCGCGCCGGTGGACGGCGTTCCGCTCACCGTGCGGGCCTCGGCCGTCGTGCAGGACCTGCACATCGAGGGGCAGGACGCGGCGGCGCCCGCACTGCTGGTCGAGGAGGGCACGCCCGAGCTGATGGACGTGCGGATCGTCACGCGGTCCGCCGCCGGCATCGAGGTGCGCGGCGGCGCCCGCCCGACCGTGCGCCGGTGCACCGTCGACAACCCGGCCGGCATCGGCATCGCCGTACTCGACGGCGGGGGCGGGGTGTTCGAGGAGTGCGAGGTCGTCGCGGCCGGGCAGGCCGGCGTGGCGGTGCGCGGCGGGGCCCATCCCCGGCTGGAGCGCTGCCGGGTGCACCACGCCTCCGGTACCGGGCTGACCGCGACCGGCGAGAACTCCTCGCTGGAGGCGGTGGGATGCGAGATCTACGAGGTGCGCGGCTCCGGGGTGCAGGTCACCCAGCGGGCCACCGCGCACCTGACGGACTGCGAGGTGCACCGCACCACCGCCGACGGCATCACCCTGGACACCGACGCGGTGCTCACGCTCGCCGACTGCCACCTCCACGACATCCCGGAGAACGCCGTCGACCTGCGCTCCCGCTCGGTGCTCACACTGACCCGGACGACGGTCCGTCGGTTCGGACGCAACGGCCTGTCGGTGTGGGACCCGGGGACCCGGGTGGACGCCAACCAGTGCGAGATCTTCGACAGCACCGGCGACTACCCGGCGGTGTGGGTGAGCGACGGGGCCACCGCCGTACTGGAATCCTGCCGGGTGCACGACGTGCCGGACGCGCTGTTCGTACTGGACCGCGGTTCGCGCGCGGACGTCGTCGACAGCGATCTGTCGCAGGTGCGCAACACGGCCGTGTCGGTGAGCGACGGGGCGACCGCGCAGCTGGACGACTGCCGGATCAGGGAGGCGGCCACCGGTGCCTGGTTCCGCGACCACGGCAGCGGCGGCACGCTCAACAACTGCACCGTGGACGGCACCCAGACCGGTGTGATCGTCACCAAGGGCGCCGACCCGACCATCGAGCGGTGCACGGTCGACTCACCCTCGGAGGCCGGTTTCTACGTCTCCGCGGGCGGCCGGGGCAGCTTCCTGAACTGCCGGGTCACCGGCAGCGGCGGCTACGGCTTCCATGTGATCGACGGCTGCCGTACGACGCTGCGCAAGTGCCGTACGGAGCGGTGCGCGCGCGGCGGGTACGAGTTCGCCGACGGCGGCCCGGACGCGGGGCCCGGGACCGGACCGGTCGTGGAGGACTGCACCAGCGACGAGAGCGGGAGTGTCCGGGCGCCCGCGGTCCGGGAGACGGCCGCGGAGACGGCGACGCAGCCCACCAACCTGCTCGGCGCGCTCCCCGGGCAGCGGGCGGCGGAGCAGGCTCCGCCCGTCTTCGTGGCGGAGCCGGTGAAGCCGCAGCGCACCTCGAAGGACGTGCTCGGGGAACTCGACGCGCTGGTCGGCCTGGAGAGCGTCAAGCGCGAGGTGCGGGCGCTGATCGACATGATCGAGGTGGGCCGGCGCCGGCAGCGGGCGGGGCTGAAGGCGGCCTCCGTCAAGCGGCACCTGGTCTTCACCGGCTCCCCCGGCACCGGCAAGACCACGGTCGCCCGGCTCTACGGCGAGATCCTCGCCTCGCTGGACGTGCTGGAGAAGGGCCATCTGGTGGAGGTGTCCCGGGTCGACCTGGTCGGCGAGCACATCGGTTCCACGGCGATCCGCACCCAGGAGGCCTTCGAGCGGGCGCGCGGTGGTGTGCTGTTCATCGACGAGGCGTACGCGCTGTCCCCGGAGGACGCCGGGCGGGACTTCGGCAAGGAAGCCATCGACACGCTGGTCAAGCTGATGGAGGACCACCGGGACGCGGTGGTGGTGATCGTCGCCGGGTACACCGCGGAGATGGAGCGCTTCCTGTCCGTCAACCCGGGCGTGGCCTCCCGCTTCTCCCGCACCATCACCTTCGGCGACTACGGTCCCGAGGAGCTGCTGCGGATCGTGGAGCAGCAGGCCGACGAGCACGAGTACCGGCTGGCGCCGGGTGCGTCCGAGGCGCTGCTGAAGTACTTCACGGCGCTACCGAAGGGCCCGGCGTTCGGCAACGGCCGCACCGCCCGGCAGACCTTCGAGGCGATGGTGGAGCGCCACGCGAGCCGCGTCGCCCAGTTGCCGGACCCGACCACGGACGACCTGACCCTGCTCTTCGCGGAGGACCTGCCGGACCTGCCCTGAGCCGTCACGCGGGCGGGTCGGGGCAGGCCTGCCGGCCACTCACGCCGAGGGTCCGGCGGCCTCGGCCCGATGCTCCGGATCCGGATCCGGCTCCGGATCCGGCTCCGGGCGCTGGCCCGGCAGCTCCGGGTGCAGGCGGGTCAGCAGGCAGGCCCGTTCGCGGGTGAAGGCGGGGTCCGTCTGGTAGTCGGAGTGGCCGAGGATCGGGGCCGGCAGCGGGTGGTCCGGGGTGCGGCCGTAGGCGAGGGGGTCCCGCAGGGGCTCGTGGTCCACGTCGGGGGAGGTGTCGTCGGGGACGCGGACGGGGCCGCCGATGGGGTCGGTGCGCCGGTAGAGGTTGCGCCAGCAGTCGATGTCGTGGTGCAGGGCGGCCAGGGCCGGCGGGCCGAAATGGGCCGGGAACCAGCGGCCGTACAGGCGCTCCAGCGGAGAGCCGTAGGTGAGCAGGGCGACCCGCCCGCGTACGGACGGTGGTAACTGCCAGGCCGCCGCGGCGGCGAGGACGCTGCCCTGGGAGTGGCCGGACAGCACCAGCCGGCCTCCGGTGCGCCGGGTCCAGGTGGCCATCCGCCAGGTCAGGTCCGGCACCGCGCGCTCGGCGTAGCAGGGCGGTGCGAAGGGGTGGGCGGCGCGCGGCCAGAAGGTGCCGACGTCCCAGAGGATGCCGATGGTGCGCCGGGCCGAGGCGTCCTTGTAGGCCCGCCTGCCCCAGGTCACGAACAGCAGGAAGCCGAGGCCGACCAGCCAGGAGCCCAGCGCCTGCGAGGTCTCGGCCACGGCCTGCACGAGGTGGTGGGTGCGGTGGGCCGCCCCGTCGGGCGTCTTCCTCGTGGCCAGCGCCCCGGCCAGCGCCACGGAGCCCAGGACGAGGGTCGCGGCGGTGAGTACGGCGACGACGAGCGGCGCCCGGTCGGTGAGGGTGGCCATGGCCCGCGCATGGGCGATGGCACGGGTACGGGCCGGGTCCTCGGGCTCGCCGGGGTGCTCGCGGCGGACCCGGTCGCGTTCGGTACGGGCGAGCCGGGCGGTGTGCAGGGCGAGCCCGGCGACCAGGAGCAGCAGGACCACGAGGAGCGGCGGGATGACGGACGCCTGCCAGGTCAGCAGGACGGGCGGGCCGGTGAGCAGGGCACGGGTGCCGTCCAGCCAGTCGGCGACGCGCTGGGCGACCCCGCCGGAGATCACGCCGCCCAGCGCGCAGGCGAGCAAGGCGACGGCGGGACCGCCGAGGCCGCGTATCCCGGCGCGTGGGTCGGGGCGGCGCCGGTGCAGGTACCCGGCCACGGTGGCGAGGGCGACGACGAGCAGGCCCTGGGCCAGCATGAGGGCGCCGAAGGAGGGGTCGCCGGGCAGCCGGCCGGTGGACTGCCAGCCGGGCCGGGACCAGCCGGCGTACACCAGCCCCAGCAGCAGCAGGGCGAGTGCGGCGAGGGGCAGGCGGCGTACGAGGTGCCGGTCGAGCCGCTGGTCGAGCCGCCACTCGCTGCGGCCCCGGCGGCAGACCACCACGACCACCGCCGCCCCGCAGAGGAACAGGGCCGCCGCCAGCCCCAGGCCGAGGACGTCCAGGACCGCGGGGCCGCCGGGCCGGTGGTCGAAGCGGGCCGCCGGGGTGGTGACGGCGGCGGCCACCGTGAGCAGGCCGGCCGCGGTGTGGGCCGCGCGCAGCCGGGCGACCAGGCGGCGCCCGTACCAGAATCCGGGCCGGGCCAGCGCACTGCCGTGGGCGGCGGGCTCGGCGTCATCACCGCCCGGCTCCGACCCACCCCTGCCCGGCTCCGCTCCACCGCCGGCCGGCTCCCGTCCGCCCCTGTCCGGCTCCGACCCACCGCAGACCAAGGCCGGTCCACCGCTACCCGACTCCGCCTCGCCACTCCCCGGCCCCGGTCCGCCCCGGGCAGGGACGGGCCCACCACCAGCCGACTCCGCTCCACCCCTGCCCGACTCCGCTCCACCGCCGGCCGGCTCCCGTCCGCCCCTGACCGGCTCCGACCCACCGCAGACCAAGGCCGGTCCACCGCTACCCGACTCCGCCTCGCCACTCCCCGGCCCCGGTCCGCCCCGGGCAGGGACGGGCCCACCACCAGCCGACTCCGCTCCACCCCTGCCCGACTCGGGTCCACCCCCGGCTGCCTCCAGTCCACCCCTGCCCGGCTCGGGTCCGCCCCCGGCTGCCTCCCGTCCACCGCTGCCCGGCTCCAGCCCGCGCCCGGCCGGGGCGGATCCTCCGCCGGCCCGTCCGCCACTCCCCGGCTCCGGTCCGCCGCTGGTCAAGGAGGATCCGCCGCTCCCCGACTCCAGTCGGCGCCTGGTCGAGCTGGGCCCGCCGCCGGCCGACTCCGCTCCACCGCTCCCCGGCGCCGGTCCGCCGCTGGCCGGCGCCTGCTCGTCGTCGGTCGGCCCCCGCTCGTCACCGGTCGGCACCGGGGTGGAGGTCAGGGGACGGTAGGACTCGTAGGCGCGCCAGGTGCGGTGGGAGAGGTACCACAGCAGGCCGGTCAGCGTGACCGGCAGTATCGCCGCGAGGGCCAGTCGGCGGCCGGGGGCGCTCCACCAGCCGCCGGCGGCGGGGGACAGGAAGTCCAGCCAGGAGTGGCGGCGGGCGCAGGCCTGGGCGCCCGCGCACTGCCAGGCGACCAGGTCGAGCGCCACCTCGCAGGCGGCGGCCACCAGCAGCACGGTCAGGGTGAGGGCGGACAGACGCACCAGGAGGCCGTAGAGCCGGACCACGCGCGGCCGGCCGGGTGCGGCGGGGCGCATCCAGTGCGCGAGGTTCACCACCATGAACGGCAGCAGCAACAGCCACAGGGCGCGACTGCCGTCGCCGGAGGTCAGGTTGCACCAGACGTACGCCTCCCGGACCGGTCCGCTCCGGCGCTCCCGCCAGCGCTCTCCCCCGGCCCCGCTCCCGTCCGGGGTGCCCTCGGTGTCCTCGGCGCGCCGGAAGACGGCGGCCGTGTCGTCGCCGGTGACCCGGACCGTGCGCGGATCGCCGAGCATCTTCTCCGGCGTGCTCCCGCCGACCCCGTGCACCAGCAGTTCCAGCTCGGTCTCCGGTGACTCCCCGGACCGGTCCACGTACGGCCCGGCCGGACGCTGCTCCCGCTGCCCCGCCGAGCGTTCCCGCGCGCGTTCCACTGTTCTCGCACTTCCCCCGTGCCGCCTGACGCCTGTGTCGTGCGCGCTCCAGGATCTCCGGTCCGGCGGTCGCGTACACCTCTCGTCACGGAATCTCCCCGAACCGTGTGGCGGCGGACGGGCCACGACGCGGTGGCGCAACCGGTCCCGACCCGTGAAAGGATGGAACGCCCGCGCACTGTCGGACAGAGGGAACTTCCTGGTCGGAGCCGGTGCACCGGGCGTGTCGGACGGATGGCGGCGAAAGGACCGGAGCGTACGTGAGCGAGAATCAGAACCTCCTCGCGGAGCAGCGCCGCGCCCTGATCGTGGACGAGGTCCGGCGCCGGGGCGGGGTACGGGTCAACGAACTGACCCGCAGGCTCGGTGTCTCGGACATGACCGTGCGCCGCGATCTGGACGCGCTCGCCCGCCAGGGTGTGCTGGAGAAGGTGCACGGCGGCGCGGTGCCGGTGGTCGAGGCGAGCACGCACGAGCCGGGGTTCGAGGCGAAGTCGGGGCTGGAGCTGACCGCCAAGGAGGACATCGCGCGCGCCGCGGCCCGGCTGGTCAGCCCAGGGGCGGCGATCGCGCTGTCCGGCGGTACGACGACGTACGCGCTCGCGCAGCAGCTGCTGGAGGTGCCCGACCTGACCGTGGTGACGAACTCGGTGCGGGTCGCGGACGTCTTCCACTCGGCGCAGCGCACCTCGGGGCAGCGGCAGGGGGCGGCGACGGTGGTGCTGACCGGCGGGGTGCGCACCCCGTCGGACTCGCTGGTGGGGCCGGTGGCCGACCAGGCGATCGCCGCGCTCCACTTCGATCTGCTCTTCCTCGGGGTGCACGGCATATCGCTGGAGGCCGGCCTGTCCACGCCGAACCTCGCGGAGGCCGAGACCAACCGGCGGCTGGTGCATTCCGCGCGCCGGGTCGTGGTGGTCGCCGACCACACCAAGTGGGGTGTGGTGGGCCTGAGTTCGTTCGCCGCGCTGGAGCAGGTGGACACGCTGGTGACCGACGCCGGCCTGCCCGCCGAGGCGCGCGCGGAGATCTCCGAGCACCTGCGGGTGCTGGTGGCGGGCGAGCCCGGGGACGAGGACGCCACAGACATCTGAGAGCCCGTCAGCTAAGGTGACGATGCCCGGTTGACGATGTCTGTCCAACCGCCTGCGGGAGTGTCACGAGGGGGTTTCGTCCATGGCTCGTCGTCTGCGCCCGGTGGATCCCGGCTTCATCGGGACCGCCCCCGTACGCCTGGTCTTCGCACGGAACATCGCCGCCTCGCCCGAGCAGGTCTTCCGCGCGCTCGCCGAGGACGTGCCGGGCTGGGCCGAGTGGTTCGCGGCGGTGACGCTCGCCCGGGTCACCGACGGCGGCTCCCGGCGGGAGATCCGGCTCCGGGGCGGGACGCGGTTCGCGGAGACGGTGCTCCTCGCGAAGGCGCCCGAGGTGTACGCCTACCGCATCGACAGCACCAACGCGCCCGGGGCCCGTGCCCTGGCCGAGGAGTGGCGCCTCACCCCTCGGGGCACCGGCACGCGTGTGCAGTGGACGTTGGCCGCCGATGGGACGGCGCCGTTCCGGCTCTTCCTCACGCTGGCCCGGGCGGGCCTGGGGCGCGCCTTCCGCGACGCGGTGACGTCCCTGGACGGGTACGTGTCCCGGCGGTGATCAGTCGCCGTGGGCGTGGTGCGCCTCGGACACGACCGCTGCCATCAGTTCCGCGTCCAGCGCCGAGACGTCGGCCAGGCGGGAGGCTGCGGACAGCGAGTTGAGCAGGGTCTTGGTGACGCGCAGTGCCGCCGGGGGGCGGCGGACGATGGGCCTGGCCCAGGCGTCGACGGCCGCGTCCAGTTCGTGAGCCGGCACGACCTTTTGCAGAATGGACAGGGAGTGGGCTTCCGCCGCGGTGAACGCCCGGCCGGTGAGCACGAGTTCGCGGACGCGGGCGGCGCCGACCTCGTTGATGAGGCGGGGCAGCAGCCCGCCCCAGGCGGTGGGGAGTCCGAGGGCGAGTTCGGGCAGCCGGAAGGTCGCGTCCTCGGAGCCGACCCGCAGGTCGCAGGCGAGTGCCAGGGCCATGCCCGCCCCGATGGCCTTGCCGTGGACGCGGGCGATGGTGACGGCCGGGTTCCCGGTGAGGGCGTCGCAGACGCGGCGCGCCTTGGTCCCCGACACGCGGATGCCGCTGCCGGTGGGGTCGGCGGCGACGTGCCGGGCGAACTCGCCGCGGTCCCCGCCGAGGCTGAAGTCGTCGCCGCTCCCGGTGAGGATGAGTACGCGGACCGCCGGGTCCTGGTCCTGGAGAACGGCCAGGAGGTCGTCCAGCAGGGCGTCGGTGACGGTGTTGCCGTGCTCGGGGGTGGTCAGCTCGATGGTGAGGACCGGGCCCTCCCGGTGGGTCCGCAGGGTCTGCCGTACGGAGCCGGACGGGAGGGCCGTGAGGGGGAGGGCGGTCATGTCGTCGCTTTCGGAGGAGTCGTGTCGTCGATGTCGGCAGGTCGTCTCGTCAGGTGCGCGAAGGCCGCCTCCGGGAGGTCACGCCGTCACCGTGAGGGAGCTGACGCGCCGGAAGACCATCCGGCTCGCGTACGTCGGGCCCGCGGTCGGCCGCAGAGTGGTGAATCGTTCCAGCAGCTCGCCGAGGAGTAGGCGGGCCTCCAGTCGGGCCAGGGCCATGCCGAGGCAGTAGTGGGCACCGCCGCCGAAGGCGAGGTGGGCGCCCTTGCGGCGGATGTCGAACGCGTGCGGGTTCCCGTTGCGGCGCGGGTCGTGGTTGGCGGCGCCGTAGAGGACGTGGACGGGGGTGTCCTTGGCGACCGGGACGCCGGCGAGGACGGTGTCATCGGCGGCGTACCGGGTGTTGAGGTGGATGGGCGGGTCGTAGCGCAGCACCTCGTCGATCGCGTCGTCGAGGTGTTCGGGGTGCCGGCGCAGCCAGTCGGCCCGGGCCGGGTCCCGGGTGAGGAACCACACGGCGTTGGCCAGCAGCGTGGCGGTGGTCTCCAGGGACGCGATGGTGATGAACATCGTCAGGTCGTAGAGCGTCTGGTCCGCCGCCGCGCGGTCCTCGGGGTACTGGGCGTCCCAGTAGCGGATCCAGCCGGAGAGGACATCGTTGCCAAGGTGGCGGCGCCGGTGGGCGATCAGGCGGGTGAAGAAGTCCCTCATCTCCAGGGTGGCCTGGGCGGAGACGGCCAGTTCGCTCTTGGTGGGCAGGAGTTCCTGGGCGTGGACCTGGCGGTGGGTGAAGTCCAGGATCCGCGGGTAGTCCTCGGCCGGGATGGCGAGCCACTGGCCGACGGTGTGGATCGGGAGCCGGTCGCCGACCGTGTCGACGAAGTCGGCCTCGCCGTGGGTGCGCAGCTGTGAGGCGAGGCGGTCCAGGAGCCGGGTGACGTGGCCGGCGATCCGGGGCCGCATGGCCTCCAGGGTGCCGCGGTCGAAGAGGTTGCCCAGAGCGCGCCGCTGGAAGGTGTGCACGGGCGGGTTGAGTCGGGAGAGGGTCCGTGTCATCTCCCGCGTCGCCGGCTCCCGCCAGCGCGTCGGGTCGGGCCGGCGCTCCTGCCAGTCGAAGTCGGGGACGAGCCAGTTCCTGCCGCGCAGGACCTGGCTGCACGCCTCGAATCCGGTCACGAAGTAGCCGCCCCAGGGCGCGGGCACCACATCGCCCAGGGCGCGCAGTTCTTCCCAGACGGGGCGGGGGTCGGCCAATCCCTCGCCGGACCTCAGGCGGCGAAGGAGGGGGATGACGACTCGGCGGTCGGGGGTGGTACCGCGTATGACGCCAACGGCGGTCACGCAAAGCTCCTCTGTGCTGGGCGCTACCGTTACCGCCGGAACCTACCCTTCCCCTCTCCTTCGTCATGCGCCTGACAGTGTTGCTCCTGTCACATGCCGTACATCACACCCGGAAAATGTCCAGGAAACTGCTCCAGAATCCCTTCTTCCTGGTCGGCTCCTGTCGGCCGACGGAGGCGGCGGAGGCCGGGACCGAGGGCAGCGGCTGCTCCCCCGCGGCGGGGCCGGTGCGGTTCTGGAGGGCGGAGACCATACGGGTGGCCGGGGTCGGGCTGAAGGTCACGGGCAGCGCGACCAGGGCCCGGTGGAACGGCCCCGGGCGCCATGCCAGCTCCTTCTCGGGAACGGCCAGCGTGAGGTCGGGCAGGGCGTTGAGGATCTTCTCGATCGCGGTGACGGCGATGACCTGCGCCGGGTCCTTGGCCGGGCACGCGTGCGGACCGGCTCCCCAGGCCAGGTGGGCGCCCTTGCTGTGCTTCCGGCGGGCCTCGGCCAGCGCCGGATCGCTGTTGGCCGCGGCGAAGCTGATGACGACCGGGGTGTTGGCCTCGGCCACCACTCCCCCGAGGTCCACGTCCTGCACCGGGAAGTGGGTGGCGTAGTTGGCGATGGGCGTCTCGTTCCACAGCACGTCGTCGATCGCCTCCTCGACGAGCAGCCCGGAGTCGCGCCCGCTGGTGTCGGGCGACAGCAGCAGGAGCAGCGCGTTGCCGATGAGGTTGCGCTCGGGTTCCACGCCGGCGCCCATCAGCATGACGAGCTGGTCCTTGAGTTCCTCGTCGGTGAGCCCGGCGGGGTGCTGGATCAGCCAGGAGGTGACGTCGTCGCCGGGCCGGCGGCGCTTGAGGGCGATCAGCTCCATGAGGCAGGCGGTGAGTTCCTCGTTGGCGCGCAGGGCGTCCTTGCCGTCGAAGATCGCCGACATGGCGCTGGTGAGGGTGTCACCGATGTCCGCCGGGCAGCCGAAGAGCTTGTTGAACAGCAGCAGCGGCAGCAGCTTGGCGTAGTCGTTGAGGAGGTCGGCCCGGCCTCGCTCGCTGAACTGGTCGATGAGGTAGTCGGCGATGGGCTCGACGTCACGGCGGATGCGGGTGACGTTGAGCCGGGCCAGGCTGTCCGTGACGGCCTTGCGCAGCCGCAGGTGCACGGCGCCGTCGGTGAACAGGCAGTTGGGCCGGTACGCCATCATCGGCAGCACCGGGCTGTCCAGCCCGATAGCCCCTTCGTTGAGGGCCTTCCACCGGCGGGCGTCCCGGGCGAAGAGCGTGGAGTTCTGCAACACGCGTAGCGCCATCTCGTGGCCGACGACCAGGGTCGCGTCGACGCCGGGGGCGAGTTCGACCGGTCCGGCCGGACCGTGGGCGCGCAGCCGGTCGTAGACCTGGTGCGGGTCGGCGGCGAACGCGGCGTCGTGCATGGGGCATCTTGCGCCGGCGGGGGCGGGGGCTGACTGGCGGTCCATGAAGTTCCTTCTGCTGGCTCCGGGCCGAGGCTCCGGGCGGATGGTTCCGGGCCGGGGCCGGGGCCGGGGGGCGGCCCGGGCCCGGCGCCGGGGGATGGTGCCGGGCCGGGGTCCCGGCAGAGGGTCCGGGCCCGGGGCCCGGGCGGAGGTCCGGGCCGGGGGTCGGGGGGATGGGCGGATGAGACGACTGCGGACGGGCGGTCAGGCGGCCCGGGCGAGCAGGTGACGCACGAGCGCGATCAGCGCGTGGGCGGAGGACTGCCGGTCGCGGGCGTCGCAGTAGACGACGGGGGTGTCCGGGAGCAGGTCGAGGGCCTCGCGCACCTCCGCCTCCTCGTACACCGTGCCCGCCTTGAAGCTGTTGACCGCGATGGCGTACTCCAGGCCGTACCGCTCGACGAGGTCGATGACGGGGAACGTCTCCTCCAGCCGGGCGGGGTCGACCAGGAGCAGCGCCCCCAGCGCGCCGCGGGCCATGTCCTCCCACAGCTGCATGAAGCGCTGCTGTCCGGGGGTGCCGAACAGGTACAGCACGAGGTCGTCGCTGAGCGTGAGCCGGCCGAAGTCCAGCGCCACGGTGGTGGTGGTCTTGTCGGTCACGCCCCTGAGGTCGTCCACGTGGAGCGACGCCTGCGTCATCTTCTCCTCGGTGCGCAGCGGGGTGATCTCCGACAGGGAGCCGATGAAGGTCGTCTTGCCCACGGCGAAATGCCCGACGACCAGGATCTTGGCAGCGTTGGTCACCGCGCTGGAGACATAGATGGAGCCGGGGGCCGTCTCAGCCGATGAGAGATTGGAGTCCATTCAGAACCTTTTCCAGGGTCGCTCTGTCAACGTTCTGAGCCCGGGGCGGCTCGGCTCGGCGCAGGAGGTGTCCCTGCTCGAATAAATCGGTCAGCAGCAACCGGGCCACTCCCACCGGCAGTCCCAGGTGTCCGGCCACTTCGGCGACCGACAGGTAGCCGCCCGCGCACAGCTTCCAGATCGCCATCACCTCGGGGCCGGCTCCCAGCGGGGGTGTCCGGTCGGGAGCCAGGATGACCAGGGTGTGCAGCGCCAGGTCGTCCGAGTCCGGCAGCGTCCGGCCGCCGGTGATGACGTAGGAACGGACGAAGTCGCTGGTGACGGCGGCTTCCTCGCCGGGATTCGTCATGCGCCGGCACCGTTGTCGGAGCGGGGCGCCACACTCATCGCCTTGCTCAGGCCCGTGACCGTCTTCTGCATGCGGAAGGACATGGCCTCCATGTCGACGTCCAGCGCGGCGGAGACGGCGAGGTAGGAGCCCTGGCCGGCGGCGATCAGGAAGATCCAGCCGCCGTCGTACTCCAGCAGCGTCTGCTTCCAGATCCCGTGTCCCGCTCCCACGAACCCCGCGACGGCCCGGCTCAGCGACTGCATGGAGCTCATCGCGGCGGCGTTCGTCTCGGCGTCGTCCCGCCCGATGTCGTCCGAGCGCTGCAACAGCAGGCCGTCGCCCGAGACGAGGATCGCGTGCCGGGCTCCGCGCACCTCAAGCACGTCGTTGAGCACCCAGGACAGGTCGATGTTCACTTGGTGTCAGGTCCTTCCGTGGTGTTCGTGGTGCGCCCAAGCTGTGTTCCGCGCGCGAACGCCCCGAGCCGTGACGCCGTCACCTCGCTGGCGGGCTCGGGCGTGCCTTCCTGACCGGCGGTTTCGTCGAGTGCCGGGACCACCGTGACGGGGCCGCTCCGTCGCCGGCGTTTGGGCAGACCTCCCGTGGTCGTCCCCACCACGTGGGTGGGGCCCACCACCGGGACCGGCGCCAGCCGCTGGGGGGCCGCCTCCGGTGCCGCGGTGTCCTGGGCGTCGACCGCGGGGGCGGGCACGTCGGCCGCGAGGAGACTTTCGGGCACACGAATCACTGCACGCACTCCGCCGTAGGGGGACACGGAACCGACGGAGACGGCGAAGCCGTAGCGGGCGGCGAGCATGCCGCACACGGCGAAGCCGAACCGCGGCGGATCGCCGAGACCGGTGATGTCGACCGGGCCGTCGACCGACAGCAGGGCCGCCGCCCGGTCCTTGGTCTCCTGGTCCATGCCGAGTCCGGCGTCGTCGACGATGAAGCACACACCGGTCGGCACGGCCTGGATGTTGACCTCGACCGGGGTTCCGGGCGCGCTGTAGTTCGTCGCGTTGTCCAGCAGCTCGGCCAGCACGACGGCCACCGGCTCGACCGCCTTGCCGACGAGGGAGACGTTCACCTGCGAGTGAACGCTGACCCGGCTGAAGTCCCTGATCCGGCCCTGGGCGCTGCGCGCGACGTCGTAGACCGTGGCGACGCTCTCCCGCCGGCCCAGCCAGCCGCCGCACAGCACGGAGATGCCCTTGGCACGGCGGCCGAACTGGCTGCCGGTGTGGTCGACCGTCATCAGGTCGGCCAGGATCTCGGTGGTGTCGCCGTACTTCTTCAACAGGCTGTCGAGGAGTACCTGCTGCTCCTCGGCGAGCGACTGGAGCGTTCCCATCGCGGACTTGAGCACCGCTTTGGTCCCCGCCTCCGCGTCCGCCCGGACGTCCGCGAGGGCGTGCTGGTGCTGGGTGGTCAACGTGGCGATGTGCGCGTGGAGCTCTCCGACATCGCCGCGGGCCTCACCGAGTCCTGCCTCCAGATCCTTCTTCGTTCTTCGGAGCGCCATATTGGTTCTCCGGGCCCGCATCACTGCGACGACCGCAGCGATGAGCACCACAAGCAAGATCCACAACAGTGGATCCCGAGTCAATGACGTCATGAGACTCTCTTCAAGTCGCATCGCGCCGGGAACGTGAACAGCGCGACGGTGCCTTCGAGACTGTCCCCCAGACGCGTTTATGACACGCCGTCAGTCCGCTGAAAAGTGGGATGATCTTATCAGCCGCTTAGGCGCAACCGGCTTGCCGAGGGCCTCAATTGAGACGTCACCAAACCCACACAACCCCGCCACCCGCCTGTCGCGCGCGACCTGCCCGAGGAGGGGGCGACTCAGTCCGGCCACACGCCCGTGGCCAGGAACGTGGCGACCGCGGCGGCGTACGGCGCGATGTCCAGACCCTGCTCCGCGAGCCACGCGTCCGAGTAGTACTTGTCCAGGTACCGGTCACCAGGGTCGCACAGCAGCGTGACGACGCTGCCCGTACGCCCCTCGGCCACCATCTCGGCGACGATCTTCAGCGCGCTCCACAGGCCGGTGCCCGTGGAGCCGCCCGCCTTCCGGCCGATGGCCGCCTCCAGGGCCCGCACGGCGGCGACGCTGGCCGCGTCCGGGACCTTCATCATCCGGTCGATCGCGCCGGGCACGAAGCTCGGCTCCATGCGCGGCCGTCCGATGCCCTCGATCCGGGAACCGCAGGCGCAGGTGACGTCCGGGTCGGCGGCCGTCCAGCCCTCGAAGAAGCAGGAGTTGTCCGGGTCGGCGACGCAGATGCGGGTGTCGTACTGCATGTAGTGGACGTAGCGGGCGAGGGTCGCCGAGGTGCCGCCGGTGCCCGCCGTGGCGACGATCCAGGCCGGCTCCGGGAACCGCTCCAGTTGCAACTGCCGGAAGATCGACTCGGCGATGTTGTTGTTGCCGCGCCAGTCCGTCGCGCGTTCGGCGTAGGTGAACTGGTCCATGTAGTGGCCGCGGGTCTCCACCGCGAGGCGGGCGGACTCCTCGTACATCTTCCGGGAGTCGTCCACGAAGTGGCACCGTCCGCCGTGGAACTCGATCAGGCGGATCTTCTCGGCGCTCGTCGTGCGCGGCATGACCGCGATGAAGGGCACGCCGATCAGCTTGGCGAAGTAGGCCTCGGAGACCGCCGTCGAGCCGCTGGACGCCTCGATCACCGGACGGTCCGGGCGGATCCAGCCGTTGCAGAGGCCGTAGAGGAACAGGGAACGGGCGAGCCGGTGCTTGAGGCTGCCGGTGGGATGGGTGGATTCGTCCTTGAGGTAGAGGTCGATACCCCATTGCTCGGGCAGCGGGAAGCGCAGCAGGTGCGTGTCCGCCGATCGGTTCGCGTCGGCCTGAACCTTGCGGACGGCCTCTTTCAGCCAGTCACGGTAGGCGGGGTCGCTGCGGTCGACGTCGAGGGTGGCGCCGGTGCTGATCTGGGGAGTGGTGCTCACGGCGGGGCTCCTTCCACTGCTCGCCGACGGCGCCTCGCGCGGGCCGGCAGATCGAGCATAGGCACCTTTCACACCGGGTCCCACCTGCATAAACGCATCTTTGAGCCACCCAAAGACGCGCTGGGGCACGGATGTGCGAGCCGACGGGGGCGCATGGGCGCGAGTGCTCCGGGCGGCTGTCTCGCGCGCCCCACGCGTACTGGTGCTCCGGGCCGAGCCGGGGCAGACTGCACGCGACGGGACGACCGTCCCGAACGGGGGCGCACCAGGGAACCACGGGAACACCGCGAGGGGGCGGCCAGACATGGCGGAACCGGAGTTCACGGCCACAGGCGTGCGCATCGGCAAACGCCTGCGTTCGCTCACCCGGGCCGGACAGGTCCGGATCAGCGACGGCAGGCTGCAACTGCTCACCAGCTACGGGAGCGAGATAGACAGCGCACCGGTGCAGGCGGTGCGCGCGTCCAAGCCGTGGTTCGTACCGGACGACCGAGCGCTCGCCGACGTCAACGGCACGCGGTATCTGCTGACGATGGGCGCGCACGATCCCGCACCGGGCCGGCCGGGGCCGCCCGCGGCACGGCGGTTCGTCGAGGCGGTCCGCCGGGCGGCGGGGCGCGGCGGCTGAGGAGCGCGTGGCCGCACTCGGCCGGGGGCGGTCAGCCGCACGCGCCGAGCGGGGATCGGTCGCCCACGCGGGGGGCAGCCGGTCGCACAGGCCGAACAGCGGCCGGTCGCACACGCGCGGGAGGGCGGCCGGTCACACAGGCCGAGCAGTGGCCGGTCGCACACGCCGGGCAGCGGTCGGTCGCGGCGAGTTGCGGGAGCGCATCCGCTGCGCCACGCTGGTCTCACGTCACTCTGGGTTTACCGGCGATAACGCTGCGAACCAGCCCGCCGGCCACGACAGCAGGCGGACGTTTGGACGCAAGCACCCTGCTGGATCCGTTGTTCTCCGTGTTCTTCCGGTTCCTCCGGACCTCACATCGGGGAGTCGCAGCCGTGATCAGTCACCCAAGCAGGCACTGCACGGTGGAGCTCCAAGCCCTGCCGTCGCGGATCGGCCAGGTCCGCAGAATCGTATCTGCGCAGTTGCGCTACTGGCATATGGACCCGTTGATAGACCGGGCCGCGCTCGGTGTGACGGAGTTGCTGAGCAACGTCCACCGGCACGCCCGGCCCGACAAGTCGTGCACCGTCGAGCTGGAGCTGCTGCCGGACCGGCTCACGGTCTCGGTGCGCGACCACGATCCGCGTCTTCCGGTGCCGGCCGACGCCAAGGAGACGACGACCGCCACCCCGCTGGCCACCTGTGGGCGGGGCCTGGCCATGGTGGCCGCGGTCAGCGAGAGCTGGGGCGCCCGCCCGGACGGCGAGAACGGCAAGGTCGTCTGGTTCACCCTCCCGGCCCCGGCAACGGCCCGCAGCCATCCGTCGGGGTCGCCGCGGGGGGCGGTACGGAGCACGCCGGCACCGGCTGCGACGAGGGCGGCCGTCCCCACGAGGGCGGCTGCTCCGGCGGAGGTGACTGTCCCGGCCGGGGCGGTCCTCCCGGCCGGGGCGGTTCTCCCGGCGGGGTCGACCGGTCCGGGGCCGTGCGTGACCCCGGCAGCCCCTGTACCGGCGAGTGCCGCGCCCCTCACGAGTCCCGCACCCCCATCCCTCCGACGTACCGCACCCGCCGGAGGCACGGCGCCCGTCGCCGCCACGGCCACGGCGCCGGTCGGGGCGCCCGCCCCCGCCACGGGGTCCGCCCCCACCCCGACCGGGACAGCAGCACCCGCCCGGTCGGCCGTCCCTTCCTGACCCGCGAAGCCTCCCGGCCGGCCACTGGGTCGCCCAGCCCACGGGTGGCCTCCCGGCCCTCCGCGCCTGTGGCCAACCGGGAGCACCAGGCCCGTCACGAGTCGGCTGTTCTTCCTCCCCGGAACGCCGCAGCAGCGCGGGCCGGCCCCCAGGGGCCGGCCCGCCTCGGTGCCCCCGCTGATCCCACCGGGAAACCAGACCCCGGCCGAGGAACGCACCCCCTCCAGGTGACCCGCCCCCCGCCAAGCCCCGGCGAACTTGCCCGAGCCAAACCGGGCCACGTCGTTGTCAGGCCGCGCCGCCCTTTCCGGCGCGGCCGAACTGCTCCTCCAGGACGGACAGACGGCGCCAGTACTCGTCCTCGTCGATCTCGCCGGAGGCGAAGCGGCGGCCGAGGACCGCGAGCGGCGAGTCACCCGCCGGGCGTCCCGCGTCCATCGGCCGCCAGGGACCGCGCCCGCGCCGGGCGGTGCGGCGCAGCACGGTGACGGCGCCGGTCACGACGGCCGCCCAGATCAGCGGGACGAACAGGATCCACGGGCCGGGTCCGCCGCCGTCCCAGTGCGCCAGGGTCTGCATCTCGGGTCTCTCCCTCGTCGGTTCGCATCTTCGGGTGATGTCCCGAGGCTCCCTCCGGCACGGGGTCCTGGTCGTCGTGCGGTCGGCGGCAGTGCGCGTACCTCGCGGGGAGTACGGCCCTGACGCCGGGCTGCTCCCGGACTGGAGGGCGACTGTAACTACTAGTATGTACAGTGGGCGCATGAGCACCTCGGAACGACTCATCGAGTCCACCCGCGAGCTGCTGTGGGAGCGCGGGTACGTGGGCACCAGCCCCAAGGCGATCCTGGAGCGCGCCGGGGCCGGTCAGGGCAGCATGTACCACCACTTCAAGGGCAAGCCGGACCTCGCCCTGGCGGCCATCCGGCGCACCGCCGACGAACTGCGGGCCACCGCCGAGGCGGTGCTCGGCGGACCGGGCACG
This sequence comes from Streptomyces canarius, assembly GCF_014650735.1. Lineage (NCBI taxonomy): Bacteria > Bacillati > Actinomycetota > Actinomycetes > Kitasatosporales > Streptomycetaceae > Streptomyces > Streptomyces canarius. Next base: position 62,900 of record NZ_BMVN01000016.1, read on the forward strand.
CCGTACGAGCGCATCGAGGCGTATCTGCTGCGCGAGCGGGATGTGCTGCGGGGCTGTCCGGTCGGCCGGCTGACCATGGACCCGGACGTGATCGCGAGCGAGGAACTACGCGCGCCGGTCGACGAGACGATCGCCGCCATCCGCGAGCGGATCGCCGGGATCGTCGAAGAAGGCAAGCGGCAGGGGCAGTTCGCGCCCGGCCTGCACGGCCAGGAGATCGCCGCGGCCGTCCTCGCTACCGTGCAGGGCGGCTACGTCCTCGCCCGCGCGTCCGGATCGCCGGCCGCATTCGACGCGGGCGTACGCGGTCTGCTCTCCCTGCTGGCACCTCCGGCTCCCCGGCGGGGGAACTGAGTCACGTGCACATCACCAGACGGCGTCCCGACACCCGGCGGGGTCCCGCGGAGAACTCCACCGGCACGGTCTGGCTGGACGGGACAGCCGCCCCGCCGGTCCCGTCCCGGCCGCGCGTGTTCCCCGTCCACTTCGCGCCCGGCGCGCACACGGCCTGGCACCGGCATCCGAACGGACGGGTGCCGCACGTGCTGGAGGACGAGGGGCTGGTGCGGCGCAGCGGCGGCGAGGTGAAGCAGATCCGCGCGGGCGACACGGTGTGGATCGAGCCGGACACATGGCACCGGCACGGCGCCGGGCCCCGCACCTTCATGACCCACCTGGCGGTGGTGGAGGCCGCCGCGGACGGCACGACGACCGAGTGGCACGCGCACGTGACCGACCATCCCGCCTGAGCAGTGGCCGACTCCCCCGCCCGAGAAGGGAAGTGCGAGATGCACGCCATGCAGTACGAGTTCACCTTGCCCGCCGACTACGACATGGGGGTCATCCGCTCCCGTGTCGCCCGCGTCGGTCATCTGCTGGACGACTGGGACGGCCTCGGCATCAAGACGTACCTGATGCGCGGACGCGGTGTGAACGGCTCACCGGTGAACCAGTACGGCCCGTTCTACCTCTGGAACACCCTGGAGGGCATGAACAGTTTCCTGTGGGGCGGAGCCTTCCAGGGACCCGTCAACGACTTCGGACGGCCCGCGGTCCGGCAGTGGACCGGCCTGGCCTTCGAGGAGGGCACCGCCGCCGCCTCCGCGCCCGCGTTCGCCGTGCGCCGGCGCCAACCGGTGCCGGACGGCGTGCGGTTGGCGTCCTTCATGGCGGACGCGGCGGCCGAGACCGAGGGGCTGGCGGCGCAGGACGGCGCGGTGCTCGCTGCGGCGGCCGTGGACACCCACGCCTGGGAGCTGGTGCACTTCTCCCTCTGGGAGCACGAGGCGCCCAAGGCCGGCGGGGACGTCTTCGAGGTGCTGCACCTGTCCGCACCCGGCCGGGACCGACTCGCGCACGGACGGCAGTGGTGACCCGCGTCCGTACGGTCCTCGGTGACATCCCGGCCGGGGAGCTGGGCGTGTGCGACGCGCACGACCATCTCTTCCTGCGCAGCCCGCGGTTGCCGGGTCAGGAGCTGGACGACCTCCGCGCCGCGCGGTCCGAACTGGCGGCCTTCCGCGCGGCGGGCGGAGCGGCCGTCGCGCAGTGGACGCCGTACGGCATGGGCCGGCGCGCGGCGGACCTGCCGGGGCTGTCCCGCGCGACCGGGGTGCGGATCGTCTGCGCCACCGGACTGCACCAAGCGGCGCACTACGACCCCGAGTCGCTCGCCCGGCTGCGCGGCGGCCGGCTCGCCGACCTGTTCGTCTCCGAACTCACCGAGGGCATCGGCACGACCGGTGTGCGGGCCGGTTTCATCAAGGTGGCGGGCGGTTTCCACGGGCTCGACGCACATGCCCGCCGGACCATGGCGGCGGCGGCCGAGGCGCACCACGCCACCGGCGCCCCCGTCGCCGTACACCTGGAGCTGGGCACCGGTGCCCTGGACGTACTCGACCTGCTGTGCGGTGAGTTGGGCGTGCCGGGTGAGCGGGTGATCCTCGGGCACCTGAACCGCTCCCCCGACCCGGTGACGCACCGGCAGGCCGCCGCGTCGGGCTGCTGGCTGGCCTTCGACGGCCCGTCCCGCGCCCATCACGCCACCGACTGGCGGATGCCGGAGGCCGTACGGGCCCTGGCGGAGGCCGGGTTCGGGGACCGGCTGCTGCTCGGCGGCGACACGGTGACCGCCGGGGCCCGCTCGGTCGACGGCGGGCCGGGGATGCCGTACCTGCTGCGCCGGGTACGGCAGCGGCTGGTTCAGGCGGTGGGCGCGGACCTGGTGGACCGCGTCCTCGCGGAGCACCCGGGGCGGGCTTTCGGGGCCGCCTGGACCTGAGCGGGCCCTGGCCCCATCCGCTGGATCCCTGTCCCACCGGACGGTTTCCCCGCCGGACGTGGCCGGGAGGACGCGAGGGCGGGAGGTGCGCGCCCGCTGCGAGCGCTGCGCGACCACCGCGCTGCCACCGGACGGTCCGGCCCGCGTCTGCTCGTACGGGTACACCTTCTGCGAGGCATGCGGAGCGGCCCTGGGCCAGGTCTGCCCCGACCGCGAGGGCGAACTCGTGCCGAGACCGCGCCGCGCGTCCACGGCCACCCCTGGTCGCGCGGGCCCCGGCCGCCCGTGACTCCGGCGGCGGGGCCCGTTGTCAGTGCCGCGTCCTACGCTGGCCGTGATCGGTGAACGCAGGGCGGGAGGTCTGTGATGGGTGGCAACGCATGGAGCCACGTGGGGCGGTACCAGCCGGATCCGGCGGCGGCGTTCCGGCAGGAGCAGGAGGCGGAACTGGCGCGGGACGACCACGGCTTCCCGGGCCGTACCGTCGAGGAGCTGTGGAGGGACAGGGAGTGGATGGAGTACATCTACACCGGCGGTACGGCCACGGTCCTCGACCAGTCGATCATGGTGGAGCCCACGGACACCGGAGGCGGGCCGTACATGCGGCCGTTGACCGACGCCGAGATCAGAGCCTGGGCACCTGACGGCCGGCCGACGCACGCCGCGTGGCGCGCCGCGCTGGGCTCGGACCGGCTGCCCTTCCCCGGCCGCGCCTGCGGCAACTGCACGGTGCTGTTCGACGACGACGGCCCGGCGGGGATGGCGTACTGGGGCGTCACCGCGGACTAGTCGCTCCCGGCCAGCGCCTCCAGTGGATCGTCCAGCACCGGCTGCCAGGCCAGTTCCGCCGCGCCGACCAGGCTGTTGTGGTCCAGGGTGCACGGCAGGATGGGGACGCCCCCGCTCTGGCCCCACAGGCTGCGGTCGGCGACCACCGCGCGCAGCCGATCGGGGTCCGCGTCCAGCAGGGTGCGGTGCAGACCGCCGAGGATGATGCGGTCCGGGTTGAGGATGTTGACCAGGCCGGCCAGGCCGAGGCCGAGGCGGTCGATGAGGACCTCGGCGGCCCTGCGGACGGCCGGGTCGTCGTACTGGGTGCGCAGCAGGTCGCCTGCCTGCTGGACCAGCGACACCTCGGGGCCGGGCTCCCGTCCCGCCTCCACGAGCAGGGCCAGCGGGTCCGCCTCGACGTCCAGGCAGCCCCGGCTGCCGCAGTGGCAGGGGCGGCCCTCGGGGTTGACGGTGAGGTGGCCGACCTCCAGCGCGAGCCCCGAACTGCCCGTGTGCAGACGGCCGTCCAGGACGAGCGCGCCGCCGACGCCCCGGTGCCCGGTGGCCACGCACAGCAGGTCCCGCGCGCCCCGGCCGGCGCCGTGCCGGTGTTCGGCGAGCGCGGCGAGGTTGACGTCGTTGCCCGCGAACGCGGGTCCGCCGATGCCGGCGGCGCGCACGCGCTCCGCGAAGATCTCCCGGACGGGGGCGCCCACGGGCCAGGCCAGGTGCAGGGGGTTGAGGGCCAGGCCGGCGGGTTCGGCGACGGCGGACGGCACGGCGAGTCCGGCGCCGACACAGCGCCGTCCGGTGCTGCGCAGCAGCTCCGCGCCCGCCTCGACCACGGAGCCGAGCACCTTCGCCGGGTCGGCGTCGACGGTCTCGCAGCCGGGCGCGGTCGCCACGATCCGTCCGCCGAGGCCGACCAGCGCGGCCCGGAAGCCGTCGGCGTGGATCTGGGCCGCGAGCGCGACGGGACCGTCCTCGGCGACCTCCAGCCGGTGCGAGGGGCGCCCCTGCGAGCCGGCCGCCGAGCCGGGCCGGGCGTCCACGCGGATCAGGCCCAGCGCCTCCAGCTCGGCGGCGACCGCGCCGGCCGTCGCCCGGGTGACGCCGAGTTCGGCGGTGAGCACGGCGCGGGTCGGCGCCCGTCCGGTGTGCACCAGCTCCAGCGCCGGTCCGAGCGCCCCGCGCCCGCGGTCCAGCCGCGCCCTCGACGTGGTCCTCTCCCCCGTTGCCCGGGGATCCGCCTTGCCGCTCATGAGGGCGAGTCTCCCATGATCCGCACCCTGGGTGGCCTGCGCCGGCGGCTACAGGCCGCTCACCCGCAGGGTGATGTTCAGCCGTCCGGCGAGACCCAGCCAGGCCGGGGCCGTGCCCGGGCGGACGCGCGGCACTCCGTGGTAGGCGAACCGGGACGGGCCGCCGAAGACGAACAGGTCTCCGCTGCGCAGTTCCACGTCGGTGTAGGGCTTCGCGCGTGTGCCGGTGTTGCCGAAGCGGAACACGCAGGTGTCCCCGAGGCTCAGCGAGACCACCGGCGCGTCGGTCTTCTCGTCGCCGTCGCGGTGCATGCCCATGCGGGCGTCACCGTCGTAGAAGTTGATCAGCGCGATGTCGTACGGCGCGGCCGGTACGGCGTCCGGGCCGAGCGCGTCGGCCACCGCGCGGCGGCCCAGCGCGCCGAGCCAGTCCGGGAACGGCTTCACGGGGCTGCCGTCGCCGTCGACGACGGTGCGGGCGTAGGCGTACGGGTACCAGTGCCAGCCCAGGCAGACCTGGCGTGCGGTCATCGTGCCGCCGCCCGGTGTGCGGACCGTGCGCAGCCCGGCGGGGGGCCGGGCCCAGTCCCGGCAGGCGGCGAGCAGGGCGCGCTGCCGCTCGGCGTCCAGCCAGTCCACGACGTGCACGGCGCCCGGCGCGACCTCCGCACGCTCCCGGGGGAACAGCTCGTCCTCCATGCCCCCATCCTGCCCCACGCCCTCTGATCTGCGGCTCCGCTAGCCTGGACGCACGATGAGCGACCGTATGACGACACCGTGGGGCGAGGTCGAGCTGACCCGCTTCCCCGACGACCCCCGCGACCGGCTGCGCGCCTGGGACGCCTCCGACGCGTACCTGCTGCGCCACCTCGCGGAGGAGAAAGTACCGCTCACGGGCACGGTCGTGGTGGTCGGGGATCGCTGGGGCGCGCTGGTGACCGCGCTGGCGGAGCACCGGCCGACGCAGATCACCGACTCCTTCCTCGGCCAGGAGGCGACCCGGGCGAACCTGGCGCGGGCGGGCGTGGAGCCCGGTGCGGTACGGCTGCTCACCACGCAGGACCCGCCGCCGGAGCGGGTGGACGTGCTGCTGGTGCGGGTACCGAAGAGCCTGGCGCTGCTGGAGGACCAGTTGTTGCGGCTGGCGCCCGCCGTGCACGCGGGCACGGTCGTGGTCGGCACCGGCATGGTGAAGGAGATCCACACCTCGACGCTCCAGTTGTTCGAGCGGATCCTCGGCCCGACCCGGACCTCGCTGGCCCGGCAGAAGGCCCGGCTGGTCTTCTGCACCCCGGACCCGGCGCTGGAGCGGCCCGCGAACCCGTGGCCGTACAGCTACGCCCTGCCGGACGGCGTCGGCGCGGTGTCGGGGCGCACGGTGGTCAACCACGCGGGCGTGTTCTGCGCGGAGCGGCTGGACATCGGCACCCGCTTCTTCCTGCGGCACCTGCCCGGTCCCGGCGCCGGCCGCGTGGTGGACCTCGGCTGCGGCAACGGCGTGGTCGGTACGGCGGTGGCGCTGGCCGATCCGGCGGCCGAGGTGCTGTTCGTGGACGAGTCGTACCAGGCGGTGGCCTCGGCGGAGGCGACGTACAAGGCGAACGGGGTGCCGGGGCACGCCGAGTTCCGGGTCGGGGACGGGCTGGCCGGGGTGGCGCCCGGCAGTGTGGACCTGGTCCTGAACAACCCGCCGTTCCACTCCCACCAGGCGACGACGGACGCGGTGGCGTGGCGGATGTTCACCGGGGCGCTGCGGTCACTGCGGCCGGGGGGTGAGCTGTGGGTGATCGGGAACCGGCACCTGGGGTATCACGTGAAGCTGAGGCGGTTGTTCGGCAACAGTGAACTGGTGGCGTCGGACCCGAAGTTCGTGGTGCTGAGGGCGGTCAAGAGGGGTTAGGCGCTCCGCCGGGAGCCGAGCCGGTCAGCCCCCGGCCCCCCTCAGCCCCCGGCCCCGGAGAGGACCCCGATGATCCGCCGTACCTCGGAAGCCATCGCCTCCCGCCCCGCACCGAGGTAGGTGCGCGAGTCGACGGCCTCGGGACGGGCGGCGAGGAACTCCCTGATCGCCCCGGTCATGGCGGCGTTGAGCGCGGTCCCGACGTTGACCTTGGCGATGCCGCGGCCGACCGCCGCGACCAGGCCGTCGTCCGGCACCCCGGAGGAGCCGTGCAGGACGAGCGGCACGGTCAGCGCGGCGGACAGCCGCCCCAGCAGGCCGAGGTCGAGGACGGCGGTGCGGGTGGTCATGGCGTGCGTGCTGCCGATGGCGACGGCCAGGGCGTCGACGCCGGTGCCGGCGACGAAGTCCCGCGCCCGGCCGGGATCGGTACGGGCGCCGGGCGCGTGCGCGTCCAGCGGGGGCCGGCCGTCCTTGCCCCCGATCTGCCCCAACTCGGCCTCGATCCAGAGGTTCTGGGCGTGTGCCCAGTCGACGGCGGCCCGGGTCGCGGCCAGGTTGCCGGGGTACGGCAGGCGGGCCGCGTCGTACATGACCGAGCTGAACCCGGCGCCGGGCGCCTGGCGCAGCAGGTCGTCGCTCTGCACGTGGTCCAGGTGCAGAGCGACCGGTACGGCGGCCCGTTCGGCGGCGGCGACGGCGGCACGGGCCAGCGGCAGCAGCCGTCCGTAGCGGAACTTGACGGCGTTCTCGCTGACCTGGAGGACCACGGGTGCGCCGGCCGACTCGGCGCCGGCGATGACGGCCTCGATGTGTTCCAGGGTGATGACGTTGAACGCGGCGACGGCGGAGCGGGCGGCGGCGGCCCGGGTGATCAGCTCGCCGGTGGACGCGAGGGGCACGTGAGGTGTCCTTCCGGGAGGGCCGGCGGGTTCAGGGGGCGAGGATCACCGAGCGGGTCAGGTGCCGCGGCCGGTCGGGGTCGAGGCCCCGGGCGGCGGCGACGGCGACGGCGAGCCGCTGGACCCGGACGAGTTCGGCGAGCGGGTCGAGCCCGCCCTCGATCCACAGGCCGCCGGTGGCGCGCACCTGCTCGGCGAGTCCGTCGGGCGCCTCGCCGAGCATCAAGGTGGCCGTCCCCTCGGTGGTGACGCTGATCGGGCCGTGCCGGTACTCCATCGCCGGGTAGGACTCGGTCCAGGAGAGGGACGCCTCGCGCATCTTCAGCCCGGCCTCGTGGGCGAGTCCGACGGTCCAGCCGCGCCCGAGGAAGGCGAACTGCGTGCACTCCACGAGCCCTTGGGGCAAGGGAGCGGCGAGGGCGGTGCGCGCGTCGGCGACGACGGCGTCGGTGTGCAGGCCGAGATGGGCGCGCAGGAGGGTGAGCGCGGTGGTCGCGAACCGGGTCTGGACGACGGAGCGTTCGTCGGCGAAGTCCAGCACGACGAGGTCGTCGGCGGCCGACACGACCGGGGTGTCCGGGTCGGCGGTCACGGCGGTGGTGCGGGTCCGCCCCGCGGGCCCCGCGAGCAGTTCCAGTACTTCGGTGGTGGTGCCGGAGCGGGTGAGGGCGAGGACCCGGTCGTACGACCGCCGGTGCGGGAACTCGGAGGCGGGGAACGCATCGGTCTCGCCCTGTCCGGCGCCCTCGCGCAGGGCGGCCACGGCCTGGGCCATGAAGTACGAGGTCCCGCACCCGACGACGGCGACCCGCTCGCCGGGCTCCGGCAGTGCTCCGCGGTAGTGCTCCGCCTGCTCGGCCGCCCGTATCCAGCACTCGGGCTGGCTGTTCAGCTCGTCCTCGACATGTGTCATGCCCAGACCCTCCCCTGGCTGATTGTTCTTGCAAGGTATAGCGAGCTTTCGAGCACAATCAAGCATTCGGACGCCAGGCCGGGTGCGTTAGGGTCGCCGGAGATCGAACGGAAGGGAGGCGGCGGATGTCCCGGGACGCCCGCTGGCAGGCGCTGCTGGAACTGCTCGTCGAACGCGGCCGGCTGGAGGTCGAGGACGCGGCGGCCGAGCTGGCGGTGTCGGCGGCGACGATCCGCCGGGACTTCGACCAGCTCGCGGAACAGCAGATGCTGGTCCGCACCCGGGGCGGGGCCGTGGTGCACGGGGTGTCCTACGAACTCCCGCTGCGCTACAAGACGGCCCGGCGCGCCTCGGAGAAGCAGCGCGTCGCCAAGGCGGTGGCCGAACTCCTCGCTCCGGGCGAGGCGGTGGGACTGACCGGCGGGACGACCACCACGGAGGTGGCCCGGGCGCTGGCCGTGCGCGGTGACCTCGCCACCGGCTCACCGGCGCTCACCGTGGTCACCAACGCGCTCAACATCGCCAACGAGCTCGCCGTGCGCCCGCAGTTCAAGATCGTGGTGACGGGCGGGGTGGCGCGTGCGCAGTCGTACGAGCTCGTCGGCCCGCTCGCGGACGGGGTGTTGGGCCGGATCACGCTCGACGTGGCGGTGCTCGGTGTCGTCGGCTTCGACGTGGTGCACGGGGCGGCGGCGCACGACGAGGCGGAGGCCGCGATCAACCGGCTGCTGTGCGAGCGCGCCGAGCGGGTGGTGGTCGCGGCCGACTCCAGCAAGCTGGGCCGCCGGGCGTTCGCCCGGATCTGCGGGACGGAGCTGGTGGACACGCTGGTGACGGACACGGCGGCGGAGCGGGAGACGGTACGGCGGTTCGAGGAGGCGGGCGTCCGGGTGCTGACGGTGTGAGATGGCCCCGGCCCGGCCGGCCTCCCGGCTCCCGGTGCCGCCTCAGAGCCCGCCGAGGTCGGCCTTCACGAACCCCGCGCCGCGCTGGTCGTTGCAGCCCACGACCGCCCGGTCCGCCGGATCGGGCCACAGCTGCTGGGCCTGGAGCGCCACGCTGACCAGCGTCAACAGCAGGTCGACGTCGCTCGCGGCGTCCAGGCGCAGGGTGACCCACTGCGAGCCGGGCACGACCCTGATGGCGTCCGAGCCCCTGAGGTCCTTGGCGAACCGCCGGACGGCCCGGTCGGTGAGCCGCAGGTCGACATCACGCTCGGAGTGGAAGTGCGCGATCTCCCCCTGGGCCGACCGCACGGCCCGCCCCAGACCGCAGCTCGGGACGGCCTGTCTCAGGTCCGGCCAGGTCGCCAGTTGCGCGAACGCGCGCGAGGCCAACGTCATGCGCCCATCATGGCGCGCTCACCCGCCCGCAACCAGCTCGTGAGCAAGCATTAACCGACCTGTATCCGCCGTGCGTTCACGCATCCGCACAGGAATCCACCCGTCGTACAGACCGGCGCCCCGGACAGCGGGCAGCTGAGCTTCGACACTCCGTTGACTCCGGCCGAACCGCCGTGCGACGGTGAGGGCGCGCTCCTCTCACGAAGCCCCGGGAACTGGAGGCAGACCGCTGTGACCTTCGGAAACGATGACTCCCGCCGGCCCATGGAGCGCGGTCTGACGCCGGACCAGCTGGAGCTGTTCGAGAAGGAGTTCACCGCGCGCCCGGTGAACCGGCTGATGCAGAACGCGGTCACCCGGACGCCCGTTGACGATGTCGCCCTCGACCGGCGGATACTCACCGGTATCGACCACTCGGTCTCCCACCACCTGGACGACTGGAAGGCCACCGACCAGAAGCAGAGCGGGCGTTGCTGGATGTTCGCCGGACTCAACCTGCTCCGGGTCGGCGCCGCACGGAAGCTGGGCGTGAAGGACTTCGAGTTCTCCGAGAACTACCTGCTCTGGTGGGACAAGTTCGAGCGGGCGAACCACTTCCTGGAGGCCGTCGTCGAGACCTCGGACCGGGACGTGGACGACCGCACGGTGGCCCACCTGCTGGCGGACCCGATCAGTGACGGCGGCCAGTGGGACATGTTCGTCGCCCTCGTCGCCAAGCACGGCCTGGTCCCCAAGTCGGCCATGCCGGAGACCGACAGCTCCTCCTCGACCCGGGCGATGAACCGGGCCCTGGGCACCCTGCTCCGCCAGGGCGCCCGCGACCTGCGCGCACTGGCCGCCGAGGGGGTCGAGGCACAGCGGGAGCACAAGCGGGAGGTGCTGGCCGCCGTCCACCGGGTGCTCGGCATCCATCTCGGCACGCCTCCGCGGCGGTTCCTGTGGCAGTGGGAGGACAAGGACAAGGAGTTCCACCGCGACGGCTGGCTCACCCCGGCCGAGTTCGCCGCCTCCTATGTCCAGCTTCCGCTGGACGAGTACGTCTGCCTGGTGCACGATCCCCGGGAGTCGAGCCCGGTCGGCCGCACGTTCACCGTCGAGTACCTGGGCAATGTCGTGGACGCCCCGCCGGTCGTCTACCTCAACGCGCCGATGGAGCTGCTGAAGCGGCTGGCCATGGAGGCGATCGTCGGCGGCGAGCCGGTGTGGTTCGGCTGCGACGTAGCCAAGATGATGCGCGCGGACGCCGGCGTCTGGGACGCCGCGCTCTTCGACTACGCCGCCGTCTACGACGCCCCGTTCACCCTGGACAAGGCCGACCGGCTGCTGCACCACGACACGCAGATGACCCACGCGATGCTGTTCACCGGCGTCGACGTGGTGGACGGGAGCCCGCGCCGCTGGCGGGTGGAGAACAGCTGGGGCGAGAAGAATGCCGACAAGGGCTTCTGGACCATGAACGACTCGTGGTTCGGCGAGCATGTCTTCGAGATCGCCGTGCGCCGCTCCGCGCTGCCGCCGGAGCTGGCCGCCGCCCTCGGCCAGCCGCCGATCGTCCTGCCCGCCTGGGACCCCATGGGCGCCCTCGCGGACTGAGTGCGCCGGCGGAGGCCGCCGCCGCACCGCCTGTCGATGCCGTCAGCGCTGGTGGCCGACCCGCGCGCCACGCGGATCGCGTGCAGCGTGATCGCCGTACCGCCGCCGTCGTCGTCACGGTCGGCGAACCCCGGCTCGCCGCCGCGCCCTGCGGGGGCCGAGCCGAGGCGCCGGGCGGCGCGGGCGTGTCCGAGCCTTGCCGCCCGGAGGCGCCCGAGGCCGGCGGAACGGTCGTCACCGGCGTCTTGCCGGCCGCTCGCGCCGTGCACGCATGCCCGCTGGAGCCCGCTCCATCCGGCACACTCAGCCCATGGAGACTGCCGAGTTCCTTCAGATCCTGGACCGCGAGGGTGGACTGCTGGCGACGGCCGCCGCCGCCGCGGGGACCGAAGCCAAGGTGCCGACGTGCCCGGAGTGGCAGGTGCGGGACCTGGTACGGCACACCGGCACGGTGCACCGGTGGGCCGCCGCCTTGGTCGCCGAGGGGCACACCACCCCCCGGCCCCCGGGCGAGCCGCCGGCGCGGGACGGGGCCGAACTGGTGGCCTGGTACCGGGACGGTCACCGCCTGCTGGTGGAGACGCTGGCCGCCGCGCCCGTCGACCTGGAGTGCTGGACCTTCCACCCCGCGCCGAGCCCCTCGTCGCTGGCGTTCTGGACCCGGCGGCAGGCGCACGAGACGACCGTGCACCGCTACGACGCCGAGGCGGCGCGCGGCGGCACGCCGTCCCCGATCGCGCCGGAGTTCGCGGTGGACGGCATCGACGAACTGCTGCGCGGCTTCCACGCCCGCCCTCGCAGCCGGATGCGCACCGAGGAGCCGCGTACGCTCCGGGTGCGCGCGGTGGACGCGGGGCCGGACGCGGTGTGGACGGTGCGGCTCGGTGACGGGCCGCCGGTGACCGTACGGGCGGAGCAGGGCCCGGCCGAGGCCGAACTCTCGGGGCCGGCCGATCAGTTGTACCTGGCGCCGTGGAACCGGACGGCGGTGCCGCACATGACCGGCGACCCGTCACTCGCGGCCCTGTGGCGGGAGCGGTCCCGGATCTGACGACCGTCGACGGCCGCTCGTTCCGGCCTCCCGGGTCCGGGCTTCAGGGTCCGGTGTCCGACCACCCGACAGCCCTCACCGCCACCGAGACCCCTCAGTCCGCCTCGGCCAGCATCCTGGCCAGCACCGCGCGCTGCACCGGCCGTACCTCGCCGTGCAGCGCGCGTCCCTTCGCCGTGAGGACCACCCGCACCCCGCGCCGGTCCTCCGGACACATGGCGCGCTCGACCAGGCCGTCCTTCTCCAGGCGGCCGATGAGCCGGGACAGCGCGCTCTGGCTGAGGTGGACCCGGTCGGAGATCTCCTGCACCCGGTAGGCGGAGCCGCCGTCCGCGGCCGTGCCCTCGGCCAGCAGGTCGAGCACCTCGAAGTCGCTCGCGCACAGTCCGTGCCCGTGCAGCGCCCGGTCCACTTCGCACTGGGTGCGGGCATGCAGGGCCAGGATGTCCCGCCACTGCTCCACGAGCGCCTGTTCGGGCTGCTTCTTCGCCGCCATGAGCGCACCGTAGCAGACAAACGCATTTATTGCATCATCATTAAATGCACTTGCATCTCATGCATGTGCATGTAAGTGTTCGCCGCATGACCTCTCCGCTCACCACCTCCGCGACCCCGTCCGCGGCGGTCCGCTGGACACCCGGACTGTGGGGCACCCTGCTGGTGCTGTGCGCCGCGATGTTCCTGGACGCGCTGGACGTGTCGATGGTCGGCGTCGCGCTGCCCTCCATCGGTTCCGATCTCGGCCTGTCCACGTCGACCCTGCAATGGGTCGTCAGCGGCTACATCCTGGGCTACGGCGGCCTGCTCCTCCTCGGCGGCCGGACCGCGGACCTGCTCGGCCGGCGCCAGGTGTTCCTGGTGGCGCTGGGTGTCTTCGCACTGGCCTCGCTGCTCGGCGGACTCGTGGACTCCGGCCCGCTGCTGATCGCCAGCCGCTTCATCAAGGGCCTGAGCGCGGCCTTCACGGCACCGGCGGGCCTGTCGATCATCACCACGACGTTCCCGGAGGGCCCGCTGCGCAACCGGGCCCTGTCGATCTACACCACCTGCGCCGCCGCCGGCTACTCCATGGGCCTCGTCTTCTCCGGGCTGCTCACCGAGGCCAGCTGGCGGTTCACCATGCTGCTGCCCGCCCCGGTCGCACTGCTCGCCCTGCTCGTGGGCACGAGGCTGCTGCCGCGCACCGCGCGCGAACGCGACCACGGCGGCTACGACATCCCGGGTGCCGTCCTCGGCACCGCCTCGATGCTGCTGCTGGTGTTCACCGTCGTCGAGGCGCCCGGGACCGGCTGGGCCTCGGCCCGGACGCTCCTGTCCTTCGTCGCCGTCGCCGTCATGCTGGTCGCCTTCGTGCTCGTCGAGCTGCGCAGCCCGAGCCCGCTGGTCCGGCTCGGGGTGCTGCGCTCCGGGCCGCAGGTCCGGGCCCAGCTGGGCGCGTTGACGTTCGTCGGCAGCTACACGGGGTTCCAGTTCCTGGTCACGCTCTACATGCAGCAGGTGCTGGGCTGGTCGGCCCTGCACACGGCGCTGGCGTTCCTGCCGGCGGGCGCGCTGGTGGCGCTCTCCGCGACCAAGGTCGGGGCCGTCATCGACCGGTTCGGCACCGCGCGGCTGATCGTGCTCGGCTTCGTCCTGCTGGCGGTCGGGTACGCGCTGTTCCTGCGTGTCGACCTGCACCCGGTCTACGCGGCGGTGATCCTGCCGACCATGCTGCTGGTCGGCTCGGGCTTCGCGCTGACCTTCCCGTCCCTCAACGTCCAGGCCACCAACGGCGTGGACGAGCACGAGCAGGGCATGGTCTCCGGTCTGCTCAACACCTCGGTGCAGGTGGGCGGCGCGCTCTTCCTGGCCGTCGTGACGGCGGTGGTGACCGCGCACGCTCCCGCGCAGGCCACCCCGCAGGCCGTCCTGGACAGCTACCGGCCCGGTCTGGTCGTGGTCGCGGCCATGGCCGTCGTGGGGCTGCTGCTGTCGCTCACCGGGCTGCGCCGGTCCCGCCAGGGACGGTCGGTCGTGGTCGCCAGGTCCACCGTGCAGGAGGCGGACGTGGACCGCGTACCGGTCGGTGACTAGCGAAGACCGGGAAGGGGGGCGCCTCCGCGCGTGCGCCCGGCGGGAACCGCTTGTCCCGCCGGGCGCACGCCTGCGAAACTGACGGAATGTACGCATACGGGGGCCGCCGGACCAAGGCGGAGCAGGACGCGGCGACGGTCGAGACCGGCTACGCGCTCGTCAGCGCCGCGTTCGCGGCGGCGGTGCTGTTCGGGGCCGTGGCCGGGCCCACGCTCCTCTTCGACCTGCCCGACCTCCCTTCGAAGGTCCTGCTGCGGCTCGGCATGACGGTCGCGTCGGTCGTGTTCGTGGCCCGGGTGGTCAGCGTGCTGGTGCGCTTCCGGCGGACGTCTCAGCCTAGCCAGCCGGGCCGTACCAACCCCGACTCGTAGGCGAGGACGACGAGTTGGGCGCGGTCCCGGGCGCCCAGCTTCACCATGGTCCGGCTCACGTGCGTCTTGGCCGTGAGCGGGCTGACCACCAGCCGGCGGGCGATCTCCTCGTTGGACAGGCCGATGCCGACCAGCGCCATCACTTCCCGCTCCCGCTCGGTGAGCCGGGCGAGCGCGTCCGCAGCCGCGGGTTGCTTGGACCGCGCCGCGAACTCGGCGATCAGCCGGCGCGTGACGCCCGGCGACAGCAGCGCGTCCCCCTCGACCACCGCCCTTACGGCGCGCAGGAGTTCGTCCGGCTCGGTGTCCTTCACCAGGAAGCCGGAGGCACCCGCGCGGATGGCCTCGAAGACGTACTCGTCCACTTCGAAGGTGGTGAGCATGACCACCTTCACGTCCGCCGGCGCCGGGTCGGAGGTGATGCGCCGGGTCGCGGCCAGACCGTCCAGCAGCGGCATGCGGATGTCCATGAGCACGACGTCCGGCCGCAGTTCGCGCACCCGGCGCAGCGCCTCCTCGCCGTCGGCCGCCTCGCCGGCCACCTCGATGTCCGGCTGGGCGTCGAGCAGCGCCCGGAAACCTGCGCGCACCAGCGACTGGTCGTCGGCCAGCAGTACCCGGATCACTGGTCCTCCCCGAGGTGCGACGGCAGGACGGCGAGCACCCGGAAACCGCCGTCGGGGCGCGGGCCCGCCTCGATGGTGCCACCCAGTGCGGCGGCCCGCTCCCGCATGCCGGCCAGCCCGTTGCCGCCGCCCCCGGCGTCCGCGCCGGTCGCCGGTCCGTCGTCGTCGATCCGCAGCCGCAGAACGCCGTCGGCGTACGCGAGGCGCACGCGCGCGTGCCGTGAACCGGAGTGGCGTACGACGTTGGTGAGGGCCTCCTGCACGATGCGGAAGGCGGCCAGGCCGGCGCCCGGTGGCAACCGGGGCGGCTCGCCCTCGGTGTCGACGGTCAGGCCGGCCGCCGCGGCCTGCTCCACCAGTTCCGGCAGCCGGTCCAGACCGGGCGCGGGAGCGCGCGGCGCGGCGCCCGGGGCGCGCAGGGTGCCGAGGACCTGGCGCACCTCGCCGAGCGCCTCCTTGCTGGCGGCCTTGATCGTGGTGAGCGCGGCCCGCGCCTGCTCGGGGTCGCTGTCCAGCAGCGCGAGTCCCATGCCGGCCTGGACGTTGATGACGGAGATGCTGTGGGCGAGGACGTCGTGCAGCTCGCGGGCGATGCGCAGCCGCTCCTCGTCCGCGCGCCGTCGCGCCGCCTCCGCGCGGTCCGCGCGCTCCCGTGCCCACTGTTCGCGCCGCACCCGGGCCAGCTCGGCGAGGGCGACGACGGCCAGCACCCAGGTGACGACGACGATCTCCTGGCCGATGCCCGCGCCGCGGTCCCCGGCGGGCGGGAGCCATCGGTACAGCCAGAGCGCGACCAGGACGTGTCCCGCCCACAGCAGGGTCACGGCGGCCCAGGCCGCCCGCCGGTGTCCGGCGACGACCGCGCCGAAGCAGCCGACCGCCACGGTGAGGAAGACCGGTCCGTACGGGTGGCCGAGGGCCAGATAGGCGAGGGTCGCGGCGGACGTGCCGAACGCCACGGCCACCGGGTGGCGATGCCGCCACAACAACAGGGCCGAGGCGACGAGCAGCAGCACGCGCGCGTAGCCGTCGAGCGGCACCCGGTCCGGCTGGGCGTGCGCGGCGAAGTCGCTGCCGGCCAGCACGAACGCGGTGAGCAGCACGGTGGAACGCCACGGCGGCCGGGCGCGGTGCGTCGCGGCCTGGTCCGGGCGGTTCCACCCCGGCGGCCCGTACCGCCACCAGTGCGAGGGGCCGCCGCCGTGCTGCTCGTTCATGCGGGCCACGCTAGACGCCGACGCACCGGGACGACGTCAGCCGGGCGAGGTGCTCACAGATACTCCCGGGGGAGTACGCGCCTTAAGGACGCCGGGGTGACGCGGTCCACGGGGGCGTCGCCGGTCGGGACTCCGCGCCCAGTACGCCGAACGGACTCCGCATCCCCGACGCCAGGCGGGACTCCCCGGCCCGGACGCGAGGCGGGACCCCGCATCCCCGACGCCAGGCGGGACCCCACGCCCCGGACGCCGGACGGGACTCCGCATCCCGGACGCGAGGCGGGGACTGCCCGTCCCCGACGCCAGGCGGACTCCCCGCCCCGGACGCCAGGCGGACCCCGCATCCCGCACACCGGACGGGACCCCGCATCCCGGACCCCGGCGGAAGCAGCGGCGGGGCGAGCCGGGCGGCCGACCGGCGCCGGGTCGGGACGGTCCACGGTGGGCGTGGTCCGGCACCGGGGCACCCCGCCGCGGTCCGGTGCCGCCCGCGTCAGCGCGCAACCCGACCCGGCCCCGGCCGGGGAGAGGCCCGGGCGGTCAGGTGACGTCCTTGCAGGGCAGCCCCACGGAGGTGTACCTGCCGTTGTCCAGCTCCCAGCCCTCGGCACAGGTCTGGCCGGTTCCCCGGCCCTTCCCCGCGACGCCGGGGTAGGCACTGTCCTTGCCTTCCACCCTCATGCCGGGGCCCCACACGTCGATGTGGCCGTAGAACCGGTTCGCGCCGCTGTAGTAGCCGCTCGTCGTGTAGCCGGACGCGTTGCCGACCACGTTGACGCAGACCTCGTGGTTGCATCCGTGCGCGTCCCTGTGCCCAGGGGTCTTGCTCACCCGGAGGCACACGTCCCGCGCGCACTCCCAGGCCGCGCTTTCGTGGGCCGTCTCGGCGGCGCCGGCACCGGCGCTTGCCGTGATCAGGGCGAATGCCGCTGCCGCGACGAGCAGAGAACGCTTGGAATCTCCTGTGTGACCGGCTCGGAGAGCACCCTGGTGCTCAGTCGAGCCACGGCCGCGACCGGCCCGGCAGGAGATCCGCCGCCACACCACCCTGAAGGGGGCGACGCCCCACTCACCCCCGCCCCAGCCCCACCCCCTCCGCCAGCCGTCCGGCCGCGTGGCGGAAGAACGTCTCCCGGTCCTCCACCACCCGGTTGAACTGGCCGAACAGTTCGAAGCCGATCAGTCCGAACAGCTGGGCCCAGGCCGCCACCAACGCCACCGCGGCCTCCGGCGGTACGTCGGCGGCGAAGTCGGCGACCATGCGCGCGCCCTCGGGACGCAGGTCGGCCGGGACGGAGAGCGCGGACAGGCCCGGACCCTCGCGGGCGTCCCGCACGATGCCGATGAAGACCATGCCGACGCGGGCCGCGGCCGGGACGGTGGTCTCGGGGGCGGAGTAGCCGGGCACGGGCGAGCCGTAGATCAGCGCGTACTCGTGCGGATGGGCGAGCGCCCAGTCGCGTACCGCCTCGCACACGGCGATCCAGCGGGCCGGCGGCGGGGCGTCGGCCACGGCGTCCCGGGCCCGCTCGGCCGCCTCGCCGACAGCGTCGTAGGCGTCGATGATCAGGGCGGTCAGCAGGTCGTCCCGGCTGGGGAAGTAGCGGTACAGGGCCGACGAGACCATGCCCAGCTCACGGGCCACGGCCCGCAGGGAGAGCTTGGCCGCGCCCTCCGCCGCGAGCTGTCTGCGCGCCGCCTCCTTGATGGCTGCGGTGACTTCCTGCCTGGCCCGGGCGCGGGCACCTTGTGCGGTGGTCATGCCAGCAGTGTGCCATGCGGGAGAGCGGTGCACACAGACGAGAGCGGCGGACAAAAAAGAGAGCACTGCTCTTGCTCCGGAGCACCTCTCTCCCCCACACTGGAGTCGAGCGAGAGCACCGCTCTCTCAAACCGTGGGGGTCACCATGTCGACACACGTCGTACAGCCGGGCTGGTTCACCGTCAACGTCTTCAACCGGGCCGTCTCCTGGCTCACCCGGCGCGGCATCAGCGTCTGGGGCTCCCGGGTCCTCGCGGTGCGGGGGCGCAAGAGCGGGCAGTGGCGCACCACGCCGGTCAACCTGCTGACGGTGGACGGGCAGCAGTACCTGCTGGCCCCGCGCGGCCACGTCCAGTGGACCCGGAACATGCGCGCGGCCGGCGGCGGCGAACTGCGGCTCGGCAAGAACGTGGACGTCTTCACCGCGACCGAGGTCGCCGACGACGACAAGGTCCCGCTGCTGCGGGCCTACCTCAAGCGCTGGAAGGCGGAGGTCGGGGTCTTCTTCAACGGCGTCGGCCCCGACTCCCCGGACGCGGAGCTGCGCCGGATCGCCCCCGACCACCCCGTCTTCCGCATCACCGTCACGAACTGACGGACTCCTCCGCCGAGGCGGCCTGGCCCCGGTCGAACGCGCTCAGGGCGCGCTGGGCGATCGGGTGGGAGCGGACGAGCTCGCCCAGCGAGGTGGAGCCCTGGGTGATGTCCCGGAACGCCCGCCAGGCCGGGCGGAACCCGGTGAGGGCCGCGTGGAAGAGGCCGGGGCGCTTCTCGAACACCGCCAGCATCCGCTTGCCGACGCTCATCTCGACGCCGAGCCCCGCCTTGATCGCGAACGCGTAGTTCAGGGCCTGGCGGCGGGTGTCGACGGCGTCGTGCGCCTCGGCGATCCGGACCGCCCACTCCCCCGCCAGCCGGCCCGAGCGCAGCGCGAAGGAAATGCCCTCGCGGGTCCACGGCTCCAGCAGGCCGGCCGCATCCCCGCAGACCAGCACCCGGCCCCGGGACAGCGGCGAGTCGTCGGCGCGGCAGCGGGTCAGGTGCCCGGAGGAGATGGCGGGCTCGAAGCCGGCGAGACCCAGCCGGGCGATGAAGTCCTCCAGGTACCGCTTGGTGGCGGCGCCCTCACCGCGCGCGGAGATCACGCCGACCGTCAGCGTGTCGCCCTTCGGGAAGACCCAGCCGTAACTGCCCGGCATCGGGCCCCAGTCGATGAGGACCCGGCCCTTCCAGTCCTCGGCGACCGTCTCCGGCACCGGGATCTCCGCCTCCAGGCCGAGGTCGACCTGGTCGAGCTTCACGCCGACGTGGGCTCCTATCCGGCTGGCGCTGCCGTCGGCGCCGACGACCGCGCGGGCCAGCACCGTCTCCCCGCCCTGGAGGACGACGGCGACCGTGCGCCGGTCCGGCACCGCCGAGCCGTGCTGCTCGACCCGCTGCACGGTGACGCCCGTACGCAGCTCGGCGCCCGCCTTCTGGGCGTGCTCGACCAGTTGCTGGTCGAACTCGGGGCGGTTGATCAGCCCGAACAGCATCTGCTTGGAACGGCGGGTGCGGGTGAAGCGGCCGTTGTTGGAGAAGGTGACCGCGTGCACCCGGTCCCGGAAGGGCAGCTCGAAGCCGGGCGGCAGCGCGTCGCGCGAGGGGCCGATGATGCCACCGCCGCACGTCTTGTAGCGGGGCAACTCGGCCTTCTCCAGCAACAGCACGCGCCGTCCCGCGACCGCCGCCGCGTAGGCGGCCGAGGCGCCCGCGGGGCCCGCGCCCACCACGACGACGTCCCAGACCCGCTGCACGTCGTCCGCCGAAGAGTTCTCGCCGCTCACGATGGTCTACCGCTCCGATCAAGCCGTTGCCGAGTGTCCTGTCGCATCCTACGGCGGCCTTCCGCGCAGGCCACTGTGGGAGGATCGGTCCCACCCCGTACAACGTCGCACCTACGAGGAGCGTGCCCATGCCGTCGAATCCGGTCGCCGAGACCGTCGCCTCGCTGCTGCCCCGGGCGAAGGCGGAGCTGGCCGAACTGGTCGCCTTCAAGTCGGTGGCGGACTTCGCGCAGTTCCCGAAGAGCGAGAGCGACGCCGCCGCGGACTGGACAGCCGACGCACTGCGCGCCGAGGGCTTCACGGACGTGGCCCTGCTGGACACCCCGGACGGCACGCGGTCCGTGTACGGCCACCTCCCGGGCCCGGAAGGTGCGAAAACGGTTCTGCTGTACGCGCACTACGACGTGCAGCCCCCGCTGGACGAGGCCGGCTGGGCCACCCCGCCGTTCGAGCTGACCGAGCGCGACGGCCGCTGGTACGGCCGTGGGACCGCCGACTGCAAGGGCGGCTTCATCATGCACCTGCTCGCGCTGCGCGCCCTCAAGGCGAACGGCGGCGTCCCGGTGCACGTGAAGATGATCGTGGAGGGCTCGGAGGAGCAGGGCACGGGCGGCCTGGAGCGGTACGCCGAGCAGCACCCCGAGTTGCTGGAGGCGGACACCATCGTCATCGGCGACGCGGGCAACTTCCGGGCCGGCCTGCCGACGGTGACCACCACGCTGCGCGGCATGACCATGGTCCGGGTGCGGATCGACACCCTGGCCGGCAACCTGCACTCGGGCCAGTTCGGCGGCGCCGCGCCGGACGCGCTGGCCGCGCTGATCCGGGTGCTGGACTCGCTGCGCGCCGAGGACGGCTCCACCACGGTCGACGGCCTGGACGCCACGGCCCGGTGGGACGGTCTGGAGTACGCCGAGGAGCAGTTCCGCACGGACGCCAAGGTGCTGGACGGCGTCGAGCTGATCGGTGGCGGTTCGGTCGCCGACCGCATCTGGGCCCGCCCGGCGGTCACCGTCCTCGGCATCGACTGCCCGCCGGTCGTGGGCGCCACCCCGTCGGTGCAGTCCAGTGCCCGCGCCCTGATCAGCCTGCGGGTGCCGCCGGGCGTGGACGCGGCGGAGGCCACCCGGCTGCTCCAGGCGCACGTCGAGGCGCACACCCCGTGGGGCGCCCGGGTCAGCACCGAGCAGATCGGCCAGGGCCAGCCGTTCCGCGCCGACACCTCCAGCCCCGCCTACCAGGCGATGGCCGACGCGATGGCGGTGGCCTACCCGGGCGAGACCATGAGTTACGCGGGCCAGGGCGGCTCCATCCCGCTGTGCAACACGCTCGCCGGCCTCTACCCGAAGGCGGAGATCCTGCTCATCGGGCTGAGCGAGCCGGAAGCGCAGATCCACGCGGTCAACGAGAGCGTGTCCCCCGAGGAGCTGGAGCGGCTGTCGGTCGCGGAGGCGCTGTTCCTGCGCAACTACGCGGCGAGCTGAACCGTTCTGCCCATGGCAGAGGGACCTCGTCCCCGGCCGGAGGCCCTCCCTACGGTCGGCGCATGGACGTCATCGAACTGCTGCCCCGCCTGCACCTGTTGCGCTTCCCGGTCGGCCAGGCCTACCTCTGGCGCGACGGCGGCGAACTGACCCTGGTCGACGCGGGTCTGGTCGGCTCCGGCCGGACGATCGCCGACGCGATCACCGCTCTGGGCCGCGCCCCGCAGGACGTACGACGCATCGTCCTGACCCACTTCCACGAGGACCACGTGGGCGGGGCGGGCGAGTTCGCCGCGCTGAGCGGGGCGGAGGTGCTGGCGCACCCGCTGGACGCACCGTTCGTGCGGGGTGAACGGCCGGGTCCGCCGCCACGGTTCGAGGAGTGGGAGCTGCCGATCTGCGCGGAGGCGGCCCGGCGCCTGCCCGAGGGCCCGCCGGTGCCCCCGCCCGCCCTCACCGAGGTGACGGACGGGGACGTCCTCGGCTTCGGCGGCGGGGCGCGGGTGGTGCACGTCCCGGGGCACACGGACGGCAGCATCGCGCTGTTCCTGCCCGCGTACGGGGTGCTCTTCACCGGGGACACGGTGGCGGCGGCACCGGACGACGGAACGCCGATGGCCGGGGTGTTCAACCTGGACCGGGCCCGACTGCTCGCCTCGATCGGCCGTCTCGCGGACCTCGGGGCGGAGGTGGCCTGCTTCGGCCACGGCGATCCGGTGCTGAGCGGCGCCACCGCCGCACTCCGCTCGATCGTCGCGGCTCCGGGTCAGCCCACCGGCACGCCCGCCTCCAGGTAGAGCGCGCTGCCCCGCTCCCGGGCGCGCAGCGCCCAGCGCAGCCGCTCATAGCGGACGGGTGGCAGCATCGCGGCGGCCTCCTGCTCCGTGGCGAACCGCCAGGCGCGCAGTTCCGGGCCGGGCAGCAGCACCCGGGACGCCTCCCCGGACTCCAGCCGGCCCCCGTCGAACAGCAGCCGCAGCCCGCCGAACCCGGGTGGCACGGGCCGCTCCCAGTCCACGACGAGCAGCCGGGGCACCTCGCGCAGGTGTATCCCGGTCTCCTCGGCGACCTCGCGCATCCCGGCGCGGGCCGGGGCCTCGCCCCGCTCCACCACGCCACCGGGGAACTCCCAGCCGGGCTTGTAGGTGGGGTCGACCAGCAACACCCGGTCGTCCTCGTCGAAGAGCAGCACGCCGGCGGCGAGCGTCTCGGCGGTCGGCTCGGGGGTCTGGACGATGTCGCAGACGGGTACGGCCCCGCTGCCGACGGCGTCGGCGATGCGGACGGCGGTCTCGTACGGGGTGAGGCCGCTGGTGTCGACCGGGTGGGCGTCGGCGGTGAGCCAGGAGGCGAGGGCGGCGCGGTAGGGCTCGATGTGGTCGTAGGACCACTGGCGTACGCGTATCTCGCCGTCGGGCAGGTCGGGCGGGAGCTCCCGCTCGGCTATCCGCTCGCGCAGGATCGTTTCGGCCGGGGCGAGCAGCAGATGGTGCACGGTGATCCGGCGGGCGGCGAGGCCGCCGAAGATCTCGTCCCGGTACTCCTGGCGGAGCAGGGTCATGGGCACCACGAGGGTGCCGCCCAGCTCGGCGAGCATCGCGGCGGCGGTGTCGACCACCAGCCGGCGCCAGATCGGCAGGTCCTGGAAGTCGCCGACCTCGGCGAGGTGCTTGGGCGGCAGCAGGTGCGTGAGCGCCCCGCCGAGGACCTCGGGGTCGAAGAGCGCGCTGTTCGGGATCAGTTCGATCAGTTCGCGTGCCGTGGTGGTCTTCCCCGCGCCGAACGCGCCGTTGATCCAGACGACGGTCACGGACTCCCCCTCCTGTGTCGGCCCCCTGAGGCTTGCCCGCTCCACCCTGCCACGGAAACCCCCTCCCGTTGAGGGCGCCTGTCCGCGCGCACACGGGAGTGCCGGCGCCCCCCACGGCGGGGGCACCGGCACGCACGCCGTACGCGGCCGGGGGTTACTCGTGTCCGAGGGCGCCGTGGTCGACGTCCAGGCTGTCCTGGGCGACGAGGTGGCCGGCCGAGTCGAGGGTGTCCGAGACGTTGAGGTCGCCGAGGGGTGCCTCGTCCGCCGCGTGGGACGGGGTGACGGCGGCCACGACGAATCCGGCGGCGAGGGTGGCGATGGCGAGCATGCTGCGCTTCTTCATGCGCTGATCAACTGCGCGGAGGGTCCGCGAGTCACGCCGCGGCTCGTGCACACCAGACCGCGGCCCCCTCCCAAGCGAACACACCTGAACATCTGGCAGCCCTCTTCCAACACAGTCAGACAGGTCCTACCGTAAACGCGCACCGATGACGCGTACATGCAGTCATCCCGGTTTCGCGAGTCGGAGGAACGTCAACGATGCGTCACCCTCACACCCGCACGACCCGCACCACGCGCCGAAGAGTGGCCGGAGCGCTCACCGCCGGCCTGCTGTGCGCGGCGGGCCTCGCCGCCCCCGCCCTGGCGGCCCCCGCCGAGACCCCCGCCGCGCCCGCCCTCGCCGACGGGCTCGCCCTCACCCCGCCGATGGGCTTCAACAACTGGAACTCCACCCACTGCCGCGCCGAGTTCAACGCGTCCATGGTCGAGGGCATCGCGGACCTGTTCGTGGAGAAGGGCCTGAAGGACGCGGGCTACCAGTACGTCAACCTGGACGACTGCTGGGCCCTGCCGGACCGTGACGCGAACGGCAAGCTGGTGCCCGACCCCGCCCGCTTCCCGGACGGGATCAAGGCGGTCGCGGACTACGTCCACGCCAAGGGGCTCAAGCTCGGCATCTACACCAGCGCCGGCACCAAGACCTGCGACAGCACGGGCTTCCCGGGCGCCCTGGGCCACGAGTACAGCGACGCGCGGCAGTTCGCCGACTGGGGCGTGGACTACCTGAAGTACGACAACTGCAACAACCAGGGCGTGGACGCCCAGCAGCGCTACCGGACCATGCGGGACGCGCTGGAGGCGACCGGGCGGCCCATCGTCTACAGCATCTGCGAGTGGGGCCAGAACAAGCCCTGGGAGTGGGCCTCGGACGTCGGCCACCTGTGGCGGACCACCGGTGACATCAGCGACAGCTGGAGTTCGATGCTGTCGATCCTGAAGCAGAACCTCCCGCTCGCGCCGTACGCCGGCCCCGGGCACTGGAACGACCCCGACATGCTGGAGGTCGGCAACGGCGGCATGACGGACACCGAGTACCGCTCGCACTTCTCGCTCTGGTCGGTCATGGCCGCGCCCCTGCTCATCGGCACCGACCTGCGCAAGGCATCCCCGGCGACCTACGACATCCTGGGCAACAAGGAGGTCATCGCCGTCGACCAGGACCCGCTCGGCAAGCAGGGCACCGTCGTCTCCTCCGGGGGCGGGCGCTGGGTCGTCGCCAAGGAGATGAAGGACGGCAGCCGCGCGGTGGCCCTCTTCAACGAGTCCGGCACCGCCCAGCGGATCGCCACCAGCGCGCGTGCCGTCGGCCTGCCGGACGCCGACGCCTACGCCCTGCGCGACCTGTGGCAGCACCGCACGTACAACACCGCCGGCACCATCGCCGCCACCGTCCCGGCGCACGGCACGGTCCTGCTGCGCGTCGCGGGCGACCCGCGCTGGGCCACCCACCCGCCGGCCGTCGAACTCGGCCTGGACGGCAGCACGTTGCTGGAGGCGGCCGAGCCGGCCACGCTCACCAGCACCGTCACCGACCTCGGCCGGACACCCGCGCGACGGGTCTCCGTGTCGCTGACCGGCCCCGCCGGCTGGACGGTACGGCCCACCTCGGCGACCTCGGCCGCCACGCTCGCCCCCGGCGGGACGCTGCGCACCGGCTGGCGGGTGACCGCGCCGTCCGGCACCCCGACCGGCTCCTACGGCCTCACGCTCACGACGAACTACCGCTCGCCGTCCGGCACACCGGTCACCAGCACCCTTCCGCTGACCGCGTCCGTCGTCGTGCCGCCGCCCGCCGGGACGTCGTACCTCGGCGATCTGCCGTGGCTGTCGGCGACCAGCGGCTGGGGGCCGGTGGAGCGGAACACCAGCAACGGGGAGAGCGCCGCCGGTGACGGGAATCCGCTCACCATCGGCGGGACGGTGTACGCCAAGGGGCTCGGCGTCCACGCGCTCAGCGACATCTCCTTCTACACCGGCGAGGCCTGCGAGAAGGTCACCGCGGAGGTCGGCGTGGACGACGAGAAGGGCACGAAGGGCACCGTCGCCTTCGAGATCTGGGCGGACGGCACGAAGGCCGCGTCCACCGGCGTCCTCACCAACGCGATGCCCGCCCAGTCGCTCACCGCCGACGTCACCGGCGCCCAGGTGGTCCGGCTGGTGGTCACCGACGGCGGCGACGGCGTCGACTCGGACCACGCGGACTGGGCGGACGCCCGCCTCACCTGCTGACCCCCGGGGCTCGGCTCCGGGCCCGCCCGGAGCCGGGTCCGCGGCTTCACCGGGAGCCGGGGCCGGGGCTTCGCCGGGTCGTCTGCCTGATCCGGCGAGCCCCTGGCCCGCCCCGCCGCCGGAACCGGCGAACCCTAGCGGCTCGCCGCCGTCGCGTCCGGGGTGCGGATCAGGGCCGCCGCAGCCGCGCCGACCAGCCCCGCGTCGGTGCCCATCTGCGCGGGCACGACGGTGAGGTGCCGCACGAAGGACAGGGTCGCGTAGTCGGTGAGGGCCTTGCGCAGGGGCGTGAACAGGACGTCGCCCGCCTTGCCGACGCCCCCGCCGATCACCGCGATGTCGATCTCGACCAGGGTCGCGGTGGCCGCGATACCGGCGGCGAGCGCCTGCGCAGCCCGCTCGAAGGAGGCCACGGCCACCGGGTCGCCCGCGCGGGCGGCGGCGGCCACCGCGGCGGCCGAGGTGTCACCGTCCGGCCCGGGGCGCCAGCCGTGTTCCAGCGCCCGGCGGGCGATGTTCGGGCCGCTGGCGATCCGCTCCACGCAGCCACGCGAGCCGCACGGGCAGGGATCACCGTCCAGATCGACGCTGATGTGGCCGATGTGCCCGGCGTTGCCGGTCGGACCGGGATGCAGGCGTCCGCCCAGCACCAGGCCACCGCCGACCCCCGTCGAGACCACCATGCACAGCGCGTTGTCGTGACCGCGTGCGGCGCCCTGCCAGTGCTCGGCCGCGGTGATCGCGACACCGTCGCCGATCAGCTCCACCGGCAGGCCCCCGGTGACCGTACGCACCCGGTCCACCAGTGGGAAGTCGCGCCAGCCCGGCACGTTCACCGGGCTCACGGTGCCCGCGGAGGCGTCGACCGGCCCGGCGCTGCCGATGCCGATCGAGCCCGCGCGTTCCCACAGGGGCGACCCGGCGAGGTCGCCGAGCACCTCCGTCACGGCCCGCATGACCGTTTCGCCGTCCTGCTGGGCGGGCGTGGCGCGCTGGGCCCTGGCCAGGATCCGGCCGCCGCCGTCCACCAGCGCGCCGGCGATCTTGGTGCCGCCGATGTCCAGGGCCGCCACGAGGTCGGTATGCATCAGAGTCAGATCTCCCCGTTCAAGCTTGAAAAAACCAAAGAGAGGCAGGCCGGTCAAGCGGTGGGGCGCAGGCCGGAGACAGCGGTGGACAGTCTCTCGCGCTTCTGACAACGTTGTCCAGGCTCTATGCTCGACGCCACATCCTCATACAAGCCCACGGTCCGCGCACCACCCCCGTGGACGGACGAGAGACAGGACAGACGCATCGTGCCCGAGACCAGCCGCCGCGCAGACCGCCTCCCCGGAAACCGGTACGGCAACCGGCCGACGATGAAGGACGTGGCGGCGCGCGCCGGGGTCGGGCTGAAGACGGTCTCCCGGGTGGTCAACGGTGAACCCGGGGTCACCCCGGACACCGAGCGCCGGGTGCAGGAGGCGATCGAGGCGCTCGGCTTCCGCCGCAACGACAGCGCCCGGGTGCTGCGCAAGGGCCGGACGGCCAGCATCGGCCTGGTGCTGGAGGATCTCGCGGACCCGTTCTACGGCCCGCTCAGCCGCGCCGTCGAGGAGGTGGCCCGCGCGCACGGCGCCCTGCTGATCAACGGCTCCAGCGCCGAGGACCCCGAGCGGGAGCAGGAGCTGGCGCTGGCGCTGTGCGCGCGCCGGGTGGACGGTCTGGTGGTGATCCCGGCCGGGGACGACCACCGCTATCTGGAGCCGGAGATCAGGGCGGGTGTGGCGACCGTGTTCGTGGACCGCCCGGCCGGACGGATCGACGCGGACGTCGTGCTGTCCGACAACTACGGCGGCGCCCGCGGCGGGGTCGCCCACCTCATCGCGCACGGCCACCGCCGGATCGGGTTCATCGGCGACATGCCCCGCATCCACACCGCGGCGGAGCGGCTGCGCGGCTACCGGGCGGCCATGGAGGACGCGGGCATAGCCGTCGAGGAGCGCTGGATGTCCCTCGGCGCGACGAACCCGGAGCGGGTGCGCCGGGCGACGGAGGAGATGCTGTCCGGAGCCGACCCGGTGACCGCGATCTTCGCCGGCAACAACCGGGTGACGGTCACCGTGATCCGGGTCCTCGCCGAGCAGTCCCGCCCGGTCGCGCTCGTCGGCTTCGACGACATCGAGCTGGCCGACCTGCTCCAGCCCGGCGTCACGGTCGTCGCGCAGGACGCGGCGGCCCTCGGCCGCACCGCCGCCGAGCGCCTCTTCCGCCAGCTCGACGGCACCCTCCTCGCCCCCGAACGCATCGAACTGCCGACCCGTCTGGTCACCCGCGGCTCGGGCGAACTGCCACCGGCGGTCTGAGGGGGGTACCTGCGGCGGGTCTCGCAGCCGTATGCCTGGACGGAGCCCCGCAGCCCGGGAGGAGGGGCCCGGTCGCCGGACGCCCTCCTCCCCCGCATGGCCCCTCGCTACTGCGCGGACGCCGTCAGGTCGCCGCGGCGGGGGGACGCGAAGCTCTCCAGGTCGGTGCGGGTCAGGCCGGTGAGGCGGGTGACCTCGGGGAGGTCGAGGGCACCGCAGTCCAGGCCGCGCAGCAGGTAGCCGCTGAGGGCCTTGGCCGTGGCGGGCTCGTCCATGACGTCGCCGCCGGCCCGGTTGGCGTACCGGGCGAGGCGGGCCGCCGCCTGCTCCAACCCCTCGCGGTAGAAGGCGAAGACCGCCGCGTAGCGGGTGGGGAGGTGACCGGGGTGCATGTCCCAGCCCTGGTAGTAGGCGCGGGCGAGGGCGCGGCGGGTGAGGCCGTAGTGCAGGCGCCAGGCGTCGTGGACCTTGGCGGTCGGGCCGACGGGGAGGACGTTGGTGGAGCCGTCGGACACCCGGACGCCGGTGCCGGCCGCCGCGACCTGCATGACCGCCTTGGCGTGGTCGGCGGCCGGGTGGTCGCTGGCCTGGTGGGCGGCGGAGACGCCGAGGCAGGCGCTGTAGTCGAAGGTGCCGTAGTGCAGCCCGGTGGCGCGGCCCTCGGCGGCCTGGATCATGCGGGCGACGGTGGCGGTGCCGTCGGCGGCGAGGATGGCCTGGCTGGTCTCGATCTGGATCTCGAAGCCCAGGCGTCCGGCGTCCAGGCCGTGCGCCTTCTCGAATGCCTCCAGGAGCCGGACGAAGGCGCCGACCTGCTCGGGGTAGGTGACCTTGGGCAGGGTGAGGACCAGGCCCTCGGGCAGGCCGCCGGCCTGAACGAGGCCGGTGAGGAAGACGTCGAGGGTCCGGATGCCCCGGTCGCGTACGGCGGCCTCCATGCACTTCATGCGGATGCCCATGTACGGCGCGGCCGTGCCGTTCGCGTACGCCTCGGCGATCAGCCGGGCCGCGCGGGCGGCCGTTACGTCCTCCTCGGCGTCGGGCCGGGGGCCGTAGCCGTCCTCGAAGTCGACGCGCAGGTCCTCGACGGGCTCGCGCTCCAGCTTGGCGCGGACGCGGGAGTGGACCGGCTCGGCCAGTTCGTCGGACAGGCCGAGGACCGCCGCGAAGGAGGCGGCGTCGGGGGCGTGTTCGTCGAGCAGGGCGAGCGCCTGGTCGCCCCAGGAGCGAAGGGTGCCGGCGGCGAAGGCGTCCCCGGGGACGTACACGGTGTGGACGGGCTGCCGGGTGCCGGGGTCCCCGGGGTAGCGGCGTTCCAGCTCCGCGTCGACCGGTGCGAGGGAGGCGCTGATCTCCTCGCTGACGGCACCCGCGAGGCTCGTCGCCACCTTCTCCTGCTGACCCATCCCACACCCTCCAAGTTTCCGCTCTACGGAATCAACAATCCGTAGAATGAAGTTATCCGGGTGATTCTCACGGGTCAACACCCCGTCCGGACCCTGGCCGCCCGCGCCCGCCCGCCGGCACCAGGATGCACCGAGGCCCCGGTGACCGGGTCGGTCACCGGGGCCTCGGGCGCGCCCTGGGCGGACTCAGCCCTTGCGGGCCTTGATCTCCTCGGTCAGCTGCGGGACGACGTCGAACAGGTCGCCGACCACACCGAAGTCGACCAGCTCGAAGATCGGGGCCTCGGCGTCCTTGTTGACGGCCACGATCGTCTTCGAGGTCTGCATGCCGGCACGGTGCTGGATCGCACCGGAGATGCCGTTGGCGATGTAGAGCTGCGGCGAGACCGACTTACCGGTCTGGCCCACCTGGTTGGTGTGCGGGTACCAGCCGGCGTCGACGGCGGCACGCGAGGCACCGACGGCCGCGCCGAGCTGGTCCGCGAGGGCCTCGATGATCGAGAAGTTCTCGGCGCCGTTCACACCGCGGCCACCGGAGACCACGATGGCGGCCTCGGTGAGCTCCGGGCGGCCCGTCGACTCACGCGGCGTACGGCCGGTGATCTTCGTGCCGGTCGCCTTGTCCGAGAAGGTCACGGACAGGGCCTCGACCGCGCCCGCGGCCGGGGCGGCCTCGACGGCGGCCGAGTTCGGCTTGACCGTGATGACCGGGGTGCCCTTGATGACGCGGGACTTGGTGGTGAAGGACGCGGCGAACACCGACTGGGTGGCCACCGGGCCCTCGTCGCCGGCCTCCAGGTCGACGGCGTCGGTGATGATGCCGGAGCCGATGCGCAGCGCCAGGCGGGCGGCGATCTCCTTGCCCTCGGCGGAGGACGGCACCAGCACGGCGGCCGGGGAGGCGGCCTCGTAGGCGGCCTGAAGGGCGTCCACCTTCGGCACGACCAGGTACTCGGCGTACTCGGACGCGTCGTGGGTGAGGACCTTCACCGCGCCGTGCTCGGCGAGCGTGGCGGCGGTGTCGGCGGCGCCGTTGCCGAGCGCGACGGCGACGGGCTCGCCGAGGCGGCGGGCCAGGGTCAGCAGCTCCAGGGTGGGCTTGCGGACGGCACCGTCCACGTGGTCGACGTAGACGAGGACTTCAGCCATGGGATTGCTCTCCTGCGAAACGAAGTTGAGGGGCGGTCAGCGGGGGCGGGCCTCAGATGAACTTCTGGCCCGCGAGGAACTCAGCGAGCTGCTTGCCGCCCTCGCCCTCGTCCTTGACGATGGTGCCGGCCGTGCGGGCCGGACGCTCGGTCGCGGCCTCGACCTTGGTGAACGCGCCGTCCAGGCCGACCTCCTCGGCCTCGATGTCGAGGTCGGACAGGTCCCAGGACTCCACCGGCTTCTTCTTGGCCGCCATGATGCCCTTGAAGGACGGGTAGCGGGCCTCGCCCGACTGGTCGGTGACGGAGACGACGGCCGGGAGCTGCGCCTCAAGCTGCTCCGAGGCGGCGTCACCGTCGCGGCGGCCCTTGACCGTGCCGTCCTCGACGGAGACCTCGGACAGCAGGGTGACCTGGGGGACGCCGAGGCGCTCGGCGACCAGCGCCGGGACGACACCCATGGTGCCGTCGGTGGAGGCCATGCCGGAGATGACCAGGTCGTAGCCGGCCTTCTCGACGGCCTTGGCCAGGACCAGGGAGGTGCCGATGGCGTCGGTGCCGTGCAGGTCGTCGTCCTCGACGTGGATGGCCTTGTCGGCACCCATCGAGAGGGCCTTGCGGAGCGCGTCCTTGGCATCCTCGGGGCCGACCGTCAGGACGGTGACCTCGGCGTCGTCCCCCTGGTCCCGGCGGTCTTCCGCGATCTGGAGGGCCTGCTCGACCGCGTACTCGTCCAGCTCGGAGAGCAGACCGTCCACGTCGTCGCGGTCGACGGTCAGGTCATCGGCGAAGTGCCGGTCGCCAGTGGCGTCGGGCACGTACTTCACAGTGACAACGATCCTCAAGCTCACGCCGGCTCTCCTACTGCATCGTCATTTCGGGCTGCCTCTTGCAGGCAGCATAGGCGCCTCAAGCGGGCGATCCCGGTCGGGGCGTCCGCACGCTCCGAACGAAATATTACTCGCCAGTACACCTAGTCCATGCCCGCTAAGCAAGCGCTTTGAACTGTGACCTTCGCAACGCAGCGTAACCGGAACTCGACGGCCTCGCAGGAGGGGGCGGCACGGTCAGGGCGTGATCAATCCCGCAGGCCGTTGAAGCGGCCCTGGTGGTAGAGGAGCGGGCGACCGGCGCCCGAGGGGTCGCCGAGGACCACCTCGGCGAGCACGATCCGGTGATCACCGGCCGGGACCCGCCCGACGATCCGGCACACCAGCCAGGCGAGCACGCCGTCCAGCACCGGGACGCCCTCCGGGCCCTCCCGCCAGACGGTGGGCGCGCCGAAGCGGTCGGCACCGCTGCGGGCGAAGGTGGCCGCCAGCTCGCTCTGGTGCTCGCCGAGTATGTGCACGCCGACATGGCCGGCCTCGGCCACCGCGGGCCAGCTCGAGGCTCCGGTACCGATGCCGAAGGAGACCAGGGGCGGGTCGGCGGAGACGGAGGCCAGGGAGGTGGCGGTGAAGCCGACCGGGCCGGAGGCGCCGCGCGCGGTGATCACCGCCACACCGGCGGCATGCCGGCGGAAGGTGGAGCGCAGCAGGTCGGGGGAGGCGAGCCGGGCGGTGCCGAGGTCGGGCGTGGCCGTCATGGAACTGTCCTTCTGCGAAAGTCGGGGCGTGGGTCCGTGGCAGCTCAACGGCCCGGACAGCACGCGCTCGCGGTGCGGGCCAGGTCGACGTGGACCCGGCCGTAGAGAAGGACTTCGGTCGGCATACGGTCAGGCTGACGATAGGTGGCGCGTACAGTCAAGCCGGTTCCGGGATCTGGAAGATGTCCCACCGTCCCTGACACCCGCTCACACGGCCTCCCCGAGGGCGGCGATGACGTCGGCCTTGCGCGGCTGTCCGGCGGCGCGCCGCACCACCCGTCCGGCGGCGTCGAGGACCAGGACGGTGGGTGTCTTGAGGATCTCCAGTTCGCGTACGAGGTCCAGGTACGCCTCCGCGTCGACCTCGACGTGGGTCACGCCCGGGACCATCGCGGCGACTTCGGCGAGGACCCGCCGGGTGGCCCGGCAGGGAGCGCAGAAGGCACTGGAGAACTGTACGAGCGTGGCGCGCTCCCCCAGTTCGCCGCCGAGTTCGGCCGCACCGAGCCGCCTGCCGTCTTCGTGCCCGCGCACCCGCGTTCTCCCCTTCCGCCGCTCGTACGGCTCCGCCCGGGCGCCCGCCGCCGCGAGCACCGCCCGGCACACCGCCGGTCATCCACACAGAAGCGTTCCGGGGACCGCAAAGATTCCCGGGCCGTGCCGGACGCGGCGGCCGCCGTCACGGTCCGGCATGTCTTCTCCTCCTCGGGGAACGAGGACACGTATGGAGTAAGGGGACATGAGGATCCACGGTGGGATGTAGGCCGACGTGACGAGGATCTCGCCGCCGCGGGGCACCAGGACTGGCCCCCCGTCCGTTCTTCGGGCACGATCTGCGAGACGCCGTAAACCTACGGCTGCGTAACTTTCCCGCCGGGAGCCCCTTTCCCGAGCAGAGCAGAAAGGGTCCACCCCGCCCATGGCAGAGTTGGTCTACCGTCCCGTCATCGGTTTCGCCAAGACGATGTTCAAGGTCTGGGATCTGCGGATCGACTGCCAGGGGTCGGAGAACATCCCGCGCGCGGGCGGCGCGGTGCTGGTGAGCAATCACATCAGCTATCTGGACTTCATCTTCAACGGCCTGGCCGCGCTGCCGCAGAAGCGTCTGGTGCGGTTCATGGCGAAGGAGTCGGTCTTCCGGCACAAGGTCTCCGGGCCGCTGATGCGGGGCATGAAGCACATCCCGGTGGACCGCAACCAGGGCGACGCGGCGTACGCGCACGCGCTGGACTCGCTGCGCTCCGGTGAGGTCATCGGGGTGTTCCCGGAGGCGACGATCTCGCAGTCCTTCACGCTGAAGAGCTTCAAGTCGGGCGCGGCCCGCCTGGCCCAGGAGGCGGGCGTCCCGCTGGTCCCGATGGCGGTGTGGGGCACGCAGCGGCTGTGGACCAAGGGCCATCCCCGCAACTTCAAGCGCAACCACCTGCCCGTCACCGTCCGCGTCGGCGAGCCGGTGGAAGCACCGCGCGACCAGTACGCCGGCGCGATCACCCGCCGCCTGCGCGAACGCGTCCAGGAGCTCCTGGACGCCGCCCAGCGCGCGTACCCGGGCCGCCCCAAGGGCCCCGAGGACACCTGGTGGCTCCCCACCCACCTGGGCGGCACGGCGCCGACGACCGAGGAACTGCGCACGGCCGCGGCCGAGGCACACTGAGGCCTGCGGCCGGCCCGGCGCCCGCGGACCAAGGAGGTCACGACAGGCCGTCGCCCGATCCCCAGCCGGCGCTCCCCCCGACCGGCTCACGCACCTCGATGCGTGCGCCGGGGCTGAACCTCTCCAGGAGTGCGGGGAGTTCGGTGGCAGCGACGCGGGCCTCCTCGACCGGCACAGGACGAAGGCGGAGGCCACGCTGATGGCGACGTACGGGTCCACGAGCAGGCCGATCGGGGATCGGGCGCCCGAGGCGGTGTGCACCTCGCGCCAGGCGGACAGGTGCGGACCTCGTGCGGCGCACGCCCGGACAGGCGGGCGGCGGGGCGGCGGGCGACGTCGTCCCGCAGAGCCGAACTCGCCTGGCTGCCGGACCCGTTGACGATACGGCACTCTCGATCGCACAGGCCATCCGTCCCGTCTCAGAGGGTGCCGGGGAGCGTCTTCCACAGGTACGGCCGGTCGGGTGCGGCCCGCAGGGCAGCGAGAACGGCCGGATGTGGTGCGGCGTACAGCACGGGATGGTCCGTCTCGCCGGACGAGGGGTCCGCGGTCCACGCCAGCCGCTCGCCCTCCAGCGAGAACCGGGCGTCGACACCCGGCTTGTTGCCGCGGGGGTCCTGCCGGTGCCAGGCACCGCGGAAGCGGACGGCGGCCAGACCGTGGACCACGTGCCCGCCCTCGCCGTCCGCCAGCCGCTGGTAGCACAGGGCGGCCGGGATGTCCTCGGCCCGCAGCAGGGCGACCAGGGCGTGGGACTTGGCGTAGCAGATGCCCGTACCGAGGGCCAGCACGTCGGAGGCGCGCCAGGTGACCCGGAGGTCGCCGGAGTCCTGGGAGTGCGGGATGGCGTCCCGGACGTATTCATAGGCGACCCGCGCATATTCATACGAGTCGGCGACTTCAGTCGCCAGGCGGGCGGCGGTCTCCCGGACCACCGGATGATGGTGGTCGATGGCCTCATCAGCGGCCAGGTAGGCGGACAGGTCGGCGACGTCCTGGGTGAGCTCCATGCCCGCAGAGCATAGGAACGCGATCACGCGAGAGTCAATGGACTTTCGAGTGATCGCATACCTATGCAGAGTGGGAGGGAGAATCGACGGCTAGCGCGCCATCTCCTCCTTCAGGGCCGCCACGAACATGTCGACGTCGTCCTCGGTGGTGTCGAAGGAGCACATCCAGCGCACCACCCCGGCGCCCTCGTCCCAGAAGTAGAAGCGGAACCGCTTCTGGAGCCGCTCGCTCACGTCGTGCGGCAGCTTGGCGAAGACACCGTTGGCCTGCACCGGGTAGAGGATCTCCACGCCGTGCACCGCGCGGACGCCCTCGGCGAGCCGCTGGGCCATGTCGTTGGCGTGCCGGGCATTGCGCAGCCACAGGTCCTTGGCGAGGAGCGCCTCCAGCTGCACGGAGACGAAGCGCATCTT
The DNA here is from genome assembly GCF_014650735.1 of Streptomyces canarius. Classification (NCBI taxonomy): domain Bacteria; kingdom Bacillati; phylum Actinomycetota; class Actinomycetes; order Kitasatosporales; family Streptomycetaceae; genus Streptomyces; species Streptomyces canarius. The sequence continues at coordinate 98,224 of NZ_BMVN01000016.1, forward strand.
GGAGGCCAGCTGCATCGACATCTTCCGCAGGTGCTTCATCTGCCGCACCGCGTCCTGGTTGAGCACGACGACCGCCTCGCCGAACACGGCGCCGTTCTTCGTCCCGCCCAGGGAGAGGATGTCGACGCCGACCGCGTTGGTGAACGTCCGCATGGGCACGTTCAGGGAGGCGGCGGCGTTGGCTATCCGGGAGCCGTCCAGGTGCACCTTCATGCCGTGCGCGTGGGCGTGCTCGCAGATCGCGCGGATCTCCTCGGGCGTGTAGAGGGTGCCCAGCTCGGTGCTCTGGGTGATCGACACGACCTGGGGCATCGCCCGGTGCTCGTCCTCCCAGCCCCAGGCCTGCCGGTCGATCAGCTCGGGCGTGAGCTTGCCGTCCGGCGTGGGCACGGTGAGCAGTTTGAGCCCGCCCATGCGCTCGGGCGCACCGCCCTCGTCCACGTTGATGTGGGCGCTCTCGGCGCAGATCACCGCGCCCCAGCGGTCGGTGACCGCCTGGAGCGCGACGACGTTCGCGCCGGTGCCGTTGAAGACCGGGAATGCCTCGGCGGTGGCCCCGAAGTGGCTCCGGATGATCCGCTGGAGGTTCTCGGTGTAGTCGTCCTCGCCGTACGCCACCTGATGGCCGCCGTTGGCCAGGGCCAGGGCGGCCAGCACCTCCGGGTGGGCGCCGGCGTAGTTGTCACTGGCGAAACCGCGGACCTGCGGGTCGTGGTGGCGACGCGCGTCGGTCTTCGGAGGGTTCACGGCTTCTCGGTCAGCCACAGACGGTTTCCGTTCACTTCCGCGGCGGGCTTGTTCCAGACGCCTTCGATGGCCTCGGCCAGGTCCTTGACGTCCGTGAAGCCCGCGAACTTCGCGTTGGGGCGTTCGGCGCGCATCGCGTCGTGCACCAGCGCCTTGACCACCAGGATGGCAGCCGCCGAGTGGGGGCCCTGCTCGCCCCCCGCCTTGCGGAAGCCGTCGGCCATGGCGAGGGTCCACGCCTCGGCGGCGGCCTTGGCCGCGGAGTACGCCGCGTTGCCGGCCGTCGGCTTGGACGCCCCGGCCGCGCTGATGAGCAGGTACCGGCCGCGGTCGCTGCGTTGCAGGGCGTCGAAGAAGGCGAGCGAGGTGTGCTGGACGGTGCGGATGAGCAGCTTCTCCAGCAGGTCCCAGTCGGCCAGGTCGGTCTCGGCGAAGGTCGCGCTGCCGCGCCAGCCGCCGACCAGGTGGACCAGACCGTCGATCCGGCCGTGCTCCTTCTCGATGCGCGCGGCCCAGTCGCGGACCGAGCGCAGGTCGAGCAGGTCCACGGTCTCGCCGGTGACTACGGCGCCGCCGCGGGCGTAGCGGGCCGCGTCCACGGACTCCGCCAGCCGCTCCGGGTTGTTGTCCGCGCCGACGACGACGGCACCCGCCTCGGCGAGCCGGATCAGCGTCGCGTGCCCGGCGGGTCCGCCCGCGCCCGCCACCGCGATCACCGCACCGCTGAGAGACCCGTTCCCCACCATGTTCTTCCCCTTTTGAGCAGTGTTCCGGACGCGGTCGCTCACGCGGCGATCCGCTCGGCGGTGTCCGCCGTGATGCCCTTCGTCGAGGCGATCACATTCTTCAGCTTCTTGGACAGCGCCTCATAGAACATGCTCAGCGGAAACTCGTCCGGAAGCACGTCGTCCACGAGTTTGCGCGGGGGCTGGGTCAGGTCCAGGGCGTCCGGACCCTTGGCCCACTTGGAGCCGGGGTGCGGGGCGAGGTAGGTGGAGACCAGCTGGTAGCCGGCGAACCAGTGCACCAGCTTCGGGCGGTCGATGCCGTCCCGGTAGAGCTTCTCTATCTCGGCGCACAGCTGGTTGGTGACCTGCGGAGCGCGCTCCCAGTCGATGGAGAGCTTGTTGTCGGTCCAGCGGACGACGTCGTGCCGGTGCAGGTAGGCGAAGAGCAGCTGGCCGCCGAGGCCGTCGTAGTTGCGGTTGCGGTCGCCGGTGACCGGGAAGCGGAACATGCGGTCGAAGAGGACCGCGTACTGCACGTCACGGGCCTGCGGGACGCCGTCCGCCTGGAGCTTGACGGCCTCCTTGAAGGCGGTGAGGTCACAGCGCAGCTCCTCCAGGCCGTACATCCAGAACGGCTGGCGCTGCTTGATCATGAAGGGGTCGAACGGCAGGTCGCCGTGGCTGTGGGTGCGGTCGTGGACCATGTCCCACAGCACGAAGGCCTCTTCGCAGCGCTTCTGGTCGTGGACCATCGCGGCGATGTCCTCGGGCAGCTGAAGACCCAGGAGGCCGACGGCGGCCTCGGTCACGCGGCGGAAGCGGGCGGCCTCGCGGTCGCAGAAGATGCCACCCCAGGAGAAACGTTCCGGCGCCTCGCGGACGGCGATCGTCTCCGGGAAGAGAACGGCGGAGTTGGTGTCGTAGCCCGAGGTGAAGTCCTCGAAGGTGATACCGCAGAAGAGCGGGTTGTCGTACCGGGTGCGCTCCAGCTCGGCCAGCCAGTCCGGCCAGACCATGCGCAGCACGACCGCCTCCAGGTTGCGGTCCGGGTTGCCGTTCTGCGTGTACATCGGGAAGACGACGAGGTGCTGGAGGCCGTCGGCGCGGTTCGCGGCCGGGTTGAAGACCAGCAGGGAGTCCAGGAAGTCCGGCACCTGGAACCCGCCCTCGGCCCAGCGGCGGAGGTCCTTCACCAGCGCCTGGTGGTAGGCGGCGTCATGCGGGAGGAGCGGGGAGAGCTGCTCGACCGCGCCGGCGACACGCTCGACGGCCGCGACGGCGTCGGCCCGCTCCGGGGCGCCCTCGGCGTCGAAGTCGATCGATCCGTCCTTCGACTGCCATGGCCGGATGTGCTCCACGGCATCCTTGAGCACGGGCCAGGCCGGGTGCTCCACCACCCTGGTCAGCGAAGAAACCTGGTCCTCCGCACCCGACTGCACAAGAATTTCCGTCATGTCCCATCCTCCACAGGAGAACCTCGCGTATGGACACCGTATGCATACCCGGTTTCTCTCAGCAAGACCGGGATCGGGAAATTATTCTGTCCACCCCCTTGGTCACAGATGTTTTTCCTGTCGTAAACCGTGACGACGCTCACTTCGGCGACAACATGCGAGCCGGGGGAGGTCATGATCCGATGGATACCGGCCGGCGGGCGGCCGTCCGGGCGCCGGATGCCCGGTGCAGCCACGGGTTCAACGCGCGGCCCGGCCACTAGGCTGCGAGCCTGCCGCGTGGACGACGACGTCCGGTACGGGGGCCGTCGGTCCGCGCGTCCCCGAGCCGCCGTCGACGGAAGCGAGTTGAACCTTGAACTTCCTTACCATCGGTCACCGCGGTGTCATGGGCGTCGAGCCCGAGAACACCCTTCGTTCCTTCGTCGCCGCGCAGCAGGCCGGCCTGGACCTGATCGAACTCGATCTGCATCTCAGCAAGGACGGCGCCCTGGTCGTCATGCACGACGCAGAGGTGGACCGTACGACCGACGGCTCGGGACCGGTCGCCGAGAAGACCCTTGCGGAGCTGCGCGCCCTGGACGCGGGCCGCGGCGAGCGGGTGCCGGTGTTCGAGGAGGTCCTGGAGGCGGTGGACACGCCGTTGCAGGCCGGGATCAAGGATGTCGCGGCGGCGCGGGCACTGGCCGAGGTGATGCACGCGCGTGACCTGACCGCGCGGATCGAGGTGTCCTCGTTCCACGACGAGGCGGTCGCCGAGATCGCGCGGCTGGTGCCGGGCGTGCGCACCGCGCTGGTCGCGAGCCGGTACGGCACCGACGTGGTGGACCGAGCCGTCGCCGTGGGTGCCGCCACCGTGTGTCTCGACATCCGCCGGCTCACCCTGGAGATCGTCGAGCACGCGCGCGCTTCCGGGCTGCGGATCGTCGGCTGGGTGGTCAACACACAGGACCAGCTGCGGCTGGTCCGCGCCCTGGAGCTGGACGGGGCGACGACCGACTATCCCGAGATCAAGCGCACGGGCCGCTTCACCGCGTGACCCAGGCGTCCGGGCCCGCGCCCGGACGCCTGCCACGACGTCACACCAGCGGCTTGACCAACACCTCGAACCGCAGGTCGGCGCGGCGCGGAACGCCGAAGCGCTCGTCGCCGTACGGGAACGGCTGCGTCCGGCCCGTACGGCGGTAGCCGCGGCGCTCGTACCAGGCGATCAGGTCCTCCCGCTGGGAGATCACCGTCATCTGCATCTCGGTGACGCCCCAGGTCTCCCGGGCCAGGCGCTCGGCCTCCGCCATGACGGTCTTGCCGAGGCCCGCGCCCTGCACGGCGGGGCTGACCGCGAACATGCCGAAGTAGGCGTGGGCGCCACGGTGTTCCAGCTGGCAGCAGGCGACGATACGACCGTCCCGCTCGACGGCCAGCAGCCGGCTCCCGGGGGCCTTGATCACCTCCAGCACGCCCTGCGGATCGGTCCGCTGCCCCTCCAGGAGGTCCGCCTCGGTGGTCCACCCGGCCCGGCTGCTGTCCCCCCGGTACGCCGACTCGATCAGCGCGACGAGGGCGTCGACGTCGGCGTCGGTGGCATCCCGGAAGGCGAGTCCGGTGGCGAGGGTGTCCATGGTGCGGTCTCCGATCTCGGGCGTGGCTGAGCCACGGACGAGAGTAACCCTGCCGCTAGGCTCCCCCCGCATGGTGCATGTACTCAGCAGCCGGATCCTGCTCCGGCCCACCGACCCCGAGCGCTCCCGCGCCTTCTACGGCGAGCAGCTGGGGCTGTCCGTCTACCGCGAGTTCGGTACCGGCCCCGAACGCGGCACGGTCTACTTCCTCGGCGGCGGCTTCCTGGAGGTGTCCGGCCGGTCCGAGGGCCCGCCCTCGCCCGCGGTCCGGCTGTGGTTGCAGGTCGAGGACGTGAAGGCCGCGGGCGAGGAACTGCGGGCGCGGGGCGTCGAGATCGTCCGGCCACCGGTGCGGGAGCCGTGGGGCCTGGCCGAGATGTGGATCGCCGATCCGGACGGCACCCCGATCGTCCTGGTGGAGGTCCCGTCGGACCATCCACTGCGGTACCGGCCGGGGATCTAGGACGACCGACGGGTACGGGGCGGGTCGGGCGGCGGGGCTGGTGTTCCCAGCCGCGGTCCGTGCGGGTCGGTCCGTGCGGGTCGGTTCGTGGAAGCCCGCGTCGAGGAGGCGTTCGATCGCGGTCGTGTCCTCGGCGGGCTCGCAGGCCGGCACCCGGTCCGTCCCGCACGGACAGCCGCAGCCGGTCGGCGGCGTGGCCCACGGGCTCGACGTGCGGGTCGGCGATGTCGGCCCGGCCGGCGCCGCGCGCGTGGCGTTCGGGGCGGGCCAGGGAGATGCCGGCCTCGACGTAGCCGACGATGCCCGCGTCCGTGGGGGCGGTGAAGCGGGTGCCGCACTCCCCCGGCGTGCGCTCGACCGTGCTCCGGGGCACGGCTCGGCCCCGGGCGGGTCGGCCGTGTCCCCGGTGTGCCGGAATCCGGGGCGCTCGCAGAGGTCCCGGACGTGCGGCCGGGGTCGGGGCGGGCCGTACACGACCGGGGCGGGCAGGGCTCCGCCAGGCGCGCCGACGCGGCCCCGGCAGCGGGCCAGGCAGGCCGGACAGGCACGCATCAGCGGGTCGGCCGCCTGCTCGGTCCCCCCGGCCGGAAGGATGCGGGCGGGTGCCGGAGGAACCAGTCGGTCTCGCCGGCGTCCCGGTGGTGCGGGCCGGCCTCCTCGTCGGCGCGGTACCGCTTCGGGCGGGCCGCCGCGACGACGTGCCCGCGCTCCTCGGCGACGAGCGTGATCCGCTCGCCCACCCGCGGATCGGTCACGAACTCCTCGGGCCTGGGTGGCCTCCGGTCTCGGAAGGGATCGGGAGGGCCGCCGTGCGATGCGGTACGACGCCGGTGCGGGCGGGACGGAGCGGTGTTCTCCGGCGCCGTGCTTCTCCTCGCCGGTCTCCTCGTCATGATGGTGGGTCAGGTCTCCGGTGGTGACCGGAGGGGCGGCGGCCGGTCAGCAACCCGAAGACCAGTTGCCAGCACAGCGCGAAGGCCACCGCCAGCTGACCCCAGCCGTAGGTCCGCGGGGCACGGACATGGCGCCGGTTCATGGGGAGTACCCAGCCGCTGGTGACCGCCGCAACGCCGGAGGCGGCGATGAGCAGCGCCAACAGGACCAGAGGCACGGCGACATACAGCTTCACGGCTTCTCCCCCCTGCGCACCGGACCCACGCCCGACGACAGCCTGATCATGGCACCGGACCACCATGCGGACCAGGCGAGCGCCGCGCGGATCGACCTCGATCACGCGGCTTATGCCCTGAATATGACATATATGGCATGTGTGAGAAAATGGCGAATATGGCATCTGGTGCTGGGGGGTTCATCGGAACCCTCGGCTGGAAGGGATCAGACAGGCGAGAGGAGCGCATCATGATCGCCAAGCTGCTCGGCAAGCTGTCCTTCAGCCGCCACTACGGCGCGTACGGGGCCCACGAGTGGGACGCGTACGCCGGTGACGACCGCTGACGGCATCCCGGCGGGCGCCCCGGGCGTCCGCCGGCTCTGAGCCGCGCTGCCGACGACATCGGCCAGGACAGGTGCGAAGGTCGGGGACGATCTCATGGGCCGGATGAATGTGCCGCCGCGGCTGCCGGGGGGCGGCTTCGCAGCCTGGAGCCGTGACCGGCTGGCCGTGGCACGCCGTGGCGCTGACGAGTGCGGGGACGTCTGGCAGCTGGAGCCGGGTGTCTACGTAGCCGCCACGGCCGCACCGTGCGAAGCGGTGCTGCGCCGTGCGGAGGACTTCCCCAAGGCGCCCTCGCCCCTCTTCCCGCCGTTGAGGGGGTCGAACCGAGCGCCGACGGCTGAGGAGCGTGCGCACGCCCACGCCGCCCGCATGCGCGGCCTGCGCGCACAGGCGGTCGCGGCCCGGGTCGGCGAGATCGCGCCCGGAGCCGCACGCTTCGCTGAGCAGTGGCCCACGGGCCAGGACGTCGAGGTCCTGCCCGCGGCCCGGCACGCCCTGGCGGAGATCGGCGTCCGCTACCTCTTCTCCGAGGACGCCCCGACCCTGCTGCCCTTCGCCGCACAGCTCTTCCTGGCCCGGGAAGTGCTCGCACGCCCCTCCCGCTGGGAATGGCCGCGGTGGGTCCCCACACCGGCACGGCGGTTCCGCACACGGCAACAGGCCGCCTTCACCGAGGCCTTGCGGCCCATCGTCCGCCGACGCCGTTCGTCGGGCCGGCTCGGCGACGACGTGCTCGGGCAGATGCTCCAGCCCGCCGCCCGCTACGGCCCGCTGCCGGAAGGGGCCGTCCTCGACACCCTCCCGGGCATCACCGTCGCCACCTTCGAGGCACCCACCCGGGCAGCGGGATGGATCCTGCTCCACCTGGCCCGGCACCCGCGGGCCGCGGACCGGGTCGCGGCCGAAGCCGCCTCGCTGCCCGCGGACCCGGCCGCGACGACCAGTGCCGACCTCGACGACCTGCGGTACACCCAGGCACTGGTACGCGAGGTGCTCCGGCTGCACCCGCCGAGCTGGCTGCTGACCCGGCGGACCGCACGGCAGACCGAGCTCGCCGACTACACCATCGACGCCGGGTCCACCGTTCTCGTCTGCCCCTACACCGCGCACCGGGACGCACGGGAACACGCCGAGCCGGACGAGTTCCGGCCCGAGCGCTGGCTCGACGATTCGGGCTCGCCGGCGGACCCCGGGGCGTTCCTCTCCTTCGGCACCGGGCCGCACGGCTGCGAGGGAGCCGCTCTGGCCATGACGATGCTGACGCTCCTGACCGCGCACACGGCCCGCTGCCACCGCCTGAGCGAGCCACCCGGACCACCCGGCTTCCAGGTCACCACCTTCGAAGGTCTCGCGACCGCCGGCTTGCGCCTGCGTGCCACCTCGCGTGTCCCGGAGCGGTCCCGCTTCCGGTGACCGCGCGCTCGTCACCGTTCGTTCTTCGTTCGTTCGTCACGGTCGGCCCGCCGTGGGCCGCCGGCCGAACTCGTCGGCGAGCAGGCCTATCATGACGAGGTCGTGGTACCGGCCGGCGAAGAAGACGTGTTCCCGCAAGCGCCCCTCCTCGGTGAAGCCGAGACGGCGTATGAGTGCCAGCGATGCCTCGTTGTGGGCGAAGACCACGGCCAGGCACTTGTGGTAGCGGCGCTCGGCGAACATGAAGCGCAGCAGCAGCGTCAGGGCTTCCGCCGCGTAGCCCCGGCGCCGGTGCTCGGCGCCGATCGTGACGTCGAATTCGAACCAGCCCGAATGACGGCCGGTGCGGTGCGAGGCGACCGTGCCGACCAGCTCTTTGCCGGCCGTCGTCTCGACTGCCAGCCGGAAGCGGTCGCCGTCGCACTCGGCGACGGCCTGCTGCTTCGCCCAGGCACGGTAGCTCTCGGCGGACCGAGGAAGGTCCAGCCGGCCCCCGCGCCACCCGTCGTCGGCGAAGCGCGCGAATGCTGCCCAGTCGTCGGGCTCGATGGCACGCAGGCGTACCCGTTCACCGGTCCAGGACGTTGCCATGCCCGATTTCAACACGCCGCGGTGCGCGCGGGGCCGAGAGGCACGCCGGGACAGGTACGGCCCACCGTTCCCGGACGACAGATCATGCTGCCCTGCTCAGGTAACGGCAACTCCAGGAACCTGGTCCGCTTCTTCTTCGGTTTGATGTGACCCCGTAGAGCTTGCCCTTGGCCAGGTCGTAGGCGGCGAACAGGTGCCGGACCCCGTGCGGGCGGGTGTGGGCCGCCCGCCGGCGGGGCCTCGGTTCCCGGGCGGGGTCCTTGTGGCGGCCGCCGCGTTCGGTCCACTGCCGCCCGGGGCGGGGCTGGAGGTTGAGCGGCCCGAACTCGTCCATGCAGAGGACGACTTCGGGCTCGCCCTCCTCGGGTATGACCTCACCGTCGGCGATCGCGTAGAGGTGTTCGACCTGGGCCTTCTTGGCCGGGTAGTCGTGTGAGGTCTTCCAGGTCTTCATGCAGTGGAATCAGACGCCTTCCTCGCGGAGCCGGCTTGGCCGGGCTCCAGGTCGAGAACGGCAGGCCGTGCTCGGCCGGCTTGGATTTGGCGATCTTCTTGATCTCCCGGCCGGTCCGGGCGAACAGGGTCTGGTCCATGGAAGGTTCAACGGAGGCGAGACGGGTCCGGCGGACACGGTGGGAACGACATTCCGCTCGGCCCGGACCAGGTCGCGGTGAGCATCCGCCAACGCCGCGCGGGTGCGTCGAGGAGATCGCCGGCGCGCCCGCCGGCCGGGAGAGGGTGACGCTCGCCGCGGGCGTGGAGGTGCTGCCGCTGATCATCCAGGGATGGCGGATATATCTCGTAGCTCGATATATGCTCGATGCATGACCAGACAGAATCCGCCCTTGACGGAACCGCAGTACTTCATCCTTGCTGCACTCATGGATGGTCCGTTGCACGGTTACGGCATCATCAAGGCCGCCGAGCAGGCCACCGACGGACGGCTCCGGATCGCTGTCGGCACTCTCTACGGCGCGCTGGAGCGGATGGAGCGGGCCGGGCTGGTGGCCGCCGGCCATGAGGAGATCGTGGACGGGCGGGCGCGGCGCTACTACCGGCTCACCGAGGACGGCACCGAGGCGCTCGGCCGGGAGGCGCTGCGGATGCAGCAGGCGGCGGCCGTCGTCATCGGACACGCGCGGGATGCCGGAGCGGCCCCGGCATGAATCGTCTGCTGCTCGCGGCCTATCCCGAGCCCTACCGTTCCCGTCAGGGAGAGGAGGTGCTGGCCTGCCTGTCCGAGGCGTATCCCGGCCGCTCCTGGCCCCCGCCGCGGGAAGTCGCCGCCCTGGTGCGCGCCGGGGTGCAGGCCCGCGCCCGTGCCGTCGTCGACGACACGGCCCGGCCGTGGTGGCTGGACGGCATCCATCTGGCCGCCCTGGCCCTCGCCGCGCTGGCGCTGGTCCCGTACTTGCAGGATGTGTGGCACTGGGCACTGCACATCGACCCCGGACAGCACGCCATCGCCTTCCACTTCTCCGGCTGGTACCCGTGGGCCGAAGGTCCCACGCGGATACGGCTGCTGCCCTACGGGCTGCTCCCGCTGGGCTGCCTGATCGCCCTGCTGCGCGGCAGACCGTGGATCGCGCTGCCGGCCGCGGCAGCCATGATCTGGGCCGGCGCCACGTCCCACGGCCGCACCCTCTTCGGCGACGAGGGCAAGGCGGGCCTGGGCTACTACGGTCTCGGCGCCCCGATAACGGCCCGTGACCTGGTGCTGTCGGGGGCACTGTGCGCCGCGTGCGCCGCGCTGGCGCTCTGCCGTCCCAGCCGTCTGCGACGCCGCTCGTACCGCTGGCTGGCCCCCGTCGTGCTCGCCATGTTCGTGGCCGGGGGCCTGCACATCATCTCCGTCAGTCCGGCTTTCCAGCGCGGTTTGTTCGTCCTCGAAGGCGCCGCGCTGATCGCCGCGTGGGTGGCGACGGCCGCCACCGGCGACCACCGGTGGCTGATCCCCGTCGCGGCGTTCGCGATCGTCCGCATGCAGGCGATCGTCGTCCGGCCGGACGCGTTCATGCAGTCCTTTCCGGACCTGGTCGTCCTCATCCTGCTGATCGCACCCCTCCCCGCCCTGGCGATCGCCGCCCAGCGCCGACAGGGGCAGGCGCTCGCCGAATAGGAGCGGACCCCCGGTGGGCCGGCCGAGCCCGGCGGCCCACGTCGTGCCGGAAGACGTGCGTGACCGAACTCCCCCCGACGGAAGAAACAGAGCGATGACTCAGCACGATTCTCAGTCCCTGCCCGCGCACCGTCCGGGGGCCTCAAGGCAGGCCCCCGAGGCCCCCGGCGACCCCGGCCCGTCGCGTACGACACGGCCGTGGATGCCGGCCCTGCTGTACACCCTGGGATTCCTGACGGTCTACCTGCTCGCCATCTGCACCCCGTGGGGGCAACGAGCTGAGAACGCCCTGTTCGACCTCGGCAAACAGGGCGGCGAAGAAGCATGGATCTACCCCCTGTCAGGAGCGGCCTACGGCTCGACGCCCCTGCCGCCGATGGAATTGAGCGCCAAGCCCACCCTGATGGTGGGCCTGGCCGTCATCGTGGTCCTCACCCTGGTGCGGCGGTGCTGGTGGCAGGGGTGCGCGGCGCTCGGGGTCGTCATTCTCACGACCGGAGGCAAGGAGGTGCTCAAATCGACCATGCCCCGCCCCGATCTGGTGGGCGCGCCCGAGAATCTCCTTGATCAGGGTTTCCCCAGCGGGCACACGGCCATCCCCGCCGCGCTGACCCTCGCCGCCGTCCTCGTGGTTTCCCCCCGCATCCGCCCCTACGTCGCCACGGCCGGCGTGCTGTGGCTCGCCTGCATCGCCGCCGCCAGCGCGACCATGGGCGGCCACCGGCCCAGCGAAGTGCTGGGAGCCACACTGTTGGCCTGTGCCTGTTACGGCCTCGCAACCTGGCTGCTGCCGCCGGCCGCCGTGCCAGGCGCCACGCGGAACCCCCGTGCGCTGCCCGTCATCACCCTGACGCTGGCACTGGCCGTCGCCCTCGTTTCCGGCGCACGGAACGACACCCTCACAAGGTCACTGGTCTCCGCGGCGACGGCCTTCATATGTGCGGCCCTGGTCTGGTACGCCGCAGTCGGGCGGCCCGTACACACCGCACGCCGCACACGCCCCGCACGGGACTGACCACCCGGCCGGCTCCGGGCGGGAACCGGCGCATCCTGGCAAAACGGCGGTCCGACGCCACCGCCCAGTCGTAGAAGCCGTCGACGCCCGAGCGGGGATGCGCTACCGCCCGGCGTGTCCTCCCGTAGTCCGGTCAACGGGCCGGTGTCGCCCGGCGCGGCAACCGGACGGCCGGAATGATCACGTGGCTGAACGAGTGCAGGTCCGGGAGATCGACGATGACGAGGGCCGGCGGCTGCTGCGGATATCCGCAGGGGCACCGGGTCGGTGGTGACCTGGCGGCGGGCCCAGATGGTTCCGCGGGACCAGAGCCTGGCGCTGTTCGACGCGCTGGCCTCATCCGAGAAGACGCTGCACGCCAACACCGGCAGGCACGGGGACGTGCCGTCGTTCGAAGTGGACAGCTCACTGAGGTTCTTCACCCGGCATCTGAGCTGACATCGCGTCACTGTGCCCGGCGCGCCGGCCGGAACGCCGTTCCCGGCCCGGCGTGTTCGGTCCAGACTGTCCGGCATGGCCGCGCGGGTGCAGGGGCGGGAGATCGAGCCTCGACTCGCTCTACCCGACGTACAAGGGCGGCCGGCCCAAGACCTCACCCTGCCCGAACGCCGGGAGATCAAGAGGATCGCCAAGTCCAGGCCCGCCGTTCGACGAGTTCGGCCCGCTCAACCTCCAGCCCCGCCCTGGCAGGCAGTGGGCCGAGCGCGGCGGGAAGCACACGGACCCCGACCGCGAGCCCCGCCCCCGCCGGCGGGCGGCGTACACCCGCCCGCACGGGGCCCGGCACCAGTTCCCCCCGCACCTGACCACGAAGAAGGACACCCGAGTAGGTGACTGGCCGCGGCGGCAGCATGATCCGCCGCTACGTCATCCGGCGCACCAAGCACGCCGCCGACGAACGCCTCCGCACTAGCCGGGTGTACCGACCCGAAGGCCGCTCATCCGGCCCTCCAGGCGGCTGAGCAACTCGGCGAGGAGGCCCGCGAGTTCGCCCTGGCCTGCCGGGTCGAGGACGGACAGTACGGCCGTCTCGTAGGCGAGTTGCTCGGGGAGGATGCCGTCGACCAGGTCGCGGCCGGTGTCGGTGAGGCGGACGTGGGCCACGCGGCGGTCGCGGGTGTCGCCGCGCCGTTCGACCAGGCCGCGCTCGGTCAGCTGCTTGATCCGCTTGGTGACGGCGGCGCCGGAGGAGAAGGTCTCCCGGGCCAGCTCGCCCGGGGTCAGCTCGTGTCCGGTGCGGCGGAGCGCGCCGAGCAGGTCGAACTCGGCGCGGCTCAGGCCGGCCCGGCGCAGCGGGGCGTCCTCGGCCTGCTGGAGCAGGGCGGCGCAGCGGTTGATCCGGCCGATGATCTCCATGGGTCCGGTGTCCAGCTCGGGGTGGACGGACCGCCACTGGCGGACGACGGCGGAGACGGTGTCGCCGCGCGCGGGGTCGGTGCCGGCCCCGGGCCGGGTGCCGGTCGCATCGCTTCCGGGCGTCGGTCCGCCGTTCGTCGCCGTCATGGCCGTATGTCCTCCGTCGTCCTGCCCGGGTCCTGGACCCGGTCCCGTTCCTGGTCACGGCCCGGGGCCTGGCGGCTGTCCCGGTCCTGCGGCACGAGGCCCTGACGCCGTACCGTCGCCGCGAGCGTACGGTGTCCGGCCTGCTCGGTGAGCACGACCCGCTCCTCGGGCAGGGCGCGCTGCCACCACTCGCCGGCGGCGGCGTCGGCCGTGGCGCGCAGGTCGACCAGGGCGGCGGCGAGGGCGCGGCGGGCGGAGTCCAGCGCGCGGGGCTCGGAGTGCGGCTCGGCGAGCAGGCGGGCGGCGTGCTCGCGGGCCCGCTCCGCCGTGCTCAGCGCACGCTCCAGGCGGTCGCCCGCGCGGCGGTTGGTGACGGCGACGGCGGCGACGAAGCCGACCAGGGCACCGACGAGGGTGTCCGCGATCCGGTCGGTGATCAGCTCGGTGGCGTCCTGGGTACGGGCGAACTCGGTGATGAGCAGGGCCATCGGGGTGACGCAGACGCTGCCCAGCCAGTAGTTGCGGCCGATCAGCGCCTCGGCGCCGAAGTTGAGGGCGAGGCAGCACAGCACCAGGGCGGCGGGGTGCAGATGGGCGAGCGGGGCGAGCGCGGCGAAGAGGAGGACGCCGAGGAGGTTGCCGACGACCCGCTGGACGCCCCGGTTCCAGGTGAGGGTGACGTTGGCCTGGTAGAGCGAGGCCGCGGTGACCAGCGCCCAGTAGGGGCGGCCGACGCCGAGGGCGAGGGCGGCGTATCCGGCGAGGGCGCAACCGAGCGCGGTGCGCACGGCGAGCGGGGCGAGGGGAGCCAGGCGGTGCCACGGCGAGCGGGGCGGCAGGGCCTGTTCGGCGGCCAGGCCGAGGAGTTCGTCGGCGGACTCGCGCGGCGCCTCGACGCGCGGGACACGGCCGGTGCCGCGCAGGTCGCGGGCCCAGCCGCGCAGCCGGGCGGGGTCGGTGTCGGCGGGCGCGGCCAGGGCGACCTCGGCGCGGACGAGGAGTTGTTCGAGGGCGCGCCGGGTGCGGTCGGGGCGGGCGCCGGCGGCGAGCAGCGACTGCCAGGCGGCGTGGATCGCGGCGGCGGTCGCGGCGCGGGCCCGGGCGTGGCCGTCGGCGGTGCCGCGCGTGTCGGCGTACGCGGCGGCGGCGTTCAGGGCCTGGGCGGTGGCGCGGCGCTCGGGCCCGTGCGGGCGGAGCAGCCCGGGGGCCATGCCGACCAGCCAGGCCCAGGCACCGGCGGCCAGGGCCAGCCCGACGTGCCCGGGGACCTGGCCGGGGGTCTGCGGTGCGAACAGCGAGGCCGAGCTGATGAAGGTGAGGACCACGTTGCCGGGCGGTCCGATCCGGGTGGCGTCGCACACGGTCTTCTGGACCGCCGCCAGGACGGCGCCGACGGTGACGAGGACGACGGCGTTCGTGGTGAGCGCCGCGGCGAGCAGGGAGACGGCGAGGCCGCCGACCATGCCGAGCACGACCCAGGCGAGCGCGCGGGCCCGGGCGGCGTAGGGCCGGTTGTGGCCGTAGAGGGCGCACAGGGAGCCCGCCATCGTGTACATCGCGAGGTCGAGGCGGCCGAGGGCGAGCAGGGTGAGGTTGGGCGGGGCGACCGCGGCCACCACGCTCAGCGCGGGCTTGAACCAGATGTCGGAGGGACGCCCGAGGCGGAGGGTGGTGGCGAGGGGAAGACGGTGGGGGGTCGCACTGCTCATACCATCAATTTAGCATGTGTTTTACTCGTGAAACAGTCTGCGGAAGTCCTGGTCACCGACCGTGCTCCCCTGCATGCTCCGGGTGTACACCCTTGCGCTCGCGTGCGCTCCGCCGGCGGTGGGCATCGCACCCTCGACCGACCGTCGAGCGTGGAGGTGCGCGTGCACGGACCGGTGTCGATCGCCTGGCTGCTGGTCGCGCTGTGCGCGCTGACCGGGGCCTACTGCCTGCTGCGGATGCGCAGCGGTGTCGAGGAGCAGCGCCGGGCCGCGGGCGGCGAGGCGCTGATGGGCTTCGGTATGGCCGCGATGGCCGTCCCGGCGGCGGTGTTCACGCCACCGAGATGGGCGTGGCCGGTGTACGCGGCCGTGTTCGGCACGGCGGCCCTGCGCGCACTGTGGGCCGCGCGCGGCGCCCCGCACCATCTGCACCATCTGGTGGGCAGCGCCGCGATGGTCTACATGGCGGTGGCGATGGCCGCGTCGCCGCCCGCCGCCCACCACGGGCACGGCGGCACCGGCGTGCCGCTGCTGACCGGCGCGCTGCTGCTGTACTTCACGGGCTATGTGCTGCTCTCCGGCGCCCGGCTGGTGCCCGCCCCCGCCTCCGCGGGCGGGGGCGGCCCGGCCCACCGGGGCGACCGCCCCGAGCTGGCCCGGGCCTGCCGGCTGTCGATGGGGATCGGCATGGTCGCGATGCTGCTGGCCATGTAACGGCCGGGCTCCGCACGGCGCCCGCCCGCACGTCGGCGTCCGGACCCCTTGCTCGCGCCACTGGGGCGCCGCGGACCGTATCGCTGAGCGCCGCGCGCTCTTAGGGTGCTGACCATGACGGTCCCCGTGGCCCCGCTGCTGCTCGGCGCCCCGTGGATGCGGCTGGGGGTACCCCGGCCGGGGAAGCATCGGGGCCGCCGTCCTGTTGCGCCGCGCCCTGCCGACGCCCCTCGGCGCGGCGGCGGCCTGCGGAGTCCGGCGATGCCGGTCCGGGACGTCGTAAGGGCCCGGGCGCAACGGCGTGCGCGGCGCGCCGAACCGTTCGCCTGGAGGCTGCCCGGCGAAGGCGCCCCGGCTCGTCGTCACCTCGACCGCGTAGCTCCGCCTGAAAGCACGACGACGGGACGCGTCGCTCGCGCACGAGCAGGGACACGCGCGGGCCCGGCACGGCCGGCTCCCGGGCGGTCCGACCGCGCCGAACTCGGCGAGGAGCGGGACGCGTTCGGTGCCGGTCCGCCTCCGCACGCTCCCGTCCCGCACCGTGGACGGCGCCCGCCCCCAACGGCACCGGACCGCTTGCCGCCCCTACGCAGACCGCCCCGACACCACCAGCCCGGCTACCGCCCCTGCACAGACCGCGCCCGACACCACCACCCCGGCCGCCGCCCCTACGCAAACCACGCCCGACGGCGACCGCCGCACTCGACGGCGACCGCCGCGCTGGTGCCGGGGCCGCGGGCGCCGGGCTGCTGCCGTTCGCCTGACGGATCGCGCCCACCGGCACCGTGGCCACGGCGGCCCCGCCCCACCGGGACTTGGCCACGGCACCTCGCTTCCACAAGGATCACGGCATGCACCAGCGCCCTTCCGCTCCCCCGTCGCCCCCCGCCCCCGAGCCACCGACGACGCTCCGCAGAGCCGCCCGCGTGGCCGCCGCTCTCGGCGCCTGCTTCCTTGTGTTGCTGGTCCTCGTCGCCCTGCGCTGGCATCCCCTGATCACCGTGGACGGCGGCATCTCCCGGACCGCCCACCGCTGGGCGGTCCGCGACCACGAGTTGACGCATGTCTTCCGGGTGCTGACGGACTGGGTGTGGGACCCGACCACCATGCGTCTGGTCTGCGCCGCGGCGGCGGTGTGGCTCGTCTGGCGGCGCGCGGCCTGGTGGACGGCGCTGTGGCTGGGGATCACCTGCGCGGTGGCCACGCTCGTGCAGCAGTTCGTGAAGGCCGTCGTCGCCCGGCCCCGCCCGGTCTGGCCGGATCCGGTCGACTCCGCGCACTACGCGGCGTTCCCGTCCGGTCACGCGATGACCGCCACCGTCGTCTGCGGCCTGCTGCTGTGGCTGCTGCACCGCCACGGCCCACGCCCCGCCCTGTGGCGTACGGCGGTGACGGCGGCGCTCGTCTCGGTGGTGGGCGTGGGCGTGACCCGGGTGTGGCTGGGCGTCCACTGGCCCTCGGACGTGCTCGGCGGGTGGCTGGCCGGCGCGGCGCTGGTCGCGGCGGCGGTGACGGTCCACGAGTGGCCACGCGACGGCCGGGCGCGGCCGTCGCGCGGCCGGTAGGGTCCGGCGCATGACCGCCGTGCTGTTCGACTTCTCCGGGACGCTGTTCCGCGCCGAGTCCGCCGCGTCATGGCTGCGTGCGGTGCTGGACGAGACCGGCCACACTCTTCCCGAGCCCGAACTGGCCGCCACCGCCCGGGCGTTGGAGGCGGCCGGCGCGCTGCCGGGCGGTGCGGAGCCGGTGGAGCCGCCGGCGGACCTCGCGGCGGTCTGGGCGGCGCGGGACGAGAGCGCGGCGCTGCACCGGGCCGCCTGCACGGGCCTGTCCCGCCGGGTGCCGCTGCCGGATCCCGGGCTGCACGACGCCCTGTACGAACGGCACATGTCCCCCGCCGCCTGGACCCCGTACCCGGACGCCGGGAAGGTGCTGCGCGCCCTGCGCGGGCGCGGGATCGGCGTCGGCGTGGTCAGCAACATCGGCTGGGACCTGCGCCCGGTCTTCCGGGAGCACGGGCTCGACGCGTATGTGGACGCGTACGTGCTGTCGTACGAACACGGGGTGCAGAAGCCGGATCCGCGGCTGTTCGCGGTCGCCTGCGAGGCGCTCGACGCCGATCCGCGGCGGGTGCTGATGGTCGGCGACAACCGGGTGGCGGACGGCGGCGCCACCGCGCTCGGCTGCCGGGTGCACTTCGTGGACCACCTGCCGGCGGCCCAACGCCCCGACGCACTGCTGCCGGTACTGGATCTCGTCGGCTGAGCGCCGACGCGAACCGGCACACCGCACCGTCCGTCTGAGACGATCCCCCGCGTCGCCCCAGACGGACGGCTGTTCCGGGCAGGCCCGAGCATGGGCGTACCCGCTGCGTTGAGTATAGTTGGCTGGCAGCCAGTCAACGCAGGAGTTACAGAATGTCCCCGCGCAGCGCCTCGGTCAATGAAGAATTGCGGCGGCGTTCCCGGGAGCGGCTGCTACAGGCCGCCGTGGAGCTGGTCGGCGAGCGCGGGTTCGAGGCCACGACACTGGGCGACATCGCGGACCGGGCCGGTTCGGCGCGCGGCCTGGTGTCGTACTACTTCCCCGGCAAACGCCAGTTGGTCCAGTCCGCCGTGCACCGGCTGATGCACCGGACGCTGGAGGAGGCGCTGGAGCGGGAGCCGCGCACCGAGGACGGCCGGGAGCGGCTGGCCCGGGCCATCGACGCGATCCTGGGCCTCGCCCGGGACCGGCCCGTGCTGATGCGCCAGCACATGGCGGGTCTGCTCCAGGCCGAGGGCTTCGTGCAGTGCCCGGAGCAGCGCCGGCTGGCGGAGCTGCTCAGCGACACCGTCGCCCGGTACGGCGCGCAGAACGTCTCGGCCGACTACCCGATGCTGCGGGCCCTGTTGATGGGCGCGGTGTTCGCGGCGCTGGTGCCGGGCGTGCCGATGCCCGTGCCGGTGCTGCGGGCGGAGCTGTTCCAGCGGTACGGCCTCGACCGGGAGATGGGTGTGCCTCCCGAGGGCGATGCGGAGCCGGGGGCGGGGCTGGAGGACCTGTCCCGGTTCTTCGCCACGGAGGAGCGGCCGGGCACGCCCTGACGGGGTCCGGCCGCTCGTCAGCGCCGGGCGTGACGGGGCGCCAGCAGGCCCGCGTCCCGTGCCTGGGCGATCAGCCGGAGGGCGCGCCGGCGACCGCGTCCGGTCGCGTTCATCACGGCGAGCACCGGGTCGGCGCCCTCGTCCTGTGCCGCCCGGTACTCCCGAGCGACGAGCCGGCGGCCCTCGGTGCCACGCGGCCAGGGCGGCCGGGCCCGGCGTACGACGGCGTCGCCGGCGTCCGGCTGGGGTTGCCCGGCCGGAGGGCACGCGGCGTCCGGGGTCGCGCCGTCATCCGCCCCGTCCGTGTCCACGCCGCAGACCAGGTCGTCGCGCACCGGGTCCGCCTCGGCATCGACACCGCACGCCGCGAACAGCGGCCCCTCGATCCAGTCGGCGAGCGCCGTCAGGTCGGCGAGGGACAGGGCCGGCTCGGCCTGGACGTCCTCGATGGAGACACGCCCCGCGCTCACCACGGCCAAGGCGTCGACCCGGGCCCCGTCGGGGAAGGCCAGCCGGACCTGGAACCAGGAGGTGACGCCGCCGTGCTCCCGCACCTGCCACGCGGGCCACACGGAGACCGCGCCATCCTCCGGGTGCCGATCAGGAAGATCAAGAAAGGATGCTTCTGGCACACACGCAACGTAACGTCGTGACCACATCCGGACGTATGGACACGCACCCGGGTCACCCCACCGGCCCCTGCCGTCGGGGCCCCCGCGGTGCCATGCTGGAGCCGTCGCCACACCTCCTTCGGGCGAGGAGTACCGCTGTGCTGCGTGTCGCCGTCGTCGGTTCCGGGCCGAGTGGGTGTTACACCGCCCAGAACCTCGTTCAGCGTGATCCGGAGGTCCGGGTGGACGTCCTGGACCGGCTGCCGTGTCCGTACGGCCTGGTCCGCTACGGCGTCGCCCCGGACCACGAGAAGATCAAGTCCCTCCAGGGCAGCCTGCGGACGGTGCTGGAGCACGAGCGGGTGCGGTTCCTCGGCGGGGTCCGGGTGGGCGGCCCCGGCGGGCTGCCGGCACAGCGGCTGCGGGGGCTCTACCACGCGGTGGTGTACTGCGTGGGCGCGGCGACCGACCGCCGGTTGGGGATTCCCGGCGAGGACCTGCCGGGCAGCTGGTCGGCGACCGAGTTCGTGTCCTGGTACAGCGCGCATCCGGACGCGGTCGACGCGGGCTTCCTCCGCGGGGTGCGCTCGGCGGTCGTCGTCGGGGTGGGCAATGTCGCGGTGGACGTCACCCGGATGCTGGTCCGGGGTGCGGCGGAGCTGCGGCCCACGGACATCCCGCAGGCCGCGCTGGACACGCTGGCGGCGAGCGGGCTCACCGAGGTGCAGATGGTGGGCCGGCGCGGTCCCGCGCAGGCCCGTTTCACCACCAAGGAGCTGCGCGAACTGGGCGGGCTGCCGGACACCGACGTGATCGTGGACAAGGCCGAGCTGGCGCTCGATCCGGCCGATCCCGGCGCGCTGCCGGCGGGGCCGCGCCGCAATGTGGAGGTGCTGCGCGACTGGGCGGCACGGCCTCCCGCGGTGACCGCCGCGCGGCGGATCCGGCTGCGGTTCTTCCTGCGGCCGGTGGAACTGCTCGCCGACGACGGCCGGGTGGGTGCCGTGCGCTTCGAGCGGACGGCACCCGACGGCACGGGCGGCGTGACCGGCACGGGCCGGTACGAGGACGTGCCCGCCCAGTTGGTCCTGCGCTCGGTGGGCTATCGCGGGGTGCCGTTGGAAGGGCTGCCGTTCGACCCGGCGAGCGGCACCGTCCCGCACCAGGAGGGCCGGGTGCTGCGCGACGGCGTGCCCTCCCCCGGCGAGTACGTCGCCGGGTGGATCAAGCGCGGGCCTACCGGGGTCATCGGCACCAACCGGCCCTGCGCCAAGGAGACGGTGACCTCGCTGCTCGCGGACGCTCCCGCGCTCGCCCGCGCGGACGTGCCCGAGGAGCCGGTCGCGGCCCTGCGGGCGGCGGGCGTCGAGCCCGTGCCCTGGGACGGCTGGCTGGCGATCGAGCAGGCCGAGGCCGAGCTGGGGGCGCGGCTGGGGCGGAGCGTGGTCAAACTCTCCGACTGGGACGCGCTGCTCGGAGCGGCGCGGGTGCTGTCGTAGCGCGGCTGTCCGGGGGCGGGCAGGACACACACCGGCAACGGGCCGGAAATCAACAAACTGTTCAAGACGCCTACGGTCTCGTCCTGTCCGCATGCCACTCCCCACCCGCCGCTGATGGAGCTCCCATGGCCACGACCGCAGACGTGCACCCCGTCGACGAGATACCCCCGGTACGACAGCTCGCCGCCTTCGGGTTGCAGCACGTGCTCGCGATGTACGCGGGCGCGGTCGCCGTGCCGTTGATCGTGGGCGGCGCGCTGAAGCTGTCGCCCGCCGACCTGGCGTATCTGATCACCGCGGACCTGCTGGTGTGCGGCATCGCCACGCTGATCCAGTGCGTCGGCTTCCGGCGGTTCGGGGTCCGGCTGCCGATCATGCAGGGGTGCACGTTCGCCGCCGTGTCACCGATGGTGCTCATCGGGACGACGGGGGGCGGACTGCCCGCGATCTACGGCTCGGTGATCGTCGCCGGGCTGGCCATCATGCTGCTCGCGCCGCTCTTCGGCCGGCTGCTGCGCTTCTTCCCGCCGCTGGTGACCGGCACGGTGATCCTGATCATCGGGGTCTCGCTGCTGCCGGTCGCGGGCAACTGGGCGGCGGGCGGCGCCGGGGCGAAGGACTTCGGGGAGCCGAGGAACCTGGCGCTGGCGGGCTTCGTGCTGGCCGTGGTGCTCGGCGTGCAGCGGTTCGCACCCGCCTTCCTCTCCCGGATCGCCGTGCTCCTCGGCATCGCGGCCGGTCTGGCGGTCGCCGTGCCGTTCGGGTTCACCGACTTCAGCGGGGTCGGGGACGCCGACTGGGTGGGCGTCAGCACGCCGTTCCACTTCGGGGCGCCGCAGTTCCGCTTGTCCGCGATCGTGTCCATGCTGGTCGTCGCCCTGGTCACCATGACCGAGACGACGGGTGACCTGATCGCCGTCGGTGAGCTGACCGGGCGGAAGGTCGAGCCGCGCCCCCTCGCCGACGGGCTGCGCGCGGACGGCCTGTCGACCGTGCTGGGCGGGGTGTTCAACACCTTCCCGTACACGGCGTACGCGCAGAACGTGGGCCTGGTCGGCATGACCCGGGTGCGCAGCCGCTGGGTGGTGGCGGCGGCCGGCGGGATCCTGGTGCTGCTCGGCCTGCTGCCCAAGCTGGGCGCGGTGGTCGCGGCGATCCCGGCACCGGTGCTCGGCGGGGCCGGCCTGGTGATGTTCGGGACGGTCGCGGCGAGCGGGCTGCGGACGCTGGCCCGGGTCGGCTTCAAGGGCGACGACAACCTGACCGTGGTGGCCGTCTCGGTGGCGATCGGCCTGCTGCCGGTGGGCGTGCCCACGGTGTACGCGAAGTTCCCGGACTGGTTCCAGACGGTGATGAACAGCGGCATCAGCGCGGGCTGCCTGTCCGCGATCGTGCTGAACCTGCTCTTCAACCACCTTCCGGTGAGGCGCGGTTCAGCCGTCGGCGCGCAGTCGGCCGGACTGCCGGTCGGCGGCGGTGAGGAGGCTGTCGAGCAGCCCCGGGAAGAGGCCGTCTAGATCGTCCCGGCGCAGGCCGTTCATCTTGGCCGTGCCCCGGTAGACCTGCCGGATGACCCCGCTCTCCCGCAGCACCCGGAAGTGGTGCGTGCTGGTGGACTTGGTGACCGGCAGGTCGAACTGCGAGCAGGTCAACTCCGCTTCCCGCAGCGCGAGTTCGCGCACGATCTGGAGCCGCATCGGGTCGGAGAGCGCGTGCAGCACGGACTCCAGCCGGATCTGCTCCCGTTCCGGATGCGGCAGCGCACGGCCGGCGGTGGCGGTGTCGGTCACGGCGACTGCCCCTTCCTCGCAAGAAGCTCGACTGTCTGCATTGTACGAGAGCCATCGTAGTTTGACATTCATCGTAGTACGAGGAGTACCGTACGAACCGATCAGCGGTCCGTGACGAATGGAGTACGTCGTGAGTGCGCTCTTCGAGCCCATCACCCTGCGCGAAGTGACCATCCCGAACCGGGTGTGGATGCCCCCGATGTGCCAGTACTCGGCCGACCCGGAGGGGCCGCTCACCGGTGCTCCGAACGACTGGCACTTCGCGCACTACGCGGCGCGGGCCGCCGGCGGCACCGGCCTGATCGTGGTGGAGGCCACCGCGGTCTCGCCCGAGGGCCGGATCTCCCCGTACGACCTCGGGCTGTGGAACGACACCCAGGTGGAGGCCTTCCGCCGGATCACCCGCTTCCTCACCGCCCAGGGCACCGTCCCGGCGGTCCAGATCGGCCACAGCGGCCGCAAGGCGTCCACCGACCGGCCGTGGAAGGGCGGCGCGCCCGTCGGTCCGCAGGCGCACGGCTGGCAGCCGCTCGCCCCGAGCGCGCTGCCCTTCGACGAACGCCACCCCGTCCCCACCGAGCTGACGGTCAACCAGATCACCGAGATCGTCGGGCAGTTCGCCGCCACCGCGCGCCGGGCGCTCGCCGCGGGGTTCGAGGCCGTCGAGATCCACGGTGCCCACGGCTACCTGATCAACGAGTTCCTCTCCCCGCACTCCAACCACCGCACCGACGCCTACGGCGGCTCCTACGAAAACCGCACCCGGTTCGCCCTGGAGGTCGTGGACGCCGTGCGGGAGGTGTGGCCCGCGGACAAGCCGGTCTTCTTCCGCGTCTCGGCCACCGACTGGCTCCAGGAGGGCGGCTGGACCCCCGAGGACACGGTCCGCTTCGCCCGCGACCTGCACGCCCACGGTGTCGACCTGCTCGACGTCTCCACCGGCGGGAACGCCGCCGGCGTCTCCATCCCGACCGGGCCGGGCTACCAGGTCCCGTTCGCCGCCCAGGTGAAGGCCGAGACCCCGATGCCGGTCGCCGCGGTGGGCCTGATCACCGAGCCCGAGCAGGCCGAGAAGATCGTGGCGAACGGCGAGGCGGACGTGGTCCTGCTCGGCCGGGAACTCCTGCGCAACCCGTCCTGGGCCCGCCAGGCGGCACGCGAGCTCAAGGCGGGGATCCGGGTCCCGGACCAGTACCACCGCTCGGTCTGAGCCGGGGCCGCCGGGCCGGCTCCCCGGCCCGGCGGTGCGGGTCAGACCGGCAGCAGCCGCCCGACGGTCCGCTCCAGCCGGGGCAGTGTGCGCTGGCCCGCCAGGGCGAGGGCGATCGCGGCCACGACACCCGCCCAGGCGACCGGGCCGAGCGGGGTGCAGCCGAAGACGCGGCTGATGCCCGGGGTCTGGACCACGGCCACCAGGGCCAGCGCGGAGCCCAGCGAGGTGATCTGCACCAGGCGGCTGTCGCGCCGGTCGAGCAGGGTCTGCACGAGTTGGGTGCCGACCACCCCGCACAGCGCCATGGTGCTGGAGCGGCGGGCGGTGCCCGGTGTGAAACGGCCGATCAGCCAGGCCGTGAGCGCGCCCAGGCAGGTGGTCAGGGCCCGGTGCCGGATCTGCCGCAGCAGGGGATCGCCCAGCACTCCGGCGGCCTCCTCCACGTGCCCCAGGTCCGCCTCGCCCTCCTTCTCGGTCACCGCCACCGCCATCGACGGGAACAGGTCGGTGAAGAGGTTCACCATGAGCATCTGCCGGGTGGACAGCGGCGCCCGGCCGGACAGCAGCGCGCCGAGGATGCCGAACCCGACCTCGCCCGCGTTGCCGCCGATCAGGATGGCGATCGCGTCGGCCACGCTGTGCCACAGCGCGCGGCCCTCGCCGACCGCGTCGATCAGCACCGTCATGTCCTCGTCGGTCAGCACGATGTCCGCGGCGTTGCGCGCGGCGGCCGACCCGCGCGCGTTGATGCCGACGCCGATGTCGGCCGCGCGGATGGCCGCGGCGTCGTTGGCGCCGTCGCCGACCATGCCGACCACCCGGCCCGCGTCCCGCAGCGCCTCCACGACCTGGAGCTTCTGCTCGGGCGCCACCCGGGCCACCACGCCCGCGTCGCGCAGCATCCGGGCCCGGGACGCGCGGTCGGCCGCGGCCAGCTCGTCGCCGGTGACCACCACGGTGTCCTCCGGCCAGCCCAGGTCGGCGGCGATGGCCCGCGCGGTCTGCGGATGGTCGCCGGTGAGCATGACCGGTCGTACGCCCGCCGCGTTCAGCCCGTTCACCAGCGCCGTGGAGGTCTCGCGCGGTACGTCGGACAGCGCCAGCAGGCCGATGAACTCCAGGTCCTGGAGCGGCTGTTCGAGGACGTCGGACTCCTGCTCCCCCGCGCCGAGCCGGCGTTCGGCCACCGCGAGGACCCGCAGGCCGGCCCCGGCCAGCGTGTGCGCGGAGTCGGAGGCGTGCGCCGGCAGTCCGGTACAGGCGGGCAGCACGGTCTCCGGGGCGCCCTTGACCACCAGGACGGCCGGGCCGTCCCCGCTCCGGCCGACGGCGGCGGCGTACCCGCGCGCTGCCTCGAACGGCAGGTCGGCGAGCTGGGTCCAGTCGGGGTCGGGCGGCGCCGCGGTCAGCACGGCCTCGTCGGTGGCGTGCACCGGCCGGTCGGAGTCGCCGTTCAGCCGCGGGCAGGCCCGTGCGGCGGCCCGGATCGTCTCCTCGGAGCCGGCGTCGTCCACCGCGCGGACCGTGCCCCCGGCGTCGGAGGTGCGCACCAGCCGCAGCCGGTTCTCGGTGAGCGTGCCGGTCTTGTCGAAGCAGATGGTGTCCATGCGGCCCAGCGCCTCCAGGGCGCGCGGGGTGCGCACCAGGACACCGCCCCGGCTCAGCCGCCGGGCGGCCGCCAGCTGCGCGACCGTCGCCACCAGCGGCAGCCCTTCCGGTACGGCCGCCACGGCCACCGCCACCCCGCCGCTGACCGCCTCGCGGATCGGGGTGCCGCGCAGCAGCGCCAGCCCCGTCACCGCGGCGCCGCCCGCCAGCGTCAGCGGCAGTGCCTTACGGGTGAGTTCCTGGAGTCTGGCCTGGACACCGGCGGCCGGGGGCGTACGGGCGGCGAGGTGGACGGCACGGGCGGCCTCGGTGCGGTCGCCGGTGTCGACGACGATGGCCCGCGCGTCGCCCGCCACCACGGTCGTGCCCTCGAAGAGCATGCACCGCCGGTCGGCCACCGGGGCGTGCGGAGTGGGGTCCGTCTGCTTCTCCACCGGCAGCGACTCCCCGGTCAGGGCGGACTCGTCAACCTCCAGGCCCTCCTGCCACAGCAGCCGGGCGTCGGCGGGCACCACATCGTCCGTCTTGAGCTGGATCACGTCGCCCGGCCGGAGCTTGCCCGCCTCCACCGTGCGGATGCCGCCGGCCGGGGCCTCGGTCTCCGGCGGTACCAGGCGCGCCCTCTGCTTCTGCTCCGCGACGAGCCCGGACAGCGCCCGCTCGGCCCGCAACCGCTGGATGCCGCCGACCAGGGCGTTCAGGTCGAGGGCGCCGACGACGAGCAGCGCGTCCATGACGGAGCCGAGGATCGCCGACGCGGCCGAACCGACGGCCAGAACCGGGGTGAGCGGGTCCTGGAGTTCGCCGCGGACGGCGCGGCCGAGCCGGTAGGACCAGCGGGCGGGCGCGACGGCCGGATGCCGGCCGACACCCTCGGCCGCCTTGCGCATCCGGGTGCCCAGCCCGCCGAACGGGCCGGTCTCGGGGGCCGGTTCGTGGGCCAGCCGGTCACGGGCCTCCTCCGGGTCCAGCTCGTGCCAGTGCACCCGGGGGCGCGGGTGCGGGGTGCGGGCCGCCGCCACGCCCAGTGCGGACCGCATCCCGGACAGCAGGGCCAGGGCGGCGCCGGCGTCGACGGGTGCGTGCCGCAGCCCCGGCAGCACGGACCGGCGGCCACGTCCGCCGCCGGACTCGCCGACGGCGACGAGCAGCCCGGACAGCGCGGCACCGGAGCGGGCCAGGGTCTGGGCCCGGTGGCCGACCCGGCGGGCGGCCGGGACCGCGGTCAGCACCCGCCACACGTCGGGCAGGCCGTGCAGGGCGAGGATGTCCGCGCCCCAGACCACCGCCGCGTCCCGGTCGGTCAGGGCGAGCGCGACATCGGCGGCCCGCAGGGCGTCCAGCACGTCGTGCTCGTCGGCCGTGCGGACCCGGGCGGCCACCAGGACGGCGCCCTCGTCGCCGCGCGCCTCGTACACGACGTCGTCCAGCGGCCTGCGGGCGTCGACGACCTGGTCGGCGAGGCCGGTGAAGTCCTCCAGGGCCGGGTCGTCCACGAGGACGACCCGGAGCCCGGCCCGGCGGGCCGCGTCCAGCACCGGTTCGGCCCACGGGTCGGCCTCGCCGTCCTCGGTGCGCAGGGCACTCGGGTGCAGGACGACCGTGCCGGCCATCTCCAGCTGGCGCAGCCGCTGCGGGGCTCGGACCAGCACGCCGGTGCGGGCCAGGGCGGCGCTGAGCACGGCGTGGAAGGCGGCGGGACCGTAGCGGGCGGCCTTCGGCGAGCCGGCCAGCACCGCTTCGGCCGCCTCGGCGCCGTCGTGCTTGACCAGGAGGGTGGCCGCCGCGCCCAGGAGGCTGCCGGCGGAGGCGTGGGCCGCGTACTCCTGGGCCGGGGAGACGCGCAGCGGCGGGCGCGGCGGGCCCTGCGCGGCGAGGCTGACGCGGTCGGGGGCGCACAACTGGTCGTGCACGGCGTCGAAGGCGGCCGAGCGGGCCACCGTATCGGCCACCTGGCAGGCCCGCAGGACGCCGTCGAGCACCAGGGAGGTGGGGGTCTGGCCGGCGCCGTGCACGGCGGCGTTCGCGCAGGCCAGCAGGAGGTCCATCCCGGAGTCGCCGAGCCGGGCGCGCAGCCATGCGCGGGAACGGGGGTTCTCCCGCAGGAGCGTCACCGCCGCGGTCACCACCCGGGGCGAGGGCGGCAGCCGCAGCGCGTACGCGGTCAGCGCCACCGCGATCCCGGCGCCGTCGGCGGCGAGCGTGGCCACCGCTGCGCGCACGCCGGCCGGGTCGGCCGGGTGCGTGGTCTCCTCCACGCCCGCGCCCTCCAGGACGAGCCCGTGCCGCTCGGCGAGGCCGGCCGCGTGGTCCAGGACGCGGTCGGCGGCCTCCTCCTCGGTCACGGTCACCACCAGGCGGGCGAGTCCCTGGTCCCAGTAGGCGACGAGTACGTCGGGGTGCTCCGCCAGTGCCTCGGCCATCCGGCGCGCCAGGTGTTCCGTGCCGCCCGCGCGCCCGGCCTGCTCCAGGGGCCGTACCGCCAGGTGGGTGCGGGTCCCGGCCCGCCAGTGGTCACCGGAGCCGGGCAGCGCGTTGCGCACCACCCGCCCCACACGCGCGGCGGCGTCCAGGCCCCGCACGCCGGCGCGCGCGGTGCCGGCGGCGGCACCGGCGGCCAGTCCGACCGCCGGTGCCGCCGCCCGCGCGAGCAGGCGTTGCGCCGTCGGCAGCGAGCGGGGGGCGGGCGACGGCGCTGTCGGCAGACCGGGCACATGACCTCCTCAGAGCGTGGTGCGATCGGGGCGCGCGGTGGGTCCGAGGGGGCCGGAGGACGTCTTGCCCGCCGACGCCCGGGCACCGTGGGCGCCCTCGGGCGGGCTGGGCGCGGGTGAGGTACCGGGCTCCTCGGCGGGCCCCGGCGCCGCGGTACCGACCGGCGCCTGGGTACCCGCGGCAGTCCAGGTCCCGGCCGCCTGGTCGGGACCGTGTTCCCCACCGCCGGGCCTGAGGGCCGCGCTGCCCATGTCGTGCGCGGGTTCGGCGGGCGGGGCCGTCTCCCCGGCGCCCACCGGCTGAGCGGGCCGGGGCTGGGTGAGCCAGGCCACCGCCGCGCCGGTGAGGGCCACGGGCCACTCCACCACGCCCGCGGCGCCGAGCACGCCCGCTCCCGCGTAGACCGTCATGCGCCGACCACGGGGCGAGACCGCGCCGACCTTGTCCAGTGTTTCCCCGGCGGCCCTGGTCACCGTTCCGGCGCCGGGCACCCTGCGCAGTACCGAGGCCGCGCCGCGCAGGGGCGCCGTGAGGGCCGACGACTTCTGCTCAGCCATGACTCTCCTCGGGTGAGATCGTCTTGCGTGCCCCACCGAGTGCCCGCGACCGTGCTGGTCATCCCCTCCTTTCGCGGGGAAATCACCATTTCCAAGGAAATGCCATGAATCCCTTCGGCGCCACCCGTCCCACCCGTCAGGAGGTGTGCCGGAACAGCCCCGCGGGCACGGCCGCGGCGAGGACGCCGTAGCCGTCGGGGTTGAGGTGCAGCCAGTCCCCGGCGTGCAGCGCGGGCTGGAGCCGGTCGGGGACCTCGGGGTCCCGTACCGCCCGGTCGAAGTCGAGCACCGCGTCGAAGTGGCCGGGGGTGCGGATCCAGGCGTTGACGCGCTGCCGGGCGGCCTCCCGCTCGCCGGCCGGATCGTCGTACGGGGTGCTGCCGCCGAACGGGGTGAGAGTCGCGCCGTAGACCCGGATGCCCTGGGCGTGGGCGCGGACGACGATCTGCCGGTACCC
The DNA here is from genome assembly GCF_014650735.1 of Streptomyces canarius. Lineage (NCBI taxonomy): Bacteria > Bacillati > Actinomycetota > Actinomycetes > Kitasatosporales > Streptomycetaceae > Streptomyces > Streptomyces canarius. The sequence goes on from NZ_BMVN01000016.1 coordinate 127,291, forward strand.
GGCGATGAGGTCGTCGGTGACCGCGCGCTGCGCTTCGGGGGTGGCGTCGGCGGTGCCGATGTCGTTGACGCCCTCGAAGAGGATCAGCCAGGCCACGCCGCTGCGGGAGAGGACGTCCCGGTCGAGGCGGGCGAGGACGTTGGGGCCGAGCCCGTCGTTGAGGACGCGGTTGCCGCCGGCCGCCTGGTTGAGGACGGCGATGTCCGAGGTGGCGGGATTGCCGTGCAGGCGGTCGTAGAACTGGTCGGGCCAGCGGTCGTTGCCGTTGGTGGTGGAGCCGCGTCCGTCGGTGAGGGAGTCGCCGACCAGGGCGACCGCCTCGGTACGGCCGGAGGCCAGCACCTCGACGTCGCTGAGCAGGTACCAGTGGTCGACGGCGGTCGCGCCGGGGAGGTCCTGGTCGCGCGTGTGGTCGCCGTGCGCGAGGTACGACGTGGTGCGCGAGCCGGGATGGGAGGTGAGCGCGAGCGACGCCTGGCCGCGCGCGGTGTACGCCGTCACCGTCAGCTCGGACCCGGCACGCAGCTCGAAGTCAAGGGGGTCGGAGACCATCTGGGCGCCCACCGGGACGGTCGTGGAGTCCCGGCCGGCGAAGGTGACCCGGCGCAGGGTCCCGGGTTCGACCGCGCCGGCCCCGGCCCTGCCGTCGCGGGGCAGGGCCACGGTGACGGCGGTCAGCGGCAGCGGGGTGTCGCCGTACGCGTTGGAGAACCGCAGCCGGATGCGGGGGCCGCCGGCGGTGACGCGCACCGTCTGCCGCAGGGTGGTGTCGACGAGCACCGACTTCTCACCGGTGTACGGCGCGGGCGGCAGGTTGGCGGGCTCGGTCAGCTGGGGCATGCCGGTCCAGGTGTTCACCCAGTGCCGGCCGGGGGCGGCCGCTGCGGTGGCCGGTGCCGCCCTCTTGACCAGCGCCGTGAGCGCTGAGGCCGTCACGGCGAGGGCGAGGACGAGGACGCAGGTGCTGAGGACGGTGGCGAGCGGCGTTCTGCTGGGCGACTTCACGGAGACCTTTCCGGGGTGCGGGGCGACGGCGGGTGCCGGATGTGCGGTGCTGACAGCCGGGGCTGACCGAGGCTCCGGTGCGGCGGGGCGCGCGCCGACGGCTCATGCCACTGCGGTGCGCGCCCCCGGGTCATCGGCCGACCGTGCACGCACCGCCGTTGAGGCTGTAGGCGGCCGGTGCCGCGCTGTCGCCGGTGTGCGTGGCCTGGTAGCCGATGGTCACGCTCGCGCCGGGGGCGAGGGTGGCGTTGCACGAGGCGTGGGTCGCCGTCACAGCGCCGGAGTTCGGGCCGAAGGTGGCGTTCCAGCCGTTGGTGATGGTCTGGCCTGCCGGGAGGGTGCAGCCGAGCTTCCAGCCGTTCAGCGCGGTCGTATCGGTGTGGGTGACGGTCACGGAGGCGGTCGGACCGGTGCTCCAGGCGCTGACCTCGGCCGTGACCTCGCAGGCGCCGGCGGGCGGTTGCGGGGTGGTGCCGCCGCCGTCGAGACCGAAGAAGGCGAGTGCCCGGGAGGCCATACCCGGGCCGTAGAGGTTGTGGCCGACGCCCTGGAGGCTGATCGCCTCGACGGGAGCCCGGTCACCGGTGGCGCCGTAGCGGGTGCGGGTCCAGCCGGAGACGGGGGTGTCGGTCGCGGCCGGGGTCTGGCTCACGCCGAGCACGTTCGTCCACTGCTTGATCTCCTCCCCGAAGTCGGGGTAGCGCAGGGTGTCGTCCGCGGTGCCGTGCCACAGCTGCATCCGGGGGCGCGGACCGGTGTGGCCGGGGTGGGCGGCGCGCACGAGGTCGCCCCACTCCTGCGGGGTGTGGCTGACGGTGCCGCCGGAGCAGGAGCTGTTCCACTCGGAGCCGTCGGTGGTGGCGAAGCAGCCGAAGGGGACCCCGGAGAAGGCGGCGCCCGCCGCGAACACGTCGGGGTAGTCGCCGAGCAGGACGTTGGTCATCATCGCGCCGGAGGAGATGCCGGTGACGAAGACCCGGCCGGTGTCGGCGGCGTAGGTGCGGGTCGCCCAATCGACCATGGACCGGATGCCGACGGGGTCGCTGCCGCCGTCGCGGCGGAGCGCCTGCGGGGAGGAGACGCCGAAGCACTTGCCGGCGCGGGTCGCCGACGGGTACACGACGACGAACCCGTACCGGTCGGCCAGCGAGGCCCATTCGGTGCCGGAGTACATCGCGGAGGCGGAGCCGCCGCACCAGTGCACGGCCACCACGACCGCCGGGTGCGCGGTGACGTTGCCCGGTGCGTAGACGTACATCCGGAGGTCGCTGGGGTTGGTGCCGAAGCCGGTGACCTCCGTGAGGGTGGCCGTGGGGACGGTCCGCTCCCGGGCCGTGGCCGGGGGCACGGCGAGGGCCAGTGCCGCGAGGAGCGGCAGGAGGGCACCCAGGAGGGCGACAAGTGCCTCGCGGGTGCCGGTTCTTGAGCGGTGCGGTGTGGGGGGCACGTCACTTGTCCCTTCGGATCGCGGCTCGTGCGAGGGCGCGCTGCGTGCGCGTCGTGCGAGGAACATGCGAGGGACACCCCGGCATCGTGGCATGGACACGCGGTTCATGGAAGCGCTCCCACGGCACTTCCCCGCCGACCGGAACCGCGCCGCGCGACCTGTTGGCTAGAAAGCGCTTGCACTCTACGGTCCGTTCATCAGCGTGACCGACCGGCGCCCCAACGGGCCTCGGCGGCCACCGAACCCCCCACCAGCGTTCCGCAGGGCGTACCTGATTCACGTACACGACCGAGCCCACGCGGGACCCCACCCGGATCCGCACGAGCCCCACCCTGACCTCGATCTGACCTCACTCGGAAGACGGCATCCGGGACATGACCTCATCGGCACACGCGCGCGGTCTGCTGGGCGGCCTGGCCACCCTCGGACTCGCGCTTGGCATGATCATGGCATCATGAGCGCCGGCGGGCGCGGCCACCTGGCCCAGCGCCAACGGCAGCCAGGCGGTCTCCGCCACCATCTCCCTGTCCGGCACCAAGGACTACGGGATGAAGCGGCTGTACGGCTCCGGCGACCTCGGCAGCGACAGCCAGGACGAGGACCAGGGTCCCCTGCTGGAACTCGCCCCCGGCACGGCCCTCAAGAACGTCATCATCGGCTCCCCCGCCGCGGACGGCATCCACCGCCTCGGCAGCTGCACACTCCAGAACGTGTGGTGGGAGGACGTCGGCGAGGACGCGGCCACCTTCCTCGGCTCCTCGCCGTCCAACGTCTACACCGTCAGCGGCGGCGGGGCGAAGGAGGCCAGCGACAAGGTGTTCCAGTTCAACGGCGCCGGAACGCTGAACGTCTCCGGCTTCGCGGTGAAGAACTTCGGCACGTTCGCCCGCTCGTGCGGCAACTGCAAGACGCAGTACAAGCGGACGATCAACCTCAGCGGCATCGAGGCGGCCTACAAGGGCAGCAAGCTCGTCGGCATCAACACCAACTACGGCGACAGCGCGACCCTGAGGAACGTCACCATCGTCGGGGACACCGGCAAGAAGATCGTTCCGTGCCAGAAGTACATCGGCAACAACACCGGCAAGGAGCCGACCACGAACGGCTCGGGCCCGGACGCCACGTACTGCAAGTACTCCAGCTCGGACATCACCTACAAGTGATCGCCGGCCGGGCGCCCGGGGGTGCCACCGTCGCCCCCGGGCGCTCGCGCGGCCCGGACACCGCGGTGGGCGGGGCACCCGCGCCGGTGCATGGCGGTCCCACGTCCCGGCGGGGTCGTCACGGCAGGCCGGACCACCCCCGGCCGTGCGGTCAGCCTTCGCCTTCCGGTTCCAAGGCACCCAGGGTCGTGGCCAGTTCCCGCCGGTAGTCGGCGTAGGCCGTCCGCAGGTCCTCCCCCGGCCAGTCGGGGGGCAGCAGCGCGGCCGGCAGGACCGGGTCGGTGAGCAGGTGCCGGACGGCCGCCGCGTAGGCGGTGAGCCGGACGGCCGGGTGGTCGGCCCCGGTCGCGCGAGTGAGCAGGGAGCGCGCGGTGGCCGCCCAGTCGGCCAGCGGCCAGAGCCGGGCGGCAAGCTCGCGCGGGGGCTCGTCGGGGCGCGCGGTGTACGTGAGCGCCACCTGACGCAGGTCACCCGGCAGCGGGCGGTCGAGGTTGGCCGGGCGCAGCCAGACGCCCTCGCGGAGTTCGGCCAGGCGCAGGGTGGTCAGCCGGGCGCGCAGGTCGGCGCGTTCGGCGGGGCCGCGGCCCGTCGCCGTGATCACCACCATCTCCCAGTCGCCGTCCCACGCGCGCGTGCGGGGACGCACGGCTTCGTCCTGGCGGCGCTGCCGGGCCAGCAGCCGGTCGCTGAGCCGGTAGACGGCGTCGCCGCGCCGGAGGTCGCCGGCGGCCACCATCCGGCTCAGCGCGGCCCGCAGCGTCGAGCCGCCGACCCCGAACGGCTCCACCAGCCGGACCAGGTCCTTCACCGGCAGCCGGGGCGGATGCACGCCGAGGAGCAGGCTCAGCACGACCGATCGGGCCGACAGCGGTCGCAGGCCGGCCGCGTCCGCGTCCGGCTGCGCGGGGACGTTCATGCGCATGGCCCCGTACTGTACGTGCGTTCCCTTGTTGCATCATTGCTACAGCCGTAGGGAGAGTGCAACATGGCACTTATGGTCTCGATTTCCGAGCAGTCGAAGCTGCCGTCGCCGTCCCAGCCGTCGTACGCCACGCACGACGTGACCAACCAGCCCCCGCCGCTCGCCCCCTACGACGCCTCCGACGACCCGGCCCTGCTGGAGGGGCTGCGCCGGGAGGGCGCGGAGTGGGCCGAGGAGGGCGTCCGGCGGCTGGGGGCGCGCGCCGGCAGCGCGGAGGCGCAGGAGTGGGGCGAACTGGCGAACCGGTACGAGCCGGTGCTGCGCACCCACGACCGCTACGGCCACCGTGTCGACGAGGTGGAGTTCCACCCCAGCTGGCACCACCTGATGCGGACGGCGGTCGCCGAGGGCCTGGCCGGCGCCCCGTGGGCCGACGACCGGCCGGGCGCGCACGTCGCCCGGACCGCGGGCGGCCTGGTGTGGGGGCACACGGAGGCGGGACACGGCTGCCCCACGTCGATGACGTACGCCGCCGTGCCCGCCCTGCGCGCACAGCCGGATCTCGCCAAGCTGTACGAGCCGCTGCTCACCAGCCGGGAGTACGACCCCCGGCTGCGCGTTCCGGCCGAGAAACCCGGGCTGCTCGCCGGGATGGGCATGACCGAGAAGCAGGGCGGCTCCGACGTCCGGACGAACTCCACCACGGCCACGCCCACCGGGGAGGCGGGCGTCTACACGCTGCGCGGGCACAAGTGGTTCACGTCGGCGCCGATGTGCGACGTCTTCCTGGTGCTCGCGCAGGCCCCGGGCGGGCTGTCGTGCTTCCTGGTGCCGCGCGTCCTGCCGGACGGCAGCCGCAACACCTTCCGCATCCAGCGGCTGAAGGACAAGCTCGGCAACCGGTCCAACGCCTCCTCGGAGCCGGAGTTCGACCGGACCGTCGCCTGGCTGGTGGGGCCGGAGGGGCGGGGCGTGAAGACCATCATCGAAATGGTCAACTGCACCCGCCTGGACTGCGTGATGTCCTCGGCGACCCTGATGCGCAAGACGCTGGTCGAGGCGGGGCACCACGCCCGGTACCGCAGCGCGTTCGGCGCCCGGCTGATCGACCAGCCGTTGATGCGCAACGTCCTGGCCGATCTCGCGCTGGAGTCGGAGGCGGCGACGACGCTCACGCTGCGGCTGGCCGGCGCGGCCGACCGCGCGGTGCGCGGGGACGCCGGCGAGCGGGCCTTCCGGCGCATCGCCACCGCCGTCGGCAAGTACTGGGTCACCAAGCGGGGCCCGGCCTTCACCGCCGAGGCCCTGGAGTGCCTGGGCGGGAACGGGTACGTGGAGGACTCCGGCATGCCCCGGCACTACCGGGAGGCTCCGCTGCTGTCGATCTGGGAGGGCTCCGGCAACGTCAACGCGCTCGACGTGCTGCGCGCCCTGGGCCGCGAACCGGACACCGCCGAGGCGCTGTTCGCCGAACTCGCCCTCGCGCGCGGGGCGGACACCCGGCTCGACACGGCCGTGGCCGCGCTCAAGCGCGATGTGGCCGGAACCGACCAGGTGGGCGCTCGCCGGCTGGTCGAGCGGATGGCGCTCGCGCTCCAGGCCGCCCTGCTCGTCCGGCACGCTCCGCACCCGGTCGCGGACGCCTTCTGCGCGAGCCGGCTGGGCGGCGACTGGGGCCACTCGTTCGGCACCCTGCCGGCGGGAACCGACCTCGACGCCGTCCTGGGACGCGCCCTGCCCGACCGGAACTGACCCCTTCGCGCGCGCGTGCCGGGCGACCGCGTCCGGTGGCCGGTCACCGCCGACGGATCGCACACAGTCAGCGCCCGGTTCCGCACCGTTGTCAGTGCCGTGGTGCACACTCCCGATCAGGTGCCACTCGTCTGGGGAGGACAGGGAGGACAACGTGTTCACGGGGATCGACGAGGTCGACTGGGCCTCGCTGCGGCACGCGCACGGCAGAGCGGAGGACGTGCCCGGGTGGTTACGGGCCCTGGCGTCCCCGGACACCGTCGAGCGGGCGACCGCGCTCGACGGGCTGTACGACGCCGTGCACCACGAGGGGAGGGCGTACGAGGCGACGCCGGCCTGCGTGCCCTTCCTGTTCGCACTGGCGGCCCGCGAGGAGGTACCGGACCGGGGCTGCATCGTGGAGTTGCTGGTCGGCATCGGCGGGGAGGGCGACGGGAGCGCGGGCGCGGGGGGTGCGGCGAACGCGGCGTGGGAGGCGGTGCGCGCCGGCGCCGACGCCTTCGTCACGCTGGCCGGGGACCCGGATCCGGTGGTGCGCCGGGCTGCGGCCGGAGCCCTGGTGCGCTTCCTGGACGACCCCGTGCGGGTCCTGGGGCTGCTGCGCCGGCGACTGCGGGCCGAGCGGGACGACCACGTGCTGCCGGCCCTGACGGAGGCACTCGCCCTGTTCGCACGCCGGTATCCCGCCCTCGCCGACGGCGCGCTGGACCTCCTGGCCGAACAGAGCGCGCCGCCCTACGCGCCGGGCCCGCGGCTCGCGGCACTCGGCCAGCTCGCGCTCCACGCGCCCGTCCGGCTCCCCGCCGACCTGGTGCCCACGGCGGTCCGGCTGCTGCGCGAGCGGTCCGCGCAACGCCGGCCGCCCGCGGAGCGCTCCGGTACGGACACCCTGGTGCGCCGGATACGGCGGCTGCGTCCCTCGGACGAACAGGGCGCCGTGCTGCTGCGCACCCTGCACAGCGCGCTCGGAGACCGGGTGCACGACCGGATCGCCCTGCTCACCGGGCAGTTGACCAGCCCGGACCCGGTCGACCGGTGCAACGCCGTCTGGATGTCGGCGGGCCTGTTCCGTGGCTGGCGCGGCGACTACGGCGCGCTCGTCCGGCTGCTGGGCGCCCAGCTGAACACCGATCAGGACCGCCTGCGGGACGCGGCGGTCTCGGTCCTGGCGGAGCTGTACACGCTGGCGGCGCCCGCCGCGGACGACCTGCACGCGCTGGTGAGCACCCGGCCCGACCTGTGGACGCACCGCTGGGAACGCGGCTCCCCCGCGCTGGGCGGCCCGCTCAAGGCGCTGGCCCGGACCGGCGATCCCCGCGCGGTCCCGGCCCTGGCCCAGTTGCTGGCCGGTCCGGCGGCGCCGGTCGGACTGGGCTGCGAAGCCGCGCACCTGGGCCGGGCCGCGGCCCCGCTGGCCCCCGCGTTGAGGCTCCGCCTCGGCCGTGTCCCGCTCGCCTCCCCCACCGCCGCCCGGCTCGCCGGCCCACTGCTGACGGCGGTCAGGGCCATCGGCGACAAGGAGGCCGTGCCCGAACTGGTACGGCTGCTCTCGGGCGCCCCCGACGGCCTGGGAGCGCGGGACGTGGTCGCCGTCCAGGTGATCGAAACGCTGGCGGAACTGGGCGCCGCCGCGCAGACGGCACCACTCCTGCGCCGGCTGTTCCACACCCGGCACGCGGCCACCGCGGCGGGCGCGCTGTGGTCGGCGGACGGGGACGCCACCGCCGTACTCCCCGTACTGCTGCGGGAGTTGGCGCGGGACGATACCGATGCCCGGCGCGCCGCCGTCCGGCAGCTCGGCAGGCTGGGCCCGGCCGCGCGCCCCGCGCTGCCCGAGCTGCGCCGCCTGGCCCGGTCCGGGCCGGTGCGGGAGCGGATACCGGCCGCGTGCGCGCTGTGGCGCGTCGCCGGGGATCCCGAACCGGTGCGGCCAGTCTTCCGCTCCGCCTGGACGGCGGACCCCCGCACCCGCGGCCCGATCGCCCGGTGCCTGACCACGATGGGCCCGGCCGCAGGGCCGCTGCGCGACCTGATCACCGCCGAACTGACCCACCCACGCCGGCACACGGCCCCCGGGGGCGCGTACGGCAGACGTGACATCCCGGACGACGAGGAACTGCTGAGGAGGTGCCGGGAGGTGCTGGCGGGGCTTTAGGACCTGCCTGACGGTTCCGCTCTGCCGTGCGAGGTCGTGGAGCCCTGAGGCGCTGCTGCGGCCCGGCCCGCTTCCCCACGCCGTGGAGCGGGCCGCCGACGGTATCCGGAGTCCCGCCCGGGCCGGGCCGACGTATCCAGGGGGTCAGACCGTTCGGCCCCACTGGGGGCCCAGCCGGGCCCATTCCGCGTCCCATGCCTCCATGCGCCGGTGTTCCAGACGGCTCCGCACGGCCAGGCCGGCGACGAACGGGACGGCGGCGGTGCTCGCGCCGACCAGGAGGCCTATCAGGGTGGACCGGAACGCGGCCTCGGAGGCGGTGGCGGGGCGGGAGACCAGGTGGCCCCGCGGGTCGGTCCAGACGGTGACCGGTGTACCGGGCTTGCTGCCGGGCTCCACCCGGGTCCGGCCGGTGTGGGCGGAGCCGTCACTGACCGTCCAGCGGACCTCGGCCCAGATCCGTTCCCCGGCGGAGGCATGGCTGCTGTGCGCCGGGGACTTCCCCGGGACCTGCGCGACGACCCGGGCCACGGTGGGCCGCCAGGTGGCCCGTTCCCGGGCGAGTCCGTGCTCCACCGAGCCGGCCGCCGCCAGGCCGGCGAGCACACCGGCCAGGACGGTCAGCAGACAGGCGCCGAGCACCACCCAGGCCTCCACGACGTCGGCCCGGCGCTTGAGCGGGTTGCGCCGCCAGCGCCACAGCCACACCTTCGGACCACGGAACGCCTTCAAAGGCATCCTCCTCACGAGCGCACCGACCGGCCGGACCGCCCTCCCCTACGCGGGAGACCGCTCCGTTGCTCACGACGAGCCGTCTCCCCGACGGTCGCACGAGACACCCCTTTCCCGCAGGCGCATGCCGGAACGGAACCGGCCGATCTTGGCCGCACCCCGGCGACACAGGCGGTGACCTGGACGAACACGTACTCCGGGGGAGAGTGTCAGTGGCGGGGTGCAGACTGGCCGATATCTGACGGCTATCGGGACAACGGCGTCCCGGAGGTGATCGGCATGACCGAGGTACTGCTCGCGGTGGGCACCCGCAAAGGCCTGTTCATCGCGCGGCGGAGGGGCGAGGGCCCCTGGGAGTTCGACGAGCGTCCGTATTTCAACGCGCAGGCGGTCTATTCGGTGGCGATCGACACCCGCGGCACCCGGCCCCGGCTGCTGGCGGGCGGTGACAGCGCGCACTGGGGCCCGTCGGTGTTCCACTCCGACGACCTCGGCCGCACCTGGACCGAACCGGCCCGGCCCGCCGTGAAGTTCCCGAAGGAGACCGGCGCTTCCCTGGAGCGCGTCTGGCAGCTCCACCCGTCCGCCGCCGAGCCCGACGTGGTGTACGCGGGCACGGAACCGGGCGCGCTGTACCGCTCGGAGGACCGCGGCGAGACGTTCGAGCTGGTCCGGCCGCTCTGGGAGCACCCGTCCCGTCCGCAGTGGGTGCCGGGCGCGGGCGGCCAGTGCCTGCACACGGTGCTCACCGACGCACGCGACCCCAGGGTCGTGACGGTGGCCGTGTCCGCGGCGGGCGTGTTCCGCACGACAGACGGCGGCGCGAGCTGGTCGCCGTCCAACTCCGGTGTGTCGGCGGTGTTCCTGCCGGATCCGGACCCGGAGTTCGGCCAGTGCGTGCACAAGATCACCAGGGACCCGGCCGAGCCGGACCGGCTGTATCTCCAGAACCACTGGGGGGTGTACCGCAGCGACGACGCGGGCGCGCACTGGACCGACATCGGCGAGGGACTGCCGTCGACGTTCGGCTTCGCGGCGGCGGCGCATCCGCGCCGGGGCGACACGGCGTACATCTTCCCGATCAACGCGGACGAGGACCGGGTGCCCGCAGGGCGCCGCTGCCGGGTCTTCCGCACCACCGACGCCGGCCGCACCTGGGAGGCGCTGTCCAAGGGACTGCCGGAGGAGGACCATTACGGGACGGTCCTGCGGGACGCCCTGTGCACGGACGACTCCGACCCCGCCGGGGTGTACTTCGGCAACCGCAACGGCGAGGTGTACGCCTCGGCCGACGACGGCGACAGCTGGCACCTGCTGGCCGCGCATCTGCCGGACGTGCTGTGCGTACGGGCGGCGGTGATCGGCTGATCCCTCGTGGCCTGATCCCTCGCGCGGGCGGGCGGCGGCGAGGCGCCGCCCGCCGCCGTACTCCGGCCATCGGTTGATCACCGACGGGTGTACGGCAGTAGGGTGACGCCCGTGGCACCACGACCCTTGCATGAAATCGTCGAACCGGGCTGGGCGAAGGCCCTGGAACCCGTCGCCGGACAGATCGCCGCGATGGGCGACTTCCTGCGCGCGGAGATCGCCGCGGGGCGCACGTACCTCCCGGCCGGACCGAACGTCCTACGGGCCTTCCAACAACCCTTCGACGAGGTACGGGTCCTGATCGTGGGTCAGGACCCGTATCCCACGCCGGGGCACGCGGTGGGCCTGTCGTTCTCCGTGGCACCCGACGTGCGCCCGCTGCCGCCCAGCCTGATCAACATCTTCCGTGAGCTGACCGGCGACCTGGGGCTGCCCCAGCCGTCCACCGGGGATCTCACGCCGTGGACCCAGCAGGGCGTGCTGCTGCTGAACAGGGCGCTCACCACCGCGCCGCGCAGTCCGGGCGCGCATCGCGGCAAGGGCTGGGAGGAGGTCACCGAGCAGGCGATCCGGGCCCTGGCGGCACGTGGCAAGCCGCTGGTGTCCATCCTGTGGGGCCGTGACGCCCGCAATCTGCGTCCGCTGCTGGGCCGTCTGCCGGCGGTGGAGTCCGCGCACCCCTCGCCGATGTCGGCCGACCGCGGCTTCTTCGGCTCGCGCCCCTTCAGCCGCGCCAACGACCTGCTGATCCAGCAGGGGGGACAGCCGGTGGACTGGCATCTGCCGTGACCGCGTCCGGGGCGGCTCCCCGCCGCCGCCGACCAGCGGTTCCGTCTCGGGTTCCGCCACGACGGCCGGCACCTGTGCCGGGCGCGTGCCGGCCGCACGCGTCTCCCGCGCGTAACTCATCAGACAAAACAGGACGGATACCGCTCACCTGCACCCTCCCCGAACGGCGGAGGCCAGGAAGCCAGTAACATGCGGCGCCATGAGCTCCCCCACTGGACCCGCGTCCGGCCTGCCCGTACGAATGCCGCGACCTCGCCAGCCCGGACGGCACCGCCGTCCGGAACCGCTGGTGGCTCCCGAGGGCGCGCCCGCGCTCGTCCTCGCGGTGCCCGGTGTGCCCAGCACCACCACGCGCAGCCTCGCCGAGGAGGTCGTGAGCATCGCCCGCTCCGAGCTGCCCGGCCTCGACGCCCGGATCGGGTACCTGGACGGGGACGACGCCGAGTTCCCCGCGCTGCGTTCCGTGCTGGCGCGCGCCGCCGAGGAGCGCACCGCCCGGTATGAGCAGGCCGTCGCCGCCGGGGTCGAGGGGATCAAGGAGCCCGACGGCCCGGTCGCCGTCGTCGTCCCGCTGCTGGCCGGTCCGGACAGCGCGCTGCTGCGTCAGATCCGTCAGGCCGTCATGGACAGCCGGGTCGCCGCCGAATTGACCGATGTCCTCGGCCCGCATCCGCTGCTCGCGGAGGCGCTGCACGTGCGGCTGTCGGAGGCGGGCCTGGCCCGCGCCGACCGCGCCCGGCTGTTCACCGTGGCCACCGCCGCGGACGGCATCATCCTGGCCTCCGTGGGCGGCGAGGAGGCCGTCCAGGCGGCCGGGATCACCGGCATGCTGCTCGCCGCGCGCCTGGCCGTGCCGGTGATGGCGGCGGCCCTGGACCAGGAGGGCTCCATCACCTCCGTGGCCGAGCAGCTGCGTTCCGCCGGCTCGCAGCAGCTGGCCCTGGCGCCGTACCTGATCGGCCCGGAGATCGAGCCGGCGCTGCTGGCCGCCGCCGCCGAGGAGGCGGGCTGCTCCACGTCCGAGGCGCTCGGCGCGTACCCGGCGATCGGCAAGCTCGCGCTCGCCAAGTACACGACGGCGCTGGGCATCGCCCCGCAGCAGCCGCAGAGCGCGCCGGTCCGCTGACGCCCCCGGCACCCGTACGCCACAGGGCCCGCTCCCGTCCGGGAGCGGGCCCTTCGCCTTGACCGAGGGTCCCGGCGCGCTCAGGGGCGCGGCCTCACCAACCGGGTGACGGCGCCGCGGGCCCGCGGCGCAGTTCAGCCGAAAACGACACAGGAGGCCGCCGGAACCCGTACGGAGCCGTCGTAGCGGGGCACGCCCGTCGTCCTGTCCACGGCGAACCAGGTCACGTCGCCGGAGCGCTCGTTCGCGGCGTAGAGGAAGCCGTCGTGCTCGGCCAGGGCGCGCGGCCAGTGCCCGCCGCAGGGCACCGTTGCGGTCAGCCGGAGCCCGTCCGCCTCGACGGCGAAGACGGACAGGACGTCCTCGCCGCGGGTCGCGGTCCACACGAAGCGGCCGTCGGGCGAGACGGCGATTCCCGACGGGTAGGCGTCGCCGGCGGGCGCGCCGGGCAGCACGGGTACCTCCGTCAGCGGCTTCAGGAAGCCGCTCGCGGCGTCCCAGCGGCACACCGTGACCGTCGGGGTCAGCTCGTTGACCACGTAGGCGTGCTCGCCGTCCGGGTGGAAGGCGAGGTGGCGCGGCCCGGAGCCGGGGCGCAGGGCGATCTCGCGGTGCACGGCGGGACTGCCGTCCGCGAGGGTGCACACGCGCACCGAGTCGGTTCCGAGATCGACGCTGACCGCCCACCGCCCGCTGGGGTCGGGCCGCACCTGGTGGGCGTGCGGGCCGCGCTGGCGCCGGTCGTGCGGTCCCGAGCCGGTGTGCTGGAGCCGTCCGGAGGGCGCGCCGGCGAGCGTGCCGTCCGGGCGCACGGGGACGGCGGTGACGCTGCCGCAGCCGTAGTTGGCGGTCAGCACGTGCCCGTCGTACAGGCTGAGGTGGGTGGGGCCGCTGCCGGCCACCGGCACCGGGGGTCCGGCGGGTGCGAGCCGCTCACCGGTGACGCGGTAGGCGGCGACGGCGCCCTCGGCCGTCTCGCTGACCGCGTAGAGCGTGTGCCCGTCCGGTGACAGGGCCAGGTAGGACGGGTCGGGGACGTCCTGCACGGCGAAGACGAGGGTGAGCGCCCCGGTCCCCGGCGCGACCTCGGCGGTCACCAGTCCCGGGCCGCCCGCCGCCGTGAACGATCCGATGAACGCCCGGCGCCTGCCCGCGCTGCCGTCCTGTGCCACCGCTGTCCCCTCTCGGTCGAGCCCGTCGAGCCGGTCCGGGGCCGACGGTAGCAGTCGATCAGCCGAGGTCTAGACCAAGAGGCCGGGGCGGCAGGGCGGTTCTTCCGGGAGTTGGCGCACTTCCTCGCTCCGTGGGGGCGCGTTCAGGTCTCGTGCGCCCCGCCCCGGTCACGCCCCGGCCAGTCGGGAGCCCGACGGTGTGCGCAGCGGCTCCGCGAGGTCGGCGAGCGCGCTTTCCAGACCGTGCAGATGCGCCAGGGCGGGTTCGGCGGGCGGCTCGGCGGGGCGGCGCAGGGGTTCGGCGCGGCCGTCGGTGAGCGCCTCCACGGCGGCCTCCACCCGCCAGCAGGCGGCGGCGAGACGGGCGTCGTGGGATGCCTCGGGATCGGCGGCGACCGCGACCAGGCCCCGTATCTCGCGGGCGCAGTCGTCGAGGAGCGCCAGGACCCGGCGGGCCCGCGCCTTGCGCGCCGGCATCGGGTTCAGCGGGTGCACCAGCGGGGCCACCGAGAGCCGGACCCGGCCGAGCAGCTGCTCCAGTTCGGCCACGCGCGGCGCGGGGTCGGCCGTGGCGGAGCCGGCGAGGCGGGCGGCGGCCTCGGCCGTGCAGGCGTGCACACAGCGCAGGGCCCGCTGGATCCAGGCGTCGGTGGTGGCGTGCGTGGTGACCGGCAGCACGAACAGGACGGCGAGCGCGGCGCCGAGCGTCCCGACACCGGTCTCGACGAGCCGCAGCGCGAGCAGTCCGGGGCTGAGGACGCCGAGGAGGCCGTACAGGGACTCGGCGAGCAGGGTCACCCAGAGCATCATCCAGGTGTAGGAGACGGCGGCCGTGTAGAAGATGCCGAACACGGCGACCGCGACGAGGACGGCCGTCGGCAGGGGCGCGCCGTGCACCGGGACGGCGATCAGGAAGCCCAGGCAGATGCCGATGACCGTACCGAGGACCCGGCGGAAGCCGCGGACCAGCGTCTCACCGCGCGAGGCGGTGTTGACGAAGACCCACCAGGTGGCGCCGACGGCCCAGTACCAGCGCTGCCCGGACACCAGCTGGCCCACGACGAGCGCGAACCCGGCGCCGGCGGCGGCCTGGACGGCCTGCCGGGTGGTCACCCGGGCCAGCCCGGTCCCGGCGGGCGGGGCCGGTACGGCGGCCGGGGGCAGCCGGCGCTCGTAGCACCAGAGGCCGAACCGCACGACGGCCGCGCTGAGCACGGAGAGCAGGACGGCGGCGTACAGCTCCGGCAGCTGTCCCGGGGCGGCGTGCAGGAACTGGGCCACGAAGAACGTCATGAAGGCGAACACGCCGAGGCTGTGCCCGCGCGGCCCCCACCGGCGGGCGTAGACGCCGGCGCCGACGACGGCCAGGAAGGTGAGGTCGCGGGCGACGGGGTGGTCGTGCAGCCCGGCCGCGGCGGCGAGCACCGGCACACCCACGACGGGCAGCACGGCGGTGGTGACCGCCTGCCCGCGCACGGTGGGGTCGGCGACGGTGAACAGCGCGAGCAGCGCGGCGAGGCCGCCGGTGACCGCACCGGCGAGGGAGTGTCCGGCGAGCCCGCAGACCACCACCGCCAGTCCGATGCCGAGGACGGCCCGCGCGGCGAAGCGCAACCGCGCCCGTCCCGGGTCCGGAGCCGCGAACATCCTCTTCAGCACTGCTGCCCTCCCCTGGGTGCATGGGTGCATGGGTGCACCGGCACAGAAAAGGCGCCGCGGGGATCCGCAGCGCCATCGACACGCCCATAAGAGCATCACCGAGGTCACTGGCTCAAGTGTGACGCGAGTCGCTGAGCCATTGGCACAGCACCGGTTCGGCACCCACGCTCACCGGAATGCCATCGGACCAGGTAGGGCGGCACGCGCGGATCTGGAGCACCTGGGCCATTGGTACAGTCGTCCATCATGGCCGTGGACGCACTCGACACCCGCATCCTGCGGCTGCTCCTGGAGCAGCCGCGCACCAGCGTGCGCGAGTACGCCCGCATCCTCGGCGTGGCCCGCGGCACGCTCCAGGCCCGGCTGGACCGGATGGAACGGGACGGCGTGATCACCGGCACGGGTCCCTCCCTGTCCCCGGCCGCGCTCGGCCACCCGGTGCTGGCGTTCGTGCACATCGAGGTCACCCAGGGCCACCTGGACGACGTGGGGGACGCGCTGGCGGCCGTACCCGAGATCGTGGAGGCCTTCTCGATCACCGGTGGCGGAGACCTGCTCGCGCGTGTGGTGGGCCGGGACAACGCCCACCTGGAGGACGTGATCCAGAAGCTGATCAGCCTCCCGGGCGTGGTGCGCACCCGCACCGAGGTGGCACTGCGCGAGCGCGTCCCGTACCGGCTGCTGCCCCTGGTGGAGTCGGTGGGCCGGACGGCCCCCTCCTGACGCTTGGCATCCTGGACGCCATGAGCGATCTCGGCGCCCTCACGGTCATCTTCGATCTCGACGGAACGCTGGTGGACAGCGAGCCGAACTACTACGAGGCGAGCCGGCAGACGCTGGCCGAGCACGGCGTCCCGGACTTCACCTGGGAGGACCACGAGAGCTACGTCGGCATCAGCACCCGGGAGACGGTGACGATGTGGCGGGAGCGCTACGGCCTGCGCGCCTCGGCGGCGGAACTGCTGGCCGCGACGGACCGCCGCTATCTGGACCTGGCCCGCACCCGCACCCGCGCGTACCCGGAGATGCGCGCGTTCGTGGAGCTGCTGGCCGCGGAGAACGTCCCGATGGCGGTGGCGTCGGGCTCCTCCCCGAAGGCCATCGGGGCGATCCTGGCGGGCACCGGCCTGGACGCCTTCCTGCGCACGGTGGTCTCGGCCGACGAGGTCCCGCACGGCAAGCCGGCCCCTGACGTCTTCCTGGAGGCGGCCCGCCGGCTCGGCGCGGACCCGGCCGACTGCGTGGTGCTGGAGGACGCGGCCCCCGGGGCTGCCGCCGCCCACGCGGCCGGCATGCGCTGCCTGGCCGTCCCGTACGTCCCCGCCCAGGCCGACGCCCCCGGATTCGGCACCGCGACCCTGCTCCTGCCGGGCGGCCAGGCCGAGTTCACGGCGCGGTCGGCGTACGCGTGGCTGCGGGACACGGCCCGCTGATCAACCCGCTCGTCACGGCACCGGGTTCGCCCCCTGCCTGGGGGGAACCGCATGCCTGCGTGCGCCGCTCGGCGCGGTGGGGGCGGCGGCGCCCTTTCGGAGCAAGGGCACGCTGCCCGTCCATGTGGACAGGATCGGGGGTGCCTGGGTGGCCGAGGGACGGCCGGCTCGGGCGGACGGCGAGGCGTGGCGAGGGAACCGGGGGCGCGCAAGGCGCCGTTCCGGGGTGGCGCGCGGTCGTTCCCGGCGTGCACCCACGGCGATGACTGCATAGCGTGACCCCATGAGCACAGAACAGGCCCGGACCGCCCCCGACGAGCGGCGGTGGCAGGCGCTCGGGGTCTGTCTGGCAGCGGGCTTCATCTCGCTCCTCGACACCTCGATCGTGAACGTGGCGCTGCCCTCGCTGGAGCGCGGACTCGGGGCCTCGGAGGCGACCCAGGCATGGGTGGTCTCCGGGTACGCCCTCACCTTCGGACTGGCGCTGGTCCCGGCCGGCCGGCTGGGCGACATGCGTGGCCGGCGCCAGGCCTTCCTCTTCGGGCTCGCCCTGTTCACGGTGGCCTCGGCGGCGTGCGGGTTCGCACCCGGTACCGGCTGGCTGGTGGTGTTCCGCCTGATCCAGGGCGCGGCGGCGGGCATCGTCGCGCCGCAGACCTCGGGGCTGATTCAGCAGATGTTCCAGAGCTCCGAGCGCGCCAAGGCCTTCGGTGTGCTCGGCACCGTCATCGGGGTGTCCACGGCGATGGGCCCGCTGGCGGGCGGCCTGCTGATCGATGCCGCCGGCACCGACGACGGCTGGCGCTGGGTGTTCTTCGTCAATCTGCCGATCGGGGTGGCCGCCTTCGCCGCGGGCCTCCGGCTGCTGCCGCGTTTCCCGGCGACGGGGAAGCACGAGGAGTTCGACCTGTTCGGAGTGTTCCTCCTCGGCGCGGGCGTGCTCGCGCTCATGCTGCCCCTGGTCCAGGAGCAGCAGTGGACCGGCCGGGAGAAGTGGGCGCTGATGCCGCTGGCCGTGGTGCTGCTGGGCGCGTTCTGGGCGTGGGAGAGACGGCAGGGGCGGCTCGGCCGGGCCCCGCTGGTCGACCTGGCGCTGTTCTCCCTGCGCTCCTTCACGCTCGGCGCCCTGATCAGCCTCAGCTACTTCGCGGGCTTCACCACGGTCTTCTTCCTCTACGCCCTGTACCTCCAGAACGGCGTGGGATACAGCGCGCTGGCCTCGGGGCTCACGGTCCTGCCCTTCGCGGCGGCCTCGGCGGTCGGCGCCGCCCTCGGCGGCCGGCTGGTGGTGCGCTTCGGCCGCAAGCTGGTCGTCATCGGGCTGGCCGGGGTGGCCCTGGGCGTGCTCGGGGTCGTGGCGGCGGTGGAGCTGGTGCCCGGACGGAACGTCGGATGGGCGTCGGCACTGCCCCTGCTCGTCGGCGGCATCGGGTCCGGTCTGACCGTCTCCCCGAACACCACCCTCACCCTCACCCGCGTCCCCGTGCACCGGGCGGGCGCGGCCGGTGGCGTCCTCCAGACGGGCCAGCGCGTCGGCTCGGCGGCCGGGATCGCGGTGGTGAGCGCGGTGTACTTCGCCCACCTCGCCAATCACGGCCGCGCGGACACGGCACTCCAGCTCGGGCTGCTCGCCGTCGCGGGGATCATCCTGGTCGCACTCGTGCTCGCGGTCGCCGACCTGCGCGAACGCCAGGTGCGCCCGGAACCGGAGAAGGCCGCGGAGCCGGTCGGGCGGGGCTGGGAAGAGGGAGGTGCCGTGGAGGGGGTGCGGCCTGGTCCGTAAGGGCCTCACGACCTCCGGCGCGGCTTCCCCCGCTTGGCCGGCTTGGCCCCGCCGCCCGTGCGGGCGCGTGCCGTACGGCCGCCAGGCTTGCCCGAGGACCCCGCCGACGGCTTCCCGGACGACTTGGCCTGCGACTTCGCGGCCGGTGCCTGGCGGGTGCCGCCCTGGTCGGAGCGCTTGCGCTGCTCGCCGGCCGAGGACTTCACCGCCGTACGACCCCTGGTGCTGTTGACCGTGCGTCCGCGCACGATGCCGATGAACTCCTCCACCAGGTCGGTGGTGGCCTCCTCCGGCCAGGACAGGGCGACGCTGGACTGCGGGGCGTCGACGACCGGGCGGTAGGTGAGGTCCCGGCGGTGATACAGACGGGCCAGGGACTGCGGGACGACCAGGAGGCCGACGTTCGCCGCCACCAGTTCGATGGCGTCCGGGGTGGTCGCGGGCCGCTCGAAGGCCGGTTCACCGGGCGGGGCGTCCCAGTCGAGGACGTCGTCCAGGGGGTGGAAGAGCACCTCGTCGGCGAGGTCGGCCAGGGTCACCTCGTCCGCCGCCGTGAGCAGGTGGTCCTTGGGGACGACGACCACCGTGGTCTCGGTGTAGAGCGGGATCGCGCTGAAGAACGTACGGTCCACCGGCAGCCGGACGAAACCCGCGTCGGCCTCGCCCGCGCGCAGCAGCTCGGGCACCTCGGTGGCCGGGACCTGGGCCAGGGTGAGCGGGATGCCGGGCAGGCGCTCGTTCCAGATCCTCACCCACTTGGCGGGCGTCACTCCGGGAACGTACGCGAGCCGGAACGACGGTGAATCCTCCGAGCCTGTCATCAGGCCAGGTTACCGGCCCGGCCGGACCCCTCCCCCACGGGCCGCCGGCACGGCTCTCCGCCCCCGGCCACCACCGGGCCTCACCGGGCCTCACCGGGCCTCACCGGGCCTCACCGGGCCTCACCGGGCCTCACCGGCAGGCTCCCGCCTCCGCGCCGTCACCGTCCCCCTCCGGCCCTCGTCGGCCGGCACCCGCCTCCCGCACGCACCGAGACCTGCCGGCCGGCACCCGCCCCGCCCTACGGCACCGGCGCTCGCCGGCGGGCGCCGCCTGTGTTCCGGCACAGGCCGCCGTCCAGGCGCTCGTGACCGGCCGTGGTCGGCCCTCCCCCACGCGGCCGATACCCTGGAGGGCATGAAGTCGCAGCAGAGCACCCAGACGATGAAGCCCGCGACCGCGGCGAAGAAGCTGGGTGTGTACCTCCCCGCCACCCCCGCCTCCTTCCAGGAGGGTGTGGTCACGCGCGCCGAGCTGAACGAGTTGCAGGCCAACCCGCCGGAGTGGCTGCGCGAGCTGCGGACCGACGGTCCCCACCCGCGCCCGGTGGTGGCCGCCAGGCTGGGCGTGTCCATCGCGGGTCTCGCCCGGGGCGGCGTCACCGAGGCGCTGACCACCGAGCAGATCGAGGCGCTCAGGCAGGAGCGGCCCGAGTGGCTGGAGAAGGAGCGCGCCACCCAGGCGGAGGTCCGCAAGGAGGCCGCGCGGCTCAAGAACGTGAAGAAGGAGAAGGCGGAGGGCGGCGCCGAGCGCGGCTGATCCGTCCGCCCGTCCCGACGCCCTCCGGCTCCGCCCGGGGGGCGTTGCCCGTTGCCGGTGGAACGGCCGGGCGAGGAACAGGTACGCGGAGGGCGACACCGGACGGGCCGCCGTTCCCCCGTGCCGGCGGCCCCTCGGTCACGCTGTGTCCGAGCAGGCCGGTGTCGCCGGGTTGAAGTGTGCGACAGCCGGGGACCGCAGGGGTATGCGTACAACTGCGTACGCCGACGGGGAGGGCGCGTACGCAAGGCAACCGGAGAGGAACCCGTGCGGCTGGAGAAGGCCTACGAGCGGATGACGGCCGTCGCCGTGGCGGCGCTGCACGAACGGGAACCCGAGCGGCTGTGGCCGATGCTGGCCGGCACGCTGGCGGACGTGTGCGGCGGCGAGGCGGTCATCCACAAGCTGGACGAGTGGAGCGAGAGCGAGGGCACGCTCGGCACGGTGCCGGATGCCGCCGCCGCCGAGCTG
Organism: Streptomyces canarius; assembly: GCF_014650735.1. Lineage (NCBI taxonomy): Bacteria > Bacillati > Actinomycetota > Actinomycetes > Kitasatosporales > Streptomycetaceae > Streptomyces > Streptomyces canarius. The sequence continues at coordinate 147,846 of NZ_BMVN01000016.1, forward strand.
GCCCGGCTCGGGGACGCCGACCTGGGCCTGCTGCGGGCGGGCTATCCCTTCGCCGGTCACTACGCGGCCGGAACCGACCGGACGCCGGTGAGCGCGCACCGGGCGGCGGGCCGTACCTGGCCCTCCAGTCCGACGGCCCGCATGCTCCGCGAGGTGCTCGACGTCGACCATGTGCTGGGCGTGCCGCTCCCGGGAAACGCCGCCCCGATCACCGGGTGCCTGGTGTACCGCGCCGGTACCGACTTCAGTGACGACCACCTGGCCATCGCCGAGCGCGCGCAGCCGCTGCTGGCGGCGGTCGAGCGGCAGCGGCAGCTGCTGGAGGAGTGGCGGCGGGCGCTCGGCCCGGCCGGCGCGCCGGACCAGCGGGCGGCGGACCGCGCGCTGACCCCCCGCGAGACCGCCGTCCTGCTGCTGCTCACGGACGCGCTCACCGCCGACGCCATCGGCCGCCGTCTCGGCATCTCGGTCCGCACGGTGCACAAGCACGTGGAGAACATCTACCGCAAGCTGGGCACTCGCGACCGCGTCGGCACGGTGCTGCGTGCGCAGCGGCTCGGCCTGGTGCCGACGCCCGGTCGGGCCGAGGCCGCCCGGCCTCGCCCTTCGTGACCCGGCACCAGGTCCTCCGGTGAGCCGGCGAAGCCCGGTCCGGTGAGACCGGGAAGCTCAGCCTGGGAACCTCAACCGAGGAACCTCCGTCCGGGAAGCTCAGCCGAGGAAGCTCAGCCGCACCTTGCGGTGGGCGTTGTCCTTGTTGGTGTCCACCAGACACACCGACTGCCAGGTGCCCAGCTCCAGGCGTCCGTCGATCACCGGGAGGGTCGCGTGCGGCGGCACGATGGCGGGCAGGACGTGGTCACGGCCGTGGCCGGGGCTGCCGTGCCGGTGCTGCCAGCGGTCGTCGGCGGGGAGCAGGGTGTGCAGGGCGGCGAGGAGGTCGTCGTCGCTGCCGGCACCCGTCTCGATGACGGCGATTCCGGCGGTGGCGTGCGGGACGAAGATGTTGAGCAGACCGTCGCGGCCGGCCGCCGCCTCCCGCAGGAAGTCCTCGCAGTCGGCGGTGAGGTCGACGACGCGTTCCCGGCTACCGGTGGAGACGTTCAGCACGCGCGTGGTGAAGGCATCGGACATGCCCTCATCCTGACCCATACGCGGGTTCCCACACCCCTCGGCACCCTCATTCTCTGATACACGTGGTCCACAGGACGAGACGCCGTTGACCTGTCCGCCGCCATCTGACTACGTTCTGCGGCATGTTGCGTTCAGCCCTGCTCACCACGCGCGGTCACATCGACCTGCTGCGGGTGGCCTCCGCCGCGTGTCGCCGCGGCTGCTGACGCCCTTCCCCCCTTCTCCCGCCCTTCGCTGCCTTCCCTGCTGCGTGGTGTCCCGCGGTGCGTCCGTACGTCACCTCCCACCCGTTCATTGTTGATCGGGGCATGACGTAACGGGGCCGGGCCGCGCCTCCCCCACCCCTCGCTCTCTGCCCGTGGAGCATTCATGAGCATCAGCCATGCCCCACCCAACTCCCCCGGGCCCGACATTTCGGGTACGTCCACGTCCGAAGCGCCCGCCGCGGACGCTTCCGGCCCCGCCTCCCCCGCCCTCCAGCCCGTCGTTCCCGCCTCCGCCCGTCGCGCCCGGGTCCCGCGCTGGCTGCGCCGGACCACCGGCCCGCTCCTGCTGCTGGCCCTGTGGCAGGTCCTCAGCGCCACCGGCGTGCTGGCAGCCGATGTACTCGCCTCGCCCGGCCGCATCGCGCAGGTCGGCTGGGATCTGATCGCCGACGGTTCGCTGCCCTCGGCCATGGCGACCTCGCTCCGGCGCGTCGCGTTCGGGTTGCTGTTCGGCACGGTCGTCGGCACCGGACTCGCCCTGCTCTCGGGGCTGTTCCGGATCGGTGAGGACCTGGTGGACGCGCCGGTGCAGATGCTGCGCACCGTGCCGTTCGTCGGTCTCATCCCGCTGTTCATCATCTGGTTCGGCATCGGCGAGACCCCGAAGACCGCGATCATCACGCTCGGCGTGACCTTCCCGCTCTACCTCAACGTCTACGCCGGCATCCGCGGGGTGGACTCCCAACTCATCGAGGCCGGCGAGTCGTTGGGCCTGTCCCGCTGGGGGCTGGTACGGCACGTGGTGCTGCCCGGCGCGCTCCCCGGGGCGCTGACCGGACTGCGCTACTCGCTCGGCATCGCCTGGCTCGCGCTCGTCTTCGCCGAGCAGGTCAACGCCGACGCCGGCATCGGGTTCCTGATGGTGCAGGCGCGGGACTTCCTGCGGACCGACGTGATCGTGGTCTGCCTGATCCTCTACGCCTTCCTCGGCCTGCTCGCCGACTTCATCGTCCGCTCCCTCGAAAGGCTGCTGCTGCAATGGCGACCGACGTTCACCGGACGGTGACCGGACCCGCGGTCCATGTCGAGGGGCTGACCCGCTCCTTCGACGGCCGCGCGGTCATCGACGACCTCCGACTCGACATCGCACCCGGCGAGTTCGTCGCCCTGCTCGGGCGCAGCGGCTGCGGCAAGTCCACTCTGCTGCGCATCCTCGCGGGCCTCGACCGGGACATCGAGGGCACGGCCCTGGTCCCGCGCCGCCGGGCCGTCGCCTTCCAGGCACCCCGGCTCATGCCCTGGAAGAAGGTGTGGCGCAACGTCCTGCTCGGGCTGCCGGGCCGCGCCGAACGGGTGGTGGCCGAGCGGGCGTTGGACGAGGTCGGGCTCGCTCATCGCGTCGACGCCTGGCCGAAGACCCTCTCCGGAGGCGAGGCCCAGCGTGCCTCGCTCGCCCGCGCGCTGGTGCGCGAGCCCGATCTGCTCCTGCTCGACGAGCCGTTCGGCGCCCTCGACGCGCTCACCCGGATCAAGGCGCAGCGCCTGGTCGGGGAGGTGTGGCAGCGCCGGGGCTGCGCGGTGCTGCTGGTCACGCACGACGTCGAGGAAGCGGTGCTGCTCGCCGACCGCGTCCTGGTCATGGACGGCGGCCGGATCGCCCATGAGCAGCACATCGACCTGGACCGGCCGCGCGAGATCACCGACCCCCGGTTCGCCGCCCTGCGCGCCCGCCTGCTCGAGCGGCTCGGTGTCGACATCGCCGCCACAGCCGTCTGAGCGCCCGCCCACGAACATGAACGGAACCGTCATGCGACGACGCCTCGTCCCCGCCGCGCTGCTCCTGCCCTTCGCGCTCCTGCTCACCGCCTGCGGCGGGAACTCGTCCGCCCAGACCGGCGCCGACATCGACGGAAAGGGCTCCGTCACCCTGGACGTCGGTGATCAGAAGGGCGGTTCCGAGGCCATCCTGCGCGCCGCCGGAGAGCTGGAGAACCTGCACTACACGATCAAGTGGTCGACCTTCACCTCCGGGCCGCCCCTGCTGGAGGCGGTGAACGCGAAGGCCGTCGACATCGGCGGCGTCGGCAACACCCCGCCCGTCTTCGCGGCCGGCGCCGGTTCGAAGATCACCGTCGTGGCCGCCTGGCACGGCACCTCCAAGGGCGACGCCATCCTCGTGCCGAACGGCTCCGAGCTGACCGGTCCGCGGCAGCTCAAGGGCAGGTCCGTCGCCGTCGCGCAGGGTTCCTCCGCGCACTACCAGCTGGTCGCCTCCCTCGAGGCCGCCGGGCTGAGCCTCGCCGATGTCCAGGTCAAGTACCTCCAGCCGGCCGACGCGCTCGCCGCGTTCACCTCCGGCAAGGTCGACGCCTGGGCGGTCTGGGACCCGTACACCTCACAGGTCCTCCAGGCCGGGCAGGGCCGCGTGCTCACCACGGGCGACGGCGTCACCAACGGACTCAGCTTCCAGGTCGCCGCGCCGGCCGCGCTGAAGGACCCGGAGAAGGCCGCCGCGATCAAGGACTACCTGGCGCGGCTGCGGCGGGCCACGGCCTGGGTGCACGACCACCAGGAGGAGTGGGCCAAGGTGTGGGCGAAGGACACCGGGCTGCCGTACGAGGTGGCACTGGCCTCGGTGAAGCGCACGAACTCCACCCGCGTCGCGGTCGCCGTCGACAAGCCGCTGGTCGCCTCCGAGCAGCGGATCGCGGACACCTTCACCGAGTTGAGGCTGATCCCGGGGAAGGTCGACTTCGCCGCCTTCACGGACCCGCGGTACAACGGCGGCCTGCCGCCGTCGACGACTGCGGCCAAGGACTGAGCGGCGGGGAAGATCCGTGCGCGGCCGGCTGTTGGCTGAGGCGTGGACGAAGTGCGCGAGGTCGATGTCGTCGTCATCGGTGCCGGTCAGGCCGGCCTGGCCGCCGCCTATCACCTGCGGCGCACCGGCTTCGAGCCGGACCGCGACTTCGTCGTCCTCGACCACTCCCCCGGGCCGGGCGGCGCCTGGCAGTTCCGGTGGCCCTCGCTGACCTTCGGCAAGGTGCACGGGATGCACGCGCTGCCCGGCATGGAGCTGACCGACGCCGACCCGGCGCGGCCCTCGGCCGAGGTCGTCCGGGAGTACTTCGACCGGTACGAGCGCACCTTCGACCTGCGGGTGCGGCGACCCGTGGATGTGCGCGCGGTGCGCGAGGGCCCCGGCGGGCGGCTGCTCGTGGAGACGTCCGACGGCACCTGGTCGACGCGGGCGCTGATCAACGCGACCGGCACCTGGGACCGCCCGTTCTGGCCGCGTTACCCCGGGCAGGAGACCTTCCGCGGCCGGCAGTTGCACACCGCGCAGTACGCCGGTCCGCAGGAGTTCGCCGGGCAGCGGGTCGTGGTCGTGGGCGGGGGCGCCTCGGGCACCCAGCATCTGCTGGAGCTGGCCCCGTACGCCGCCGCGACCACCTGGGTCACCCGGCGGCCCCCGGTCTTCCGCGAGGGCCCGTTCGACGAGGAGGCGGGGCGTGCGGCCGTCGCGCTGGTGGAGGAGCGGGTGCGTCAGGGGCTGCCGCCGCGCAGTGTGGTCTCGGTCACCGGGCTCCCGCTGAACGACGCCGTCCGGCAGGGCCTGGCGGACGGGGTCCTGGACCGGCAGCCGATGTTCGACCGGATCACCCCGGACGGCGTGGCGTGGCGGGACGGCCGGCAGGTGTCCGCCGATGTGATTCTGTGGGCGACCGGATTCCGGGCCGCGCTCGACCATCTCGCTCCGCTGAAGCTGCGCGAGCCGGGTGGCGGCATCCAGGTGGAGGGCACGCGCGCGGTCGCCGATCCGCGGATCCACCTCGTCGGCTACGGACCCTCGGCCAGCACCATCGGGGCCAACCGGGCCGGGCGCGCGGCCGTCCGGGACATCAGGCGGCTGCTCGCCGGGGAACCCGTCGCCGCGTGACGTCCCGTCGGCTCAGCGGAGCGCGGGCTCGGGGCCGACGGGCGCGGACGGAGGCGCCGGCGGGCCGTCACCGGTCGGCTGGGCCGTCCCCGCGTTCTGGTGGAGGGCTTGGAACTCGGCGACGTTCCGCAGGTGTGTGTTGTAGTCCGCGGTGAAGCGGGTTTCCCCGGGGGCGATCGTGACGAAGTACAGCCAGTCGCCCGGCGTCGGGTTGAGCGCGGCGCGCATCGCGTCCTCGCCGGGGTTGTCGATCGGCGTGGGCGGCAGGCCCGTGCGCTGGTGGGAGTTGTACGGGTTCCCCTCCTGGGTGTCGCTCTGGCTGGTGTCGGCGGTGTTGCGGTTCAGCGCGTAGTGGAGGGTCGAATCCATCTGAAGCGGCATTCCGCTGTTCAGCCGGTTGAAGATGACCCGGGCGACCTTGCCCATGTCCGCCTTCGTCGAGGCCTCCGCCTGGACGATGCTGGCGATGGTGACCGCCTGGTAGACGTTCATCGCGTTGCGCTGGGCCCCGGCCGCGACGGGGGCGCCGTTGAACTTCTGGTCCGCCGCGTCGATCATCAGTTGCAGCATGGACTCGGGCGTCGCTCCCTTCCGGACGGGATACGTCGCCGGGAAGAGATAGCCCTCCGGATTGCCCCCGGCCTCGTTCGGCAGCTTCAGGGAGGCCTTGCCGACGGCGGCACGGGTGCTGCCCGGGGACAGCTTGAGGGCCTTGTCGATCGCGTCGTAGATCTGGCTCGCGCGCCAGCCCTCCGGAATGATCAGCGTGGCGGGCTTCGCCTGCTCACGGCCGGTTGCCAGCGTCAGCAGCGGCACCGCCACGGCGGTGCCGGCCATGACGGCGCCGGTCACGAGGACGGCGAGTCTGCCGCGGCGTGTCAGTCGGGTCCTGCTCCGTGACGGAGTGTTCGTCTGCATGCGGGCACGGTAATACGCATATCCTCGCAAACCCGGCATATTTTCAGTTTGTCGGTGCAGGTTCAGTTCGTCGTGGGTTGCAGTTGCGCGTCCCGGCGTACCAGGGCCGCGTACCGGCCGTCCCGCTCCAGGAGTTCCTCGTGCGTGCCCCGTTCGGCGACCCGGCCGGAGTCCAGCACCACGATCTGGTCGGCGCCGCGGATCGTGGACAGGCGGTGCGCGATGGTGATCGTCGTGCGGTCTGCCGACAGCGCGTCGATGGCCTCCTGGACGGCGGCTTCCGTGCGGGTGTCGAGCGCGCTCGTCGCCTCGTCCAGGATGAGGACCGGTGGGTCGCGCAGGATGGTGCGGGCTATCGCGAGGCGCTGCTTCTCACCGCCGGAGAAGCGGTGGCCGCGTTCACCGACGACGGTGTCGTAGCCGTCGGGCAGCGCCGCTATGTGGTCGTGGATCTGGGCCGCCCTGGCCGCCGCGTGCAGCTCCTCGTCGCTGGCGTCGGGCTTGGCGAAGCGCAGGTTGTCGGCGACCGAGGCGTGGAAGAGGTACGTCTCCTGCGAGACCACGCCGACCGCTCGGGCGAGGGTGTCGAAGTCGAGGTCGCGGACGTCGACGCCGTCCAGGGTCACGCGGCCACCGGTGACGTCGTACAGACGGGGCACCAGGTAGCCGAGGGTGGACTTGCCGGCGCCGGTCGGGCCGACGACGGCGAGACTGCCGCCGGCCGGCACGGTGACGTCGACGCCGTCGAGGACGGGGCCGTGGCCGCCCTTGTCGTCGTAGCGGAACTCGACGTCCTCGAAGCGGACCTCGCCCTTGATCTGGTCGAGGTGGACCGGCCGTTCGCGCTCGGTGATGTCGACGGGCAGGTCCAGGTACTCGAAGATGCGCTGGAAGAGCGCGAGCGAGGTCTGGATCTGCACGCCGGTCGCGAGCAGGCTCACGGCCGGGCGGAACAGGCCCTGCTGGAGCGAGACGAAGGCGACGATCGTGCCGAGGGAGACCTCGGGGCCGCCGAACCGGAGGGCGAGGCCGGCGGTCCAGTAGATGACGGCGGGCATCGCGGCCATGACGATCGAGATCACGGCCATCCGCCAGCGCCCGGCCATGTTCGACCGCACTTCCAGGTCGACCAGGCCCTCGGACTCGTCCGCGAAGGACGCCGTCAGCGAGTCGGAGCGGCCCATCGTGCGGCCGAGCAGGATGCCGCTGACCGAGAGCGACTCGGTGACCGTGGCCGCCATGGCGGCCATCTGCTTCTGCCGCTGGGTGGTGATCTTCTTGCGCTCCTTGCCGACGCGGCGGCTGATCCACACGAACACCGGCAGCAGGAGCAGGGAGACGATCGTCAGCCGCCAGTCCAGGGCGACCATGGCGACGATCGTGGCGACCACACTGGTGGCGTTGGACACCAGGGAGGTGGCGGTGGAGGTGACGGTGGCCTGCATGCCGCCGATGTCGTTGGCGATGCGGGACTGCACCTCGCCGGTGCGGGTGCGGGTGAAGAAGGCCAGCGACATGCGCTGGAGGCGGCCGTAGACCGCGGTGCGCAGGTCGTGCATGACCCGCTGGCCGACGGTGGTCGAGATCAGGGTCTGCAACACACCGAAGACGCCGCCCAGGACGGCACTGAGGATCATGCCGAGCGCGAGCAGGCTCAGCAGGCCGGTGCGGCCCTGCGGGATCGCGACGTCGAGCGTCTCCCTCAACAGGAACGGTGTGGCCACCGAGACCAGCGACGAGGCGCCGACGAGCAGGCCGACGACGGCCAGCCGCCCGCGGTAGGGACGGAACAGCCGCAGGATGCGGCGCACCTGCCGGGGCTGTTCGCCGGCGTCGGCAGGTGGGGTCCAGGAAGGTTCACGGTCGGGGTGCATGGGCTCCTACGGGTGAGCGGGGCGCCGGCCGGAGGTCGGCCGACGGCGACGGAACGGATCGTAGGTCATTGTTACCTATACTCACAATGAACGGCATCCTGATATTGTTCCCGCATGACCACCCCAGATCCCGAGGGCCTGCTCGCCGAGCAGTTGCTGCGGCTCACCCGCCGGGTGCACCGCATCCAGAAGCGCCATCTGGAACAGCGCGACCTGGGCGTCACCCCGGCGCAGTCCCGGCTGCTGCGCACCCTCGCGCACTACGGCTCCCCGCCGCGCATGACGGACCTCGCCGAGCGCCTGGAGGTCGTGCCCCGCGCGGTGACGACCCTGGTGGACGGGCTGGAGGCAGGCGGCAAGGTACGGCGGGTGCCGGATCCGGCGAACCGCCGCGTGACCCGGATCGAGCTGACGGACGAGGGGCGCGCGGCCCTGGGCGAACTGCGCGGCGCCCGCCGCTCGGCGGCCGAGGAGATACTGGCGCCGCTGACGGAGAAGGAGCGTCAGGTGCTCGGCGTCCTGCTGGACACCCTGATCGACGGGGACGCCGCCCAGCGCTGCTGAACGGCGACGGCCCCTTGCCCGCCTCCGGCGCGACGGTGGTCCCCCGTCCAGCCCGGCCCTGCGGCTCGGCCCACGGGGGACGCGTCCCGGACCACGGGTCTCAGCAGCGGCTGCGGTCCTCCGTCAGCACCCCCTGAACCGTGGTCAGCGAACGGTCGTAGCAGCCGTCCGAGCCGAGGAGCCGGTAGCGCTCGGCCGATGTGCCGACCGCGTGCCGCTGGTCGCGCGGGACGTCGACCGTGTACGTGGCGTCGCCGCTGTAGGTGTCGTCCAGCCGCGACCACGCGGTGCGCCGGCCGCCTTCGCGTGTCACCGCCGACGCCCGGTCGCCGAGGGTCAGCACGGTGCGCAGCCGGTCGTCCGCGCCCAGCGTCGTGGCGCCGTTCATGGTGTACGTCCGGTGCGTGCGGGTCGTCCGCGCGGGGCCGCGGCCGGCGACACCGACCGCCTCGTCGTCGGTCCAGGTCGCGTCGAGCCCGTCCACCGCCTCGCCGTCGGTCCACCGGTGGACGGAGGAGTGGGCGAGCGTCCGGGTGACCGTGGTGGTCACACGGCCGTGCGAGGTGTCCAGGTGACCCGAGACAGCGAGCCGGTGCCCCGCCTCGGTGTGCACGCGGTTCTCCGCACCGGGGGTGAAGGTGGAGGAGTCGGCGAGGCCGGTCGCCCTGTCCTCGGTGAGCGCGCCCGGCACATGGGCGCGGTGCGCGTCCTGCCAGACGAGCACGTTCACCGGCGCGCTCCAGCCCGACTGACCCGCGGGCACGCCGAGGACGGACACCTCGACGCGGTGCGGGCGGCCGTCGTTGAGGAGGCCGGCGAAGGGGGTGAGGTCGTACTCGATCGGCCGCACGTCGAAGGCGCGCGGGGCCGGGACGACGTACCAGAGGAAGGGGTTGGACCAGCCGCCCGTCCAGACGTTCGGGAACGGCGCCGCGATACCGGCGAGCCGGCCGTCGACGCTGATCCGCACCTCGCGGTACGGGCCGCGGTCGGCCTTGCACGCGTACGGCGCCGGGTCGGCGACGGGCTTGGGGGGTGTGTACGCGCCCCGGTACGGCGTGAAGTCGCGGAACCGGGCGTCGGCGAGGGTGACCTGGCAGGACTTGGTGTGCGGCCGGTCGACGGGCGGCGCCGCGGTCACCAGGTCGTGCCAGTCGGTGCCGAACTCGGCGGACACGTCGGCCGCTTGGGCCGCCTGGGTTCCCGTGCCGAAGAGCGCGCTCACCACGAGGGTCGCCCCGGTAAGCATGGACATGACGGTCCGTCTTCTCATGGCCGGTGTTCTACGGGCAGACGGGCCGCCCCGCAATGACGCCCCGGACAGACCGGCGCGATGAGGCCGGTCACCGCACAGACTCGGGCAGGCACCTACCGAAGGAACATTTAGTGAGATAAACGGATCTTGCTGGCATAGTGCGGACATGGAGATCACCAAGGGGCCGGGCAAGGAATCGGCACATGGGGAATCCCGGCACACACGCCCCCGTCATGTCCTCCGCACCCGTCGCGCGGCCCTGATCCTCGCCCTCGCCGGAGCGGGTGCGTTGACCGGTACCGCCGTCTGCACCGGCATGCTCCCGCACGGATCCGACGGCTCACCGGCCCCCGGTCCGGCCGCCTCGTCGGGCCCGCCGCCGACCCCCGGCGCAGCGGGTATCGGCGACCCGCTCATGCCGCTCGCCGGCAACGGCGGCTACACCGTCCGCCGTTACACCCTCGACTTCGACTGGCGGGCCCCCCGCACTCCGTTCGAGGCCGGCGCCACCATCAGCGCCACCGCCACACAGGCCCTGTCCCGCTTCGACCTGGACTTCGCGGGCAACGCGCTGCACCGCGTCACCGTCGACGCGGTGCCCGCCATCGCGCGACGCGACGGCGACGAACTCGTCGTCACCCCCGCGCGACCGATCCCGCGCGGCAGCACGTTCACCGTCCGCGTCGCCTACACCGCCGACCCGACGCAGGGACGGCACCGCGACGACGCGATCCAGGACTACGGCTGGGTGCCCACCGCCGACGGCACCGTGGTCTGCGCGCAGCCGGACGGCGCCCGCATGATCTTCCCGGCGAACGACCACCCGAGCCTGCGGGCACCGGTCACGTTCCACATCACCACCCCGCCGGGGCTCAGCGCGGTGGCCAACGGCCGGCTCGTCGGCACCGTCCGGCGGCCCGACGGCCGGACCCGGTGGACGTACGACTCCGAGCATCCCCTCGCGGCGCAGCTGGTCCAGCTGGCGATCGGAAGGTTCACCTTCGTCGACAGCAGCGGCCCGCGCGGGCTGCCCGTCCGGGACGTGGTCCCGGACGACCTGGTCACCGACACCGAGGAGTACCGCTCGCTCACCCCGGACCATCTGGCCTGGCTGGAACGGCGGCTCGGCCCGTACCCGTTCCGCCGCTACGGCGTGCTCGTCGGGGACACCGATCTGCCGGTGGCGCTGGAGACCCAGTCGCTCTCCGTCCTGCCGCGGGAGGACCTGCTGGGCGACCGGGTCGACGCCGAACGCAACCTCGTCCACGAGCTGACCCACCATTGGACGGGCGACAGCGTCGCCATCCGGCGCTGGTCCGACCTGTGGCTGAGCGAGGGGCACGCCCGTTTCTACGAACGCCTCTACTCCGACGAGCACGGCGGCGTGAGCCTGGAGTCGGTGATGCGGTCGGCGTACGAGCAGCACGACCAGTGGCGGCACGACGAGGGGGCGCCCGCCGAGCCCGGCGAGGCGACGCTGTTCAAGCTGATGCGGTACGACGGCTCGGCGCTGGTGCTGTTCGCACTGCGGGAGAAGGTCGGCGCGGAGACCTTCGAGAGGATCGAGCGTGCCTGGGTGACCGAGTACCGGGGCCGTACCGCGGGCACCCGGGATTTCATCGCCCTCGCCTCCCGGGTCGCCGGCGAGGACCTGACACCGTTTCTGCATCCGTGGCTGTACGGCGCGCACACCCCGCCCATGCCCGGCCACCCCGACTGGCGGGTGGACCCGGTCGAGGACTGAGCCGCGCCCGGTTCGCCCGTCGTTGCCCCAGGCAGCCGAGTCACTGCCGCCGACCGGGTGGCCTCGGCCGGACCGCTGGTCCACCCCGGTGACGTTCGCCACGACACGGCGCCTGGGGCACGGAAACGTACGAGGGGTGGCGCTACGGGCAACTCCTTTGTCCTGGTGCGATCGAGCGTGGTTGGGAGAGCCTCTGCGATGAGAAGAAATGTTTCTGCACATGTCCCTGGTGCCATCCGGAGGTGCCGCCTTACGGCTTGCGTGATCGCGGGGGCGGCTCTGCTGCCGCCGCTGCTGATCCTCCCGATGTCCGGCGCCGACGACGCGGACGACCGGCGTCTACAGGACGCCTTCACGAACGCCTCGCGCGAGTTCCACGTGCCGCGCAGTGTGCTCATGAGCGTGTCCTACATGCAGTCCCGCTGGGACTCCCACCCGGGCGCGCCCAGCGTCGTCGGTGGCTTCGGGCCCATGCACCTGGTGGACACCGACCGCGTCCAGGCCTCGGCGGCGCCGTCCGAACCACAGGCGCCGCTCGATGAGCCCCTCACGGGCGCGGCGGGAACGCCGGCCACGGGCGCCACGGCGGGCCACGCCGCGCCACCGGCGGACCTGCGCAACGCGGCCCGCCTGATCCAGGTCCCGGTCGAACGGCTGCGCACGGACGACGTCGCCAACGTCCGCGGCGGAGCGGCACTCCTGGCGGCCACGCAACGACAGCTCGGCAAGCCCCTGAGCAGCGACCCGGCGGACTGGTGGGAGACGGTCGCGCGCTTCCCGGGCAACCGTGACGTCGCGTCAGCCGCGGCCTACGCCGACGACGTCTTCGCGCTGATCCGGCGCGGAGCACACCGCACCACCGCCGAAGGGCAGGACGTGGCGCTCCCCGCCACCCCCAGCCTGCAACCGCACCCCCACACCCCCCAGGCACAGGGCCCGCAGCGGCCGAAGCAGGTCGAGTGCCCCGCCGAACTGACCTGTGACTGGCTCGGCGCGCCGTACGAGGAGATCGACGACGGCGACTACGGCAACCACGACCTGGCCGACCGGCCCAGGGACCAACCGATCGAGTACATCGTCATCCACGACACCGAGGCCGTGCTGCCGAGCATGCTCCAGACGGTGCAGGACCCGACGGAGTCGTCGTGGCACTACTCGATCCGCTCCAGCGACGGCCACGTCACCCAGCACATCAGGACCAAGGACGAGGCCTGGCACTCCGGCAGCCAGTTCGTGAACGCCCGCTCGATCGGCATCGAGCACGAGGGGTTCCTCACGCAGCCCGGGACCTGGTACACGGAGCGGATGTACCAGGCCTCGGCGCGCCTGGTGCGGTACCTGGCGCAGAAGTACAGCATCCCGCTCGACCGGCAGCACATCTTCGGCCACGACAACGTGCCCGCTCCGACCGCCGGCACCATCCCCGACATGCACGACGACCCCGGCCCCTTCTGGGACTGGCGGCACTACTTCGACCTCCTCGGCGCGCCGCTGAAGGCCACGGCGGGCCCGGACAGCGACATGGTGACGATCCTGCCGGACTTCGCCCGGCACAAGCCCGACTACACGGGATGCGGCGGCAGCGGCAAACCGTGCCCGCCGCACGGCTCCAGCGCCGTCCGCCTGCACACCGAACCGAACGAGAAGGCCCCGCTGATCCAGGACCCGGGCCGCAAGCCCGACGGCGACGATTCCACGAAGGACGTCAACGACCTGGGGTCGCGCGTCTCCACCGGCCAGACGTTCGCCGTCGCCGACCGCAGCGGCGACTGGACGGCGATCTGGTTCCAGGGCCGGAAGGCGTGGTTCGAGAACCCCAAGAAGCACCCGACCGCCGTCGGTGCGAGCGGGCACATGATCACACCGAAGGAGGGTCTGGACGAGATCCCGGTGTACGGCCGCGCCCTCCCCGAGGAGGATGCCTACCCGGAGGACGTCGACGGGCCGACCGAGTCGCCGCTCCCGTACCCGATCCTGGCGGGCCAGCGGTACGTGACCCAGGCCGGCGTCGGCAGTTCCTACACCGCCAAGTCCTTCAGCGACACGCCCAACCCGGTGGTGTGGGGCCGGGAGCGGTACTACGAGATCCAGCTCGGCCACCGGCTCGCGTACGTCCGGGCCAGCGACGTGGACGTGGTGGACTCGTCCGGCGCGGCGGGGCCGCAGGGGCGGCAGGCGGCCCCTCCGGGCGGGCGCTGACGTCACGGAAGCCGGGATCGCTCCGGCTTCCGCGCGAAAGGAGCCGCGGCACGACGCCTTCACCGGGCCGTGAGGTGCGCGGGCACTTCACGGCCTTCCCGCCAGACGCCGGCGCGGGCCGAGGTGCCGCTGCCGTGGTCCACGTGCCACGGATGCCGGCGTCCTTCCGGTTACGTCATCCGCCGCGCTGGTGGGCCTCACTGGTGGCGGTCCTGCCGCGGGCGGACGGCCGCACGGCGCTCGACAGGCGGGGCAGCGGGCCTGGCCCGAACTGTGGTCATGGCCGGAAATGGGCGATTTGCGCGCGCCCTGGAGAAAACCGTTTGAAATTCACCACTCTGCGACGCGAACCTTTCACGGCTTGTCGCCGCTCCCCGCGGCGTCCCGCTCCTTCCCTGCCCGTGACACGAGCCACTGGGACGTCATGCAGATTCAAGACCTTCCGTATCCCGATCCGGGCGTGCCCGACGCGCGTTCGGGCCCCCGATTCCTGTGGTGGCTCTGGCGCAACCAGCTGGGCGGGCAGCTGAAGTCGCTCGCCTGGGGCCTGCTGCACTTCGTCTCCGTCTCCGCCCTCCCCTTCTGCGTCGGCCTCGCCGTGCAGGCGGCCGTCGACCGCTCCGGCACCCGGCTCGCCCTGACGGGTGGTCTGATGGTGCTGTGCGGAACGGGCATCGCCGTCGGCGACACCTTCCTGCACCGGACCGCCGTCACCAACTGGATCACCGCGGCCGCCCGCGTCCAACAACTGCTGGCGCGCAAGGCCGCCCAGCTGGGCTCGGCCCTGACCCGGCGGGTGGCCGCCGGTGAGGTGGTGGCCGTCTCCACCGGCGACGTGGAGAAGATCGGCTGGTTCGTCGAGGCCGTCTCCCGCTTCACCGCAGCCGCGCTCACGGTCCTGGTCGTCTGCGTCAGCCTGCTCGTGTACCAGCCCGCGCTCGGCGTGGTCGTCGCCGTGGGCCTGCCGGTCGTGGCCCTCGCGGTACTGCCGCTGCTGCCCCGGGCGACACGCCGCGCCGACGTGCAGCGCGAGAAGGCGGGACGGGCCACAGAACTGGCCTCCGACACCGTCGCCGGCCTGCGGGTGCTGCGTGGCATCGGCGGCGAGGAACTGTTCCTCGACCGCTACCGCCGGGCCTCGCAGGAGGTACGGCACGCCGCCGTGCGCAGCGCCCGGATGTGGTCGCTGATCTCCGCCGTCCAGGTGCTGCTGCCCGGTCTGCTGCTGATCGCCGTCGTCTGGCACGGCATCGGCCTGGCCCGCCAGGGCCGGATCACGGTCGGTGAACTCGTCACGGTCTACAGCGCGGTCGTGGTCCTGAACTACCCTCTACGGCACTTCGAGGAGATCGCCATGGCGTACTCCTTCTCCCGCCCCTCGGCCAAGCGTGCCGCGCGCGTGCTCTCGCTGGAGCGGTCCACGGCCACCGACGGCACCCGCGCGGCCGAGGTGCCGGGCGGCGACCTGTACGACCCCACGACCGGTCTGCTCGCTCCCACCGGCCGGTTCACCGCCGTCGTCTGCGGTGACCCGGACGCGGCGGGCAGGCTCGCCGAACGCCTGGGCGGCCACCCCACGGAGCCGGGCCGGTCGGTGCTGCTCGGCGGGGTCCCCCTGGACGAACTCCCCCTCGACAGCGCCCGGACCGCCGTCCTCGTCCAGGACAAGGACCCGGTGCTGCTCTCCGGCACGCTGCGCGAACTGCTCGACGTGCCCGCCTCCGGTGCCGTACGGGCCGAGGACGCACTGGCAGCGGCACAGTGCGACGACGTGCTGGACGCGCTCGTGCAGGGTTCGCTGGACGCGGTGGATCCGATGGACGCCCGGATCACCGAGCGCGGACGCTCCCTCTCCGGCGGCCAGCGCCAGCGGCTCGCCCTGGCCCGGTCGCTCGTCACCGATCCGGAGGTGCTGGTGCTGGACGAACCGACCTCCGCGGTCGACTCGCACACCGAGGCCCGGATCGCAGACGGGCTGCGCCGGCTGCGGTCGGGACGGACGACTGTGGTGTTCACCTCCTCCCCGCTGCTGCTCGACCGCGCGGACCGGGTCGTCCTGGTGCACGAGGGCGAGGTCGTGGCGAGCGGCGTGCACCGCGAACTCGTCGACGGCGAGCCGCGGTACCGGGCCGTGGTGACCCGGGAGACCGACGACGAACTGACCGCGACCGACGAGGGCATGCTGCTGGACGCGCTCCAGGAGCTGGAAGAGATCGAGGAGAGCGCATGATCGGCGTTGCGCCACCGGCGTACGACCCGGCGGCCCCGACGACCGCCACCACCCTGCCCGTCGGCGCCGCCGCGACCGTACGCGCCTACGTCACCGAGCTGTTCCGCCGGCACCGCCGTGCCTTCCTGCTGCTCATCGCCGTCAACACGGTGGCCGTGGTCGCCTCCATGGTGGGCCCGTTCCTGCTCGGCGGCCTGGTCGAGCGGGTGACGGAGGAAGCCGCGAACCTCCAGCTGGGCCTCACCGCCGGGCTGTTCGTGCTCGCGCTGGCCGTGCAGGCCGGGTTCGTCCGGCAGGTGCGGCTGCGGGGCGCGATGCTGGGCGAGCGGATGCTGGCCGACCTGCGCGAGGACTTCCTCGTACGCTCCGTCGGACTGCCGCCGGGCGTGCTGGAGCGGGCGGGCACCGGCGACCTGCTCTCCCGCATCACGACCGACATCGACCGCCTGGCCAACGCCATGCGCGAGGCCGTGCCGCAGCTGGCCATCGGTTTCGTGTGGGCCCTGCTGCTGCTCGGCGGACTGGTCGTGACGGCCCCGCCGCTGGCCGCCGCCGTGCTGCTCGCCGTCCCGGTCCTGGTGGTCGGCTGCCGCTGGTACTTCAAACGGGCTCCGTCCGGCTACCGCTCCGAAGCCGCCGGATACGCCGCCGTCGCCGCCGCTCTCGCCGAGACCGTGGACGCGGGCCACACCATCGAGGCACACCGCCTCGGCGCCCGCCGCGTGGCCCTGTCGGAACAGAGGATTTCGCAGTGGGTCGCGTGGGAGCGCTACACGCTCTGGCTCCGCTCCGTGCTCTTCCCGGTCATCAACACCGTCCACCTCCTCGTGCTCGGTTCGGTCCTGATGGTCGGCGGTGTCTTCGTCCTGCACGGCTGGATCGGAGTGGGCCAGCTGACCACCGGCGCGCTCATCGCCCAGATGCTGGTCGATCCGGTGAACCTGATCCTGCGCTGGTACGACGAGGTGCAGGTCGCCCAGGTGTCGCTGGCCCGGCTGGTCGGCGTGCGGGAGATCGAGCCGGAGGCCGGGGAGGCCGCGCCGGCCCCCGACGGACGGGTCGTGCACGCCGACCGGGTGCACTTCGGCTACCGCGAGGGCGTCGACGTGCTGCGGAAGGTCTCCCTGGAGGTCGCGCCGGGCACCCGGCTCGCCCTGGTCGGCCCGTCCGGCGCGGGCAAGTCCACGCTGGGCCGGCTGCTCGCCGGGATCTACGCGCCCCGGGACGGCCGGGTCACCCTGGGCGGGGCGGAGCTGTCCCGGATGCCCGCGGAACGCGTCCGCTCCCACGTGGCCCTCGTCAACCAGGAGCACCACGTCTTCGTGGGCTCCCTGCGCGACAACCTCCTGCTGGCCCGCGCCGGCGCCACGGACGCCGAGCTGTGGGCGGCCCTGGGCGCGGTCGACGCGGACGGATGGGCGCGGGCGCTGGACGACGGCCTGGACACCGAGGTGGGCTCCGGCGGCTTGGCCCTGACCCCGGCGCAGGCCCAGCAGATCGCGCTGGCCCGGCTGGTGCTGGCCGATCCGCACACGCTGGTCCTGGACGAGGCGACCTCGCTGCTCGATCCGCGCGCGGCCCGCCACCTGGAACGCTCTCTGGCGCGAGTCCTCGACGGCCGCACCGTGGTCGCCATCGCCCACCGTCTGCACACCGCCCATGACGCCGACGTGATCGCCGTCGTCGAGAACGGCCGCATCAGCGAACTGGGCAGCCACGAGGAGCTGGTCGCGGCGGAGGGAGCGTACGCGGCGCTGTGGCGGTCTTGGCACGGGTGAGACTGGCACCGGTGAGATCGGGATAGCGGTGGTTGTGGGGAGGGGGTGACTGATCCGACGGGGTGACGGCGGGGGTAGCTGGGGCGGCCGGGTCGGTCGGGTCGGTCGGGGCAGATGGGTTGTCGCGTGGAGGGGGAGGCTGGGTCGGTCGGGGAGGCTGGGTCGGTCGGGGGGTTGGGTCGGTCGGGGGGATGGGTAGTCGCGGTGGACGGGGGGGCTGGCTGGGTCGGCGCGGCTCGGCAGGTCGGCAGGTCGGCAGGTCGGCAGGTCGGCAGGTCGGGTTGATTGTCGCGGTCGGCTCGGTCGGCTCGGTCGGTTCGGTCCTCTCGTTCCGATGGATCGGCTCGGCCCGGCTGCTTCCTTGGGTCGGAGCGGCCAGGCCCCGGTGCACGGGGGCGCGGCACCGCCGGGACTCGTGCCGTTGCGCGGTGCCGAGCAGGGGTGGAAGGCTGGAAAGCGGCACCGGGTCGGGGTGTGTCCGGGAACCAGGCGGTTCACGGTGTGTCTCCGTGCCCTGCGTGCCGACGGTCCGCCGCCCACTGGGACGGCACCGGGCCGTGCTCACCACCTGGAGGTAGTCGTGGACACGGACGGCTGGGGGGACGACGTCTACCAGCCCGATCCCTCGGAGATCCGGGAGGACTCGGGGGTGCTCGACGTCGAGGACACATTGGATTTCGACGGCGTCGCCGACCCCCTGGACCGCGGCTGGTCCCCTCCCGAGCGGCCGTGGGCGGTCGAACACACCGGCGTGACGGCGGCCGAACGCCAGGCGGGCGAGACCCTCGACCAGCGGCTCGCCGAGGAACAGCCGGACCTCGCCGCTCCCGACGGCGACGGCATCGGCGACTGCGACGGCACGGATGGTGAGCTCCTGGACAACGAGGTCGGCAATTCCCGCTCCGGCCGGCTGGTGGCCCCCGACGAGGGTGCGCACGAGGACGAGGAGGCCGCCCTCGTCGCGACCGACGTCGGCATCGACGGTGCCGCCGCCTCCGCCGAGGAAGCCGCGATGCACATCGTCGACGAGGACTCCCTCCCTGGCTGAGCCGGCCCCTTCGGCCGCCCCCGCCCCGAGCGCCCCGCACAAGGAGCCGCCATGCAGCAGGACAAGCACCCCGACTACCACCCCGTGGTCTTCCGTGACCGCGCCGCCGGCTACGCCTTCCTGACCCGGTCCACCGCGCGGAGCGAGCAGACCATCGAGTGGGACGACGGCCAGACCTACCCGGTGATCGACGTGGAGATCTCCTCGGAGAGCCACCCCTTCTACACGGGCAAGGCCCGCACGGTCGACACCGAGGGCCGCATCGCCCGCTTCGAGCGCCGGTACGGTGCGGCGGACGCGGGCGAGGCGACCTGATCCGGAGGGCTCCCCCAACCCTCCGGACCCCCTCAGATCACATTGAGGGCGGCGGCGCAGCCCGCTCCCCCGAGCAGCATGAACACCGGCATCAGTACCTTCAGCTCGACCCAGCTGCCCGCCCGGAACCGCATCGCCTTCGGCGGCCCCAGCGGGTACCAGCGCTTGCGGCCGACCGGGATCGGCCACAGGATCGGGCAGCCGGACACGGTCAGCGCGTCGCCGATGTCGTGCACCAGCGCGCCCAGCACGATCGGCAGTCCCAGCCAGAGGTACTCCTGCCCGGGCGCGGTGAACAGCCAGTCGGAGCCGTTGCCCGGCTTGTCCAGCACGCCCGCCAGGATCCACGCGCTGGTCGCCGCCAGCAGCCAGACCAGGACATCGCTGCTGGAGCCCCGCGCCGCCCGCCACAGCAGACCTTCGATGGCGAGCACCATGTGCGCGAACAGGATCGCCAGCACCGCCCAGCGGCCCCCCGTGATCGCAGCGGCCGAGCAGCCGGCGCCGATCAGCACGGCCCACAGCCAGGTGTGCGTCAGCGTGCGGTGCCCGCCGGAGCGGCGCGGATCGCCCTGCTTCCTGGTGGCCTTGTAGACCGCGTACGACAGCTTGTCCACGATCTCGCAGAGCCAGCGGGAGAGCGGGCCGAAGGCCCGGGAGATGGTGGCGGCCTTGTGATCGAGGTCCGGGGCGAGCGCGGCGCCGGCGCAGATCAGGGCGCCGACGAGGAGGACCGGCCAGGGCATCGGGTGTCCGGCCGCCGCGGTGGCGGCTCCGACGCCGAGCCAGGCCGCCGCCCCCGACAGTGAGTGTGCTGGTCCCATCATGGCCGCTTCCCGCCCCATTCCTCGTGTGCCGCTGACCAGTTGACCTGGTGCGCTGACGCCGCATCGGCGACACAGCGTAGCGGTCGTGATCTTCGGATCCCCAGCCGATTCCCCGCTCGGGCGGAAGGCCAGGCAAGATGGGGGCGTGACCCTCATCGATCAGCTGCCGCCGACCGCCGACCCCGACGCCCTGTACGAAGCCTTCGAGTCGTGGGCGCAGGAGCGCGGCCTCACCCTCTACCCCCACCAGGAAGAGGCGCTGATCGAGGTGGTCTCCGGGGCGAACGTGATCGTCTCGACGCCGACCGGCTCCGGCAAGAGCATGATCGCCGCGGGTGCGCACTTCGCCGCGCTGGCCCGGGACGAGGTCACCTTCTACACGGCACCGATCAAGGCCCTGGTGTCGGAGAAGTTCTTCGAGCTGTGCAAGCTGTTCGGCACCGAGAACGTCGGCATGCTCACCGGCGACGCCTCCGTGAACGCCGACGCGCCCGTCATCTGCTGCACCGCCGAGGTGCTGGCATCGATCGCGCTGCGCGACGGCAAGGACGCGGATGTCGGCCAGGTCGTCATGGACGAGTTCCACTTCTACGCCGAGGGTGACCGCGGCTGGGCCTGGCAGATCCCGCTGCTGGAACTGCCGCAGGCGCAGTTCATCCTGATGTCGGCCACTCTGGGCGATGTGTCCTTCTTCGAGAAGGACCTCACCCGCCGCACCGGCCGCCCCACCTCGGTGGTCCGTTCGGCGACCCGCCCGGTGCCCCTCTCCTACGAGTACAAGCTGACCCCGCTCACCGAGACGCTCACCGACCTGCTGGAGAGCAAGCAGGCGCCGGTGTACATCGTGCACTTCACCCAGGCGCAGGCCGTGGAGCGGGCGCAGGCGCTCATGAGCATCAACATGTGCTCGCGCGAGGAGAAGGACAATATCGCCGAGTTGATCGGCAACTTCCGTTTCACGACCAAGTTCGGCCGTAACCTCTCCCGTTACGTCCGGCACGGCATCGGCGTGCACCACGCCGGCATGCTGCCCAAGTACCGGCGCCTGGTGGAGAAGCTCGCCCAGGCCGGTCTGCTCAAGGTCATCTGCGGCACGGACACACTCGGCGTGGGCGTCAACGTGCCGATCCGTACGGTGCTGTTCACGGCGCTGACCAAGTACGACGGCAGCCGGGTGCGCACGCTGCGGGCCCGTGAGTTCCACCAGATCGCGGGCCGGGCCGGCCGGGCCGGCTTCGACACGGCGGGGCTGGTGGTCGCGCAGGCGCCTGAGCACGTCGTCGAGAACGAGAAGGCGCTGGCGAAGGCGGGCGACGACCCGAAGAAGCGGCGCAAGGTGGTGCGCAAGAAGGCGCCGGAGGGCTTTGTCGGCTGGACGGAGAACACCTTCCAGAAGCTGATCGAGTCGGATCCGGAGCCGCTGACCTCGCGATTCCGCGTGACGCACACCATGCTCCTGTCGGTGATCGCCCGGCCGGGCAACGCGTTCGAGGCGATGCGCCATCTTCTGGAGGACAACCACGAGCCGCGCCGGCAGCAGCTGCGCCACATCCGCCGGGCGATCGCGATCTACCGCTCGCTGCTGGACGGCGGGATCGTGGAGAAGCTGGACAAGCCGGATGCCGAGGGCCGCATCGTCCGGCTCACCGTCGACCTCCAGCAGGACTTCGCGCTGAACCAGCCGCTGTCCACGTTCGCCCTGGCCGCGTTCGAACTCCTCGACCCCGAGTCGCCGTCCTACGCGCTCGACATGGTCTCCGTCGTGGAATCCACCCTGGACGACCCCCGGCAGATCCTCGTCGCCCAGCAGAACAAGGCGCGCGGCGAGGCCGTGGCCGCGATGAAGGCGGACGGCGTCGAGTACGAGGAGCGCATGGAGCGCCTCCAGGACGTCACGTACCCGAAGCCGCTGGAAGAGCTGCTCTTCCACGCGTACAACACCTACCGCAAGAGCCACCCGTGGGTCGGCGACCACCCGCTGTCGCCGAAGTCGGTGGTCCGGGACATGTACGAGCGGGCAATGTCCTTCACCGAGCTGGTGTCCTTCTACGAGCTGGCCCGCACCGAGGGCATCGTGCTGCGCTACCTCGCCAGCGCCTACAAGACCCTGGACCACACCATCCCGGACGACCTGAAGTCCGAGGACTTGCAGGATCTGATCGAGTGGCTGGGCGAGATGGTGCGCCAGGTGGACTCCAGCCTGCTGGACGAGTGGGAGCAGCTCGCCAACCCGGAGGAGATGACCGCCGAGGAGGCCCAGGAGAAGGCGGACGAGGTCAAGCCGGTGACCACCAACGCCCGCGCCTTCCGCGTCCTGGTCCGCAACGCCATGTTCCGCCGCGTGGAGCTGGCCGCCCTGGACCAGGTCGAGGAACTGGGCGAGCTGGACGCCGAGTCCGGATGGGACGCCGAGGCGTGGGGCGAGGCGATGGACAAGTACTGGGACGAGTACGACGACCTCGGCACCGGGCCCGACGCCCGCGGCCCCAAGCTGCTCGTCATCCACCAGGAGCCGGAGAACGGCCTCTGGCGCGTCCGCCAGATCTTCGACGACCCGAACGGCGACCACGACTGGGGCATCAGCGCGGAGATCGACCTTACGGCTTCCGACGCCGAGGGGCGTGCGGTCGTCCGCGTCACCGAGGTCGGCCAGCTGTGAACCGTCCCCGGCCAGTGGCGAGCCAAGGAGAATCCCACCGATGACGAATCCGGCCGAGAGACTTGTCGACCTCCTCGACCTGGAGCAGATAGAGGTCAACATCTTCCGTGGCCGCAGCCCGCAGGAGTCTCTGCAACGGGTCTTCGGCGGGCAGGTCGCGGGCCAGGCGCTGGTCGCCGCCGGCCGCACCACGGACGGCGAGCGCCCGGTGCACTCGCTGCACGCGTACTTCCTGCGCCCGGGCCGGCCGGGGGTCCCGATCGTGTACCAGGTGGAGCGGGTCCGCGACGGACGCTCCTTCACGACGCGCCGGGTCACGGCCGTGCAGCAGGGCCGCACGATCTTCAATCTGACCGCCTCCTTTCACAAGCCTGAGGAAGGACCGTTCGAGCACCAGCTGCCGCCGGCCCGCGAGGTGCCGGACCCCGAGTCGCTGCCGACGGTCTCCGAGGAGATCCGCAAGCATCTGGGAGCCTTGCCGGAGCAGTTGGAGCGGATGGCGCGCCGCCAGCCCTTCGACATCCGGTACGTCGACCGGCTGCGCTGGAACGCCGAGGAGATCGAGGGCGCCGAGCCGCGCAGCGCCGTGTGGATGCGCGCCGTCGGTCCGCTCGGTGACGACCCGCTGGTCCACACGTGCGCGCTCACCTACGCCAGCGACATGACCCTCCTGGACGCGGTACGCCTCCCGGTGGAGCCCCTGTGGGGACCGCGGAACTTCGACATGGCCTCGCTGGACCACGCCATGTGGTTCCACCGGCCGTTCCGCGCGGACGAGTGGTTCCTCTACGACCAGGAGTCGCCGATCGCCACCGGCGGCCGTGGGCTGGCTCGCGGGCGCATCTACGACCGGCGGGGACGGCTGCTCGTCTCGGTCGTGCAGGAGGGTCTGTTCAGGGCGCTGTAGGCGACGAAACCCGGGACCGGCTGCTCAGACCCGCGCGGGCCGTGCCGGTCGTGCGCTTCTGCGCCGTAGCCAGGCCCGAAGACCGCGGGACGAGGGCGGCGGAGCGGGCTGTGCCGGCTCGTGGTCGCGAGGGACCGGTGGCATCGCGGGCCGCACGGCCGACTCCCGGGGAACGACGTACAACTCCCGGGACCGCACCCGCGACTCGGGGTGCCGCACGGCTGAATCCGTGGGTGCTGTCGCCGCCTTGATGAGCTGTGTCGCCGCCGACTCGGGCAGCCGCGTCCGCATGTGCAGGACGCGGGGTCCCAGCTCCGCGGGGCGCCCCGCCGGCTCCGGACGCCGTGTCACCGGCCCCGGGAGCGGTGCCGCCGGCTCCCGGAACGGGGTCGTCCCCCGCGCCGACTGCGGAAACTGTGCTGCCGGCTTCGGGGGCGGCGCCGCCGACTCCAGGGACCGTGCGGCCGGCTCCCACGGCCTCGTCGCCTCTTGCGTGGGACGGGTGACCGTCCGTGCCATCGGTGGGATGGGGCGTGCGACCGCTCGCATCGCCGGCGGAACCCGGTGGGCGGCCGGGCGCGGGGCCGGCGAGCTGTCGCGGGCCTCCTCGACCGAGCGCGCCAACTCGCTGCGCAGCCAGCCGACCTCGTCCGCGTCCTGCGCCGTCATGATCCGCTCGGCGAGCTGAGCGGAAGGAGACCCGGAAACCCCCAGCCCTGGTGACACGGGCCGGAACCGGTTCAGGTGAGCGCGCTCGTACGGGTCCTTGACGACGTCGGCGACCTCGATGGGCGCGAGGAAGGCGGCCACGGCTCCGGCACGGGCCCACGGGTCCTCGGCCTGCCTCAGCAGGAATCCGACCTGGCGTGCGCGCCAGTTGCGTGCCCGCAGGTCCACTCCCGCCGCCAACTGGCCCCGGAGGGTCTCGGGCGTACGCCCCTTGAGCAGGTGCGCGTGCTCCGGACTCGCCGCGAACTGGCGCAGTTCTTCCGCGAGATAGAGCCAGACGACGGCGCGGTAACGGTTGAGGTAGAACTTCACGGGCACGAGCAGGCCCAGGCGGGCGAGCCGGGTGAACCGGCCGGCCGGGATCTCCATGAGGGCGGCGCCCTCCGCCGTACCCACGACCTGCACCCGCTCGCGCAGGGACTCGGGGAAGCCGTCCTGTGCGCGGAGGCGCTCGATCTCCGCGTGCTCCACGCGCCGGCCTCCTCCCCCGCCCTCGTCGGGCACGGTCCGGATGCGGCCGAGTTGGACGGCGAGGTCGAACTCGACGCGCTTGAGCCCCAGTTCGCGAGCGGCACGGCTCGGCGTGCAGGTGCTGGGGCGGGTCGGATCGAAGGTGCTTGCCGACATGGTCGTACTCCCCCGTGGAGTCGGTGGCTCACGCCTTGCGCGTTCGCCGTGCACTCACCGTAGCCGGTTCGTCGCGTCTCGCGGCGAGCCTGTGGATAACTCCACGGGGGCAGGAAAATCAGCAGGTCAAAGGTCCGTGGTGGGGGGGCTCTCGGGTTTCCTGGCGTCGACGCCGAGGTGTTCGCCGACCCGGTTGACGAGCAGGGTCATCTCGTAGGCGATCTGGCCGATGTCGACCTGGGCCCCGCTGAGTACGCACAGACAGCTGCCGCTGCCGGCCGCGGTCACGAACAGCACGGCATCGTCGTACTCGATCATCGTCTGGCGCACCCTGCCCGCGCCGAAGTGGCGTCCTGAGCCCTTGGCCAGGCTGTGCAGCCCTGATGCCACGGCGGCAAGGTGTTCCGCGTCCTCGCGGCGTAACCCCGTGCTCGCCGCGGTGACCAACCCGTCGTTCGACAGGACCAGCCCGTGGCGTACGTGGTCCACCCGCTCGGTCAGATCGTCCAGGAGCCAGCCGAGACCCTGCTTCTGCGTCATGTCCGTCTCCCCGTGTGATGTCTCCCCCTGGCTGGAGGAACTGCCCGCAAGCCTTCCCCACGACCGGCGTGCGGGCAAGGAGGATGGGCGCATGGCAGAGAAGATGACCGATGAGGAATGGCGGGCGTTCGTCCTGGACGGCACTCGCACCGGCAAGCTCTCCACCGTCCGTGCCGACGGAAGCCCGCATGTGGCTCCGATCTGGTTTCTGCTGGACGGGGACGAGTTGGTGTTCAACACCGGCAAGAACACGGCGAAGGGCCGCAATCTGGCCCGTGACGGCAGGGTGGCCCTGTGCGTGGACGACGACCGTCCGCCGTTCCACTTCGTGGTGCTGAACGGCCGTGCCCAACTGTCGGAGGATCTGGCCGAGGTACGTCTGTGGGCGACCCGGATCGCCGCCCGGTACATGGGCGAGGACCGCGCCGAGGAGTACGGCGCCCGCAACGGCGTCCCGGGTGAACTGCTCGTCCGTGTGACCATCGACAACGTACTGGCCGTGCGGGACATCGCGGCCTGAGCGGCGGGCTCAGCCGACGGAGTCCAGGAGCCGGGCGGTGTGCATCCGCCCGGCGTACTCGACCAGCCTGATCAGCACTTCCTTACCGGAGTCGCGGTCGCGCGCGTCGCACAGCACCACGGGTGTGCCGCGGTCGAGATCGAGTGCCCGGGAGACGTCGTGGGCGCCGTAGGAGCGGGCTCCCGTGAAGCAGTTGACGGCCACCACGAACGGGATGCGCCGGTGCTCGAAGTAGTCGACGGCCGGGAAGCAGCCCTCCAGTCGCCGGGTGTCCGCGAGGACCACGGCGCCGAGGGCGCCCTGGGCCAGTTCGTCCCACAGGAACCAGAAGCGGTCCTGTCCCGGTGTGCCGAAGAGGTAGAGCGAGAGGCCGGAGCGGATGGTGATGCGGCCGAAGTCCATGGCCACGGTGGTGGTGACCTTCTGGTCCACGCCGTCGGTGCAGTCCACCAGTTGACCCGCTTCGCTGAGCAGTTCCTCGGTGCGCAGCGGCCGGATCTCGCTGACGGCCCCCACCAGGGTCGTCTTGCCGACGCCGAAACCACCGGCGACCAGTATCTTCAGCGCCAGGGCGGAGGTGTCGCCGACGGTGTCGGTGTGCTCGGAGACCATGATCACTTCTCTCGGGAGGGCCGGCCTCGGCCGGCGTCCGCGTGCTCCGGGGGTGAAGGCAGCATCATGACAATGGGGATGCGGGTCGGGGCGATGGGACCGAAGTACAGCTGATAAGAGCGGCTGGGGCCCGGTCGTTGGCGCAACGCGCCCGGATCGGACGCACCGGGACGCGGTCGGGCGTACAGATGCTGACACGGCGAGGCGTACGGCGGTGTCCGGACGTTCATCTACAGTGCTCGCAATCCCTCGATGACCTCGCGCAGGATCCGCTCGTCGGGCAGGTGCGCCGGTGGCACGGGGCGGCTGATGGTCACACAGCCGAGTTCCAGGAGGTCCCCGAGAAGCACCCTGACCACGCCGACCGGCAGGTCCGCGTCCGCGGCGAGTTCGGCGACGGACTGCGTCTCCGGGCGGCACAGGTCGATCAGGGTCCGGTGCTCGGGGCCGAGCGCGGTGTCGTCGTCGAGCGCCGGTGCGGCGGGGTCGAGGGTGACGAGTGCGATCAGGTCGAAGCGCACTCCGGTCGGCCCGGGCTGGGTGCGGCCACCCGTCATGGCGTAGGGGCGGACCAGGGGTCCGGCCTCGCCGTCGTACCACTGGCTGCCCGGCTCCCGGGGCTCGCCGGTCGGGTTCTCGGTCACCGGTGCCGCCTTCCCGGTTCATCCGGCCGCAGGCGGTCGCGCCGCGACGCGCGGCGCCGTGTAGAGATGCTCGCCGACCTGTTTGACCAGGCGGGCCATCTCATAGGCGACCAGCCCGATGTCGGCCGTGACCGCGGTGAGCAGGGCGAGGCAGGAACCGTCACCCGCCGCGGCCACGAAGAGGAACGCGTCGTCCATCTCGACCATCGTCTGGCGCACTCCGCCCGCTCCGAAGTGCCGTCCCGCGCCTTTGGCGAGGCTGTGGAAGCCGGAGGCCACGGCGGCGAGGTGCTCGGCATCCTCCCGCGCGAGGTCGGTGGAGGCGCCGACCGCCAGGCCGTCGTTGGAGAGCACGACGGCGTGCCGTACCTCGCGCACGCGTGTCACCAGGTCGTCGAGCAGCCAGTCCAGTTCGCCGGACCGCCGGCCGGTCCGCGGTGTCGGGTCCTGGATCATGCCGGGTCTCCTTCGCTGCTGTGACTGCCCGTTTCCGGTTCCGGTGCGGCGCCGCGGCCGGGCCGCCTGCCACCGCCGCGCGCCCATCCGTCTCGGTAGGCCGCCATACGGTCCCGTACGAGTTCGGGAGTGCGCCGGTCGTCGCCGTGGCGGGCGGGCTGCTGGGCCGGCTCTTCGGGGCGCTGGTGGCGCAGTTGCGGGGCGAGGCTCGCCTGGCGCACACGGCGTGGGAGGTCGTCGGAGGGCTCGGAGCCGTCCGGCGAGCGGTGCAGTCTCAGGGCGGTGACGCCGGGGGGCGGGGGTTCGTGGGCGGTGTCGTAGGAGCGGGCCGCCGTGCCGGCGCCGTCCGGGCCCGGGACCGGCCGGGTGCCGTGGGGGTCGGCCGCCTTCCCGGTGCTCTGGGGACCAGGTGTCCGTGTGGTGCCGTGCGGGCCGGGTGCGGTGGCTGCCAGGGCGGGACGGTCCGGCCACGCGGTGACGGCCTCCTCCTGGGCCGAGGTCGCGCCGGGCACGCGCGCGTAGGCGCGTTCCTCGTCGGTTCGGGTCTGTTCGCCCGGGGATTTTGGTGAGCCGCTGTGCAGCAGGGCCTTCGGCAGCAGGACCACGGCGGTGGTGCCTCCGTACGGCGAGGTCCGCAGATGCACCTTGATGTCGTGCCGGGAGGCGAGCCTGCTGACCACGAAGAGTCCGAGACGGTCGCTGTCGAAGAGGTCCAGCGCCTCCGACTGTTCGATGCGGCGGTTGGCCTCGGCCAGGGTCTCGGCCCCCATGCCGAGCCCCCGGTCCTCGACCTCCAGGGCGTAGCCGTTGCCGACCGGTTCGCCGGTGACCCGCACGCGCGTGTGCGGTGGTGAGAACTGGGCGGCGTTCTCGACGACTTCGGCGAGCAGATGGGTGAGGTCGGCGACCGCAGCGCCGATGACGTACGCCTCGGGGAACTGGCGCACCTCCACGCGCGCGTAGTCCTCGATCTCCGAGACGGCGGCGCGTACGACGTTCGTCAGGGACACCGGCATCCGCCAGGCCCGGCCGGGCGCGGCGCCGGACAGGATGATCAGGCTCTCGGCATGGCGCCGCATCCGGGTCGTGAGGTGGTCCAGGCGGAACAGGTCACTGAGTTCGTCCGGGTCGTCGGAACGCCGCTCCATGCTGTCCAGGAGGCTGAGCTGACGGTGGACCAGGACCTGGCTGCGACGGGCCAGGTTGACGAAGACTCCGGAGATGCCGCTGGCGAGCTCGGCGCGCTCCACGGCGGCGCGCAGCGCGGCGCGGTGCACGGTGGTCAGGGCTTCCGCGACCTGACCGGTCTCGTCCTCGGCCGGCGGTCCGGAGGGGGCCTCGGCCCGGATGTCGATCTCCTCGCCCGCGCGCAGCTTGCGCATCGCTTCCGGGAGTTTGCGGCGGGCGATCTCCAGCGCGTCGTTGCGCAGGCTCACGAGTTCGACCACGAGAGCCCGTCCGATGCGGACGGAGATGACGAGGGAGGCGGCGACGGCGGCGAGTCCCAGGAGTACGGCGGCTCCGGCGGGGCTGAGCAGGCCGCGGGCGACCGGGTCGGCGCGGCCGGCGACGGCACGGCCGGCGGCTGCCGCGACGGTCCGCATGCCGTCCTGTACGCGCGCGTGTGCGGCGTTCCAGCCGGCTTGCGGGGCCTTGTCGGCGACTTGGACACCCGGTCCGGCGGCGAGCAGGTTGTTCTCGGCGGTGCCCAGGGTGGTGTAGGAACCGCCGGCGGTCAGATCCCGCCAGGCGGCGCGCTGGGCGGCGGGAAGGTCGGTCACCGCGGTCTCGGTGAGGACACGGCGCGTGGCGACGGCGGCGCTGAAGAGCCGCAGTCGCTCTCCCTGGAGGGTGCCGGCGGTCCGAGCGCTGCCCAGCAGGGCGTCCTCCTGGGCCAGCGCTTCGG
The DNA here is from genome assembly GCF_014650735.1 of Streptomyces canarius. Taxonomy (NCBI): domain Bacteria; kingdom Bacillati; phylum Actinomycetota; class Actinomycetes; order Kitasatosporales; family Streptomycetaceae; genus Streptomyces; species Streptomyces canarius. The sequence goes on from NZ_BMVN01000016.1 coordinate 177,478, forward strand.
CGGCGCGGGAGAATTCGAGCAGCACGCGCGCGTCAGAGGCGACATCGGTCTGCTGGACGCCGGTGAGGGCACCGTCGACCGCGAAGGCGGCGCCGATGGTCTTCGTGTACTGCGTGTACACCTCGTCCCAGCCCGCCTTGTGGCCCCGTACGGCTGTTCTCAGTGCGCGGAGGTGTTCGGCGCCCGTGACGAAGGCATCGAGGCGCCTGGAGACACCGGCGGGCAGTTCCTGGCTGTCGGCGACGGTGCTGTCCCGGCCGAGCCGCAGCCTGTCCACGGCTCGGCCGGTGCGGGCCGCGAGGTCTTCCAGAGCGCCGCCGGCGCCGGCGCGGGGGTCCGTGGCGTAGCGGACGGCCGCGGTGCGCTCGGCCTGCAACGCGGTGACGGCCGCGGCCACCGGGCTGCGCAGTTCGGCGTCGATCCGTTGCGACTGGCGCAGCCGGGCGACGTCCTGGGCGGTGCTGACGGTGGCGTACGCCCAGAGGGCGAGCAGGGAGACGACGGGCACCATCAGCAGGCTGACCACCTTGGCGCGCACCGTGCGGGGGCGCAGGTGCCGGCGGCTTCCACGCGCGCGTGCGGAATCGGACGGCGGGCCGAGCGTGCCGCGGCCCTCGTCGGCGGGTGGTCCGGCGTGTGCGCGGCGTCCGCGCGGACGGTGCGCCGGGGCGGCGGCGTTCTCGGGTGTACGGGGTGGGCGCATGGCCTCCTCGCTCGGGACGTGGTCGGTGCGCTCGGGCCGGGGTCCCGCTAGCGGGCGACGCTTTCGACGGGCCGCTGGGCGGAGGCGGACGCCTCGCGCTCGTCGGCGGTGGGCGAGAGGGCGACGAAGGCCGAGGTGATGAACAGGTAGGACCCGAGGCCGACGGCGAGGGGGAAGATGAACTGCATCGCCGTGGCCCCGGGCAGGGCGTCGCCGGAGGGCTCCACGCGCACGCTCACCGCGAACATCCCGGTGTAGTGCATGCTGGTGACGGCCGCTCCCATGACGAGGGAGGCGACGGTGACGGCGAGGGGTGACTTGATGTTGAGTCCCGCCCACAGGGCCGCGGTCGCCGCGACCACGGCGATCAGTACCGACAGTCCGACGAGGACGGGGTCGTACGTGACGTCGCCGTGCAGCCGGACGGCCGCCATGCCCAGGTAGTGCATGCTGGCGACGCCCAGCCCGGTGGTGAGACCGCCGAGGAGGAGCGCGCGGTTGCGGTCGTGGCTGTAGCCGACGGCGAAGACGCCGGCGCAGACGACGACCATGGCGACGAGAAGGCTGAGGATGGTCAGCGGCACGTCGTAGCGGATGTCGCTGCCGCTGACGCGGAAGCCGAGCATGGCCACGAAGTGCATGGTCCAGATGCCCGTTCCGATCGAAGAGGCGGCGGTGACGAGCCAGTTCCGACGCGCGCGGCCGGTGGCGGCGAGCGCACGGACGGTGCAGCGCAGTCCGAGTGCGGCGCCTATGCAGGCCATCACGTACGACAGTACGGGTGTCAGCCAGCCGAAGGCGGCGTGGTCCAGGTGTCCCATGGCCCCGGGACGCTAGCGGGGGCAAGGGCGTACAAAGGGGGCGCATTTCGAAAGGTGCCGGAATATGGCGCACAGTTGTGCCGGAACGATCGCGTCCCGCTCGAACATGTGCACAACGACTTCCCTCGTGGCAGTGAGGAATCATGCGGAACATGAACGACGACCACACACATGTCCAGGATTTCTTCACCGCCCGCGCCGCCGACTGGGACAGCCGGTTCCCGGACGACGGTCCGGCCTACGCAGCGGCCGTGGCCGACCTGGGGCTGCGGGAAGGGGACCGCGTGCTGGACGCGGGCTGCGGCACGGGGCGGGCCCTGCCGCCCCTGCGGGCCGCCGTGGGCCCCTCCGGGGTGGTGCTGGGGGTGGACCTGACCCCGGCGATGCTCCAGGCCGCCGTACGAGCGGGCAGGCACCGCGACGGGCGGCTGGTGCTCGCCGACGTCGCCGCGCTCCCGCTGCGCTCGGGTTGTCTGGACGCCGTGTTCGCCGCGGGCCTGATCGCCCACCTGCCGCATCCGGTGGACAACCTGCGGGAACTGGCCCGTGGCGTACGGCCGGGCGGGACGCTCGCGCTCTTCCATCCCATCGGCCGCGCGGCCCTCGCGGCACGTCAGGGGCGCCAGATCACCCCTGACGACCTGCGGGCCGAGACCAACCTCCGGCCGCTCCTCGCGCGTGCGGGCTGGCGGATGACGTCGTACACCGACGAGGACGCCCGCTTCCTGGCGCTCGCGGTGCGCGAGGGCTGAAGATCGGGTCGGGTCAGCCCGTTCCGTTGACGGCTGCCACGAAGGCGTCGGGGTTGTCGAACATCACGTTGTGCCCGGCGCCCGGCACCGTCACCACGCGCACCCCGGCGGCTTCCAGGCCCTCCCGGCCCGCGAGTTCGCCGCTGTGCTCGCCCTGGAGGAAGACGCGGTCGACGTGCAGCCCTTCAAGGAGCGTCCGCATCACGGGCTCGGAGCCCTTGCGCAGGCCGACGGCACTGCGGTGCAACGCGCGCGGGTCGGCCAGCCGCATCGTCGCCGCCCACAGCGGGCCGACCGCCTCCAGCACGCGCGCGTGCCCCCCTTCGACGAACTCGTCCTCCCGGTAGGCGGCGATTCCGCTGCTGCCGGCGGTCGGCGGCGGGAAGGCGTCCAGGTTGGCCTCCGTCAGCACCAGCCGGGAGACCAGGTCGGGCCGCCGGTGGGCGAGGACGACTGCTACGGCCCCGCCCATGCTGTGCGCGATCAGTTCGGCGCCGGCGACCTCGGCCGCGTCCAGCGCGGTGGCCACCGCGTCGGCGTGGTCCTCCAGCGTGTACCCGAAGTCCTGGGGGCGGTCGCTCGTGCCGTGTCCCGGCAGGTCCACGAACAGGCTGCGGCGCCCCGCGAGTTCGGGGCGTGCCGCGATGTGCGCGTGGTACACGGCGGACATCGCTCCGAGTCCGTGCAGATACACCCGGGCGGGCCCCGCCCCTGGCGCCTCGGTCCACCGGATCCGGCTTCCTCTGCTGTCGAACGTGGCCTGCTGCACCGTGCCCCTCCCTGTGATCCGTGACGTCGGGACAATACATCGGCAGCGATGTATGCCGTCAAGACGGTATTGGCTCAGCGATGCATACCTGCGGGAGAATGCGGCCATGCTCGAACTCGCCATCCTCGGATTCCTGTACGGCGCCCCCCTGCACGGATACGTTCTGCGCCGCCACATCGCGGCGCTCACCGGCCATGTGCGGCCCGTCGCCGAGAGCACGCTGTACCCCGCGATCAAGCGCTTGGAGAAGGCCGGTCTGCTGGTGCGGGCCACCGAACCCGGCGCCGTGGCCGCGCCGCGCCATGTGCTGAGACTGACCGAGGAAGGCGGGCGCGAGCTGAAGCGCCGGCTCGCCGAGCCCGCCCAGCGTGAGATCACCGACGAGAACCACTGGTTCACGCTGCTCGCGTTCCTGCGGCACCTGGAGGACCCCGCCGCGCAGGCGGCCGTGCTGCGGCGCCGGCTGGCCTTCCTGGAGGAGCCGGCGAGCTTCTTCTACGAGGGCGACCGGCCGCTGCGCGCCGAGGAACTGGACGACCCGTTCCGGCGCGGCGTTCTCACCATCGCGCGCGCCACGAGCCGGGCCGAACTGGCCTGGCTGCGTGACACCCTGGCGTCACTCGACGGGGCCGGCCGCTGAGCCGTCCTGGTGCCGTACCGGGCAACCGCGCAGGCCGGGGACCGGCCGCGTGCCCAGGTCGGCGACGCGATAGCCGTTCGGGTAGCCCCTGACCTCCCAGTTCTGGCGCGCGAAGTGCGGGCTGCGGCGCGGCGGCAGCAGCCGGACCAACCGGCCGCACGTCCGTACGGCGCGGCGCACCAGCGCGGAGGTGGCGGCGCCGGGTCGCGGGTAGCGGAACGCGCGCAGCAGGGGCTCGTCGAGCAGCGCGAGCGTGGCAGTGCGCAGCAGCGGCGCCAGGGGGCGCGGGTACCAGGACGCCATCAGGTCGAGGGTGGCGTCGGAGACCCTGCGGGCCTCCTCGTCCCAGCCGAAGCGGGCCTCTTCGTAGGAGTCGAGAAGGGCCTCGAACTCCTCGTAGGTGCGGGGGATGTCCGGGATGCCCATGTGCCGGCCGAGGGTGCGGTAGTACTCGGTGGTGGCGACGATCTCGTGCCGGGACAGCCGCCGCCAGCCGTAGGCGTCGATCCAGCGCCGGGGCATCGCCACGAAGGTGCTCAGTACGTACCGTATGTCGTCGTCGCCGATGTCGTAGCTGCGGTGCATCTGGTTGATACGGCGGATCGCGGTGCGTCCCTGCTCCGTCGCGAAGCCGTGCTCCACGATGGTGTCCAGGAGCAGCACGGTGTCGTCGTACCGCTTCTGCGTGTGCTCGGTCAGCTCCGCCGTCCGCGCGAGCAGCCGCCCGATGGCGGGCACCGCGTAGGTGCGGTACAGAGCCAGCTCAAGAGCGCGGGTGTAGTCCCAGGGGAACTCGTACGGGACGCTGATCCGGTAGATCTCCAGCGCGTCCGCCACCGGGTCCAGTCGGCGGATCTCCGCGAGCCGCTCGAACCGCTTCACCGCGTCGTCCCCCTTCTGCCGCCGAACCTGCAACTCTACGTTGTGGAGCAGCAGATGGGCGATCGTAGTGACCCCGTTCAGGGAAAGGTGGTCCGCGTGTTCGACAGGATCCGCAGGTACGCCGGCCGGCTCGGCGGCTCCACGCAGGAGCGGCCGGAGGGTGCCCGGGAAAGGCGCGCGCACAACTTGTTCGAAGCGGCGGCCGTCTATGTCGCGGCCCGCGCGGAGGACGACCAGGACCGGATCGAGGAAGCGGCAGCGTGGGTGTCCCCGGAGGCCCTGTCCTTCGGGGTGAGCGAGCTGGCCTGCCGGGCGGTCGTCGCGCTGGCCCAGGAACGCGACGAGACACCCGCCGCGGTGGCCCGCGACCTCCTCGGACTGCCTGCGGCCTGAACGGAACTTCCTTCTCCACATGTGGCCGTTTCGCCCCTGTCCAGGCGGAAACCAGCAGCTCCGCGTGGTGCGCGGAGTCGTGACAAGCGGCTTCCGCTCGCACTAGGGTGCGCGCCGATGGACGAACCACTGGGGAGGCAGGGATGGCCGGGACGGACGATGAGCCCGTCGCCGCCGCGGACGATGCGCTGTACGTGCTGACGGCGGTACTGCTCACGCCGGCACAGTTTCCGAGCGTGCTGGGCGACGACTACGCGGAGGCGTGTGCGGCGCTGGACCTGGCGCCGCGGGCCGACGGGTACGGCCTGGTGCTGGGCCAGGACGGGCACGGCGCTCGCTGGACGGTCGTGATCGACGACGTCTCGCTGGTCGCCGTGGCCATCGCCTCCTGGGACTGCGGCATGGAGTACGAGCTGTCGCCGGACGAGCGCGCGGTCGTGACCGCCCTGCCGGGATGGCCCCTGGCCGTCGCCGTCGCGGCACCCGGCGTGCCCGCTCCCCACGACCCGCCCGCCGAGGAGGCCGGACGGCCGGCGCTGTGCCCGCCGGACACCGGCTCCTGGGGGCCCGCCCAGCGCCGGCTGGGTGCCGACGAGATAGCGTTGCAGTGGTCCGCCTGGCGGGAGCAGATCAACGACGCCGACTTCCCCGTGCCCGGTGGGCCTGCGCAGGCCGTGGAGTCCGCGCAGGAGGGCGAGGGCGCCAGGGCCGGCGGCCACACCGGGGTCCGCCGGGTGCTCGCGGAAGCGCGCGCCTACGTCGACTCCCCGCCGCCGCTCGGCCGCGTGCGCTCGTCGTTCGCCCCCGGCGAGGCCCGTACGCTGCGTGCGGACGGCCCCGGCTGGTCGATCGTGGCCCGCACCGACGACATCGCGTTCGTGCTGCTCGACGAGGAGCCCGGCGAGGTACTGCCGGTGGGCCGGGGGCCCGAGCTGCCCGGTCTGCTGGAGGCGCTCGACAAGATGGCCGTACGGCCCCTGTGAGCCGGGGCGGCCGGACGAGGCCTCCCGGCCGCTCCCCCGTGAGCCGCGCCGCGCCTGGGCGACCCGGCTCCCCATGGCTCGGCCGGCCCGTCCGGGCAGCTCGGCGAGTGGCGCCTTGCCGTGCGCCGGTGCCTCAGCGGCCGAGCTCCTTGCGGGCGACTCTGCGCAGCCTGCGCCGCTGTGAGGGGTCCAGGGCGAGGTAGGCGGCTGCCGGAACTCCCACGACGATCAGGAACGCCACCCACCAGGGCAGCCATATGAGCAGGATCAGCCCGACCGCCACGCCCCCTGCGGCGATCTTCGCGTTCATGGACATGAGCGTCGCCTCCTTCGCGGCCACTGCCGCTCTCTGATCTGAGAACGGCCCCTCGCTCCCCGTGGTTCCGCGCCCCGACCCTGAGACATCCCTGAGCCGCACCCCTAGTGGTCCTAGACGCGCGCCGAGGGGCTGCCGGCAGTGGACGGGATGCGGCGAGGCGTGTCGGGCGGGCGGGGCGCGGGGAGGCTGGCGGGACGCGGGGAGGCGTTGGCGGTCGGCGAGACGCGCTGAGCCGTTGGATCCGACGGCATGCGATCTCTTCCACCCGGCCCCGATCCCCCTTTTCGCTCCGCGTCGCGCTTGCCGCCCTTACAGGCGACGAGCACGGGTCCTTCGAACAGATTGTGGAGTGACCCACGTCATGCCATCGCCAGGACGAGAACGCCCTGGACGTCCTGTACTCTCGGCGACTCCGGTCGAGTAGTCAAATTTGAGGAGTGCGGCAGAGCTGTGCAGACCATCCCCACGGCATCACCCTCCGACCTGGCCGAACTGACCCAGTGCTGCGTCGTGTTCCTGCCGTCCGATCCCCCGCGCGCGGGCCGCATTGGCTTCTGGCGACCGGACGGTGGGCCTCCGCCCACACACGCGGAGGGTTCGCCGGCAGATCTGGACCTCGTACGACCCTCAGCCGACGGCGGCGTCGAACGCGTCCCGCTGCCCGTCCTCCTGCTCCCCGTCCGCACCGCCCTTCCGGTGTTCGCACGCGCGCGTGCGCTGCCGTGGGAAGACCGGGCCGCCGCGTTCTGGCGGACCGCTTACGAACTGGCCCTCGGCTTCGTGGCGCGCGGTCTGCTCCTGCCGGGCCTGTCCGCAGGCGATCACGACGCCTGGCGCGTGGGCCCGCTGTCCGCGCGCGACGCGGAACTGGTCCGCGAACTCGCCGCCGCCATGCCACCGGAGGCGCATGCCGTGCCGCTCACGGCGGACGGGCCACCGCTGTTGCCCGACCCGGAGCGGCTGCTGCGCGCCTTCCTCGACGCGATCGCCGACGTGCTGCCGCGCTCCCCCGCCGCCCCTTGGGTGACCGGCGGCCCCGCGTACACGGCGCTGGAGCCGCGGCGTCTGCCCGCGCTGCGGGCGTGGGCCGACGACATCGCCGCCGGTCATGACGCGGGGGTGCGGCTGTCGCTGCGCGTGGAGGCGTCCGGTCTCGACACCGTCTCCCCGGACGAGGCTCCGGTCCGCTTCCGTGCGGTCCTCCAGCTGCACGGCCAGGGCGGGCCGGCGGACGTCATGGATGCCGCCGGACTGTGGACCGGTGCGGACACCGCGCCCGCGGCGTTCGCTCCACGCGCGCGTGCGGACGCGTTGCTGGCGCTGCGCCGGGCGGCCCGGGCCTGGCCGCCGCTGACGCCGCTGCTCTCCGCCGCCGTACCGGATGCCGTGGACCTTGCCGACGACGAGATCGCCGAGCTGCTGGGCGAGGGCGCGCGGGCGCTGGCCGCCGTAGGGGTCGACGTGCACTGGCCCCGGCACCTGGCACGCGGCCTCACCGCGCACGCGGCCATCGGCCCGCCGGACGACGGCGCCGCACCGTCCGGAACCTCCGCCATGCCGTCGTTCCTCAGCGCGGACGAGAGAGTCACGTTCAGCTGGTGGTTCGACCTGGGCGGGCGGGAGCTGTCCCGGGAGGAGCTGGACCGGTTGGCGGAGGCCAAGCGTCCCCTGGTGCGGCTGCGCGACGGCTGGGTCCTGGTCGATCCGCGGGAGGCGGAGCGGGCCCGGACCGAGCGGGACCGGTCCGTCACTCCCGTCGAGGCGCTGGCCGCGGCTCTGACGGGCTCGACGGAGGTCGACGGCCGACGGGTCGACGTACGGCCCACGGGGTGGCTGGAGGGGCTGCGGGAGCGGCTGACGGCCCAGGACGCGGCCCTCACCGTCGGGCAGCCGCCGGGCCTGGCCGCGACCCTGCGGGACTACCAGCTGCGCGGTCTCGACTGGCTGGCCCGCACGACATCGCTCGGACTGGGCTGCTGCCTGGCCGACGACATGGGGCTTGGCAAGACGATCACGCTGATCGCGCTGCACCTGCACCGGCAGACAGATCCGGCGGCGGCCGGGCCCGCTCTCGTGGTCTGCCCGGCCTCGCTGCTGGGCAACTGGCAGCGCGAGATCGAGCGGTTCGCTCCCGGGGTGCCGGTGCGCCGGTTCCACGGACCCGGACGCGATCTGGCGTCTTTGGGGGACGGCGAGTTCGTCCTGACCACGTACGGCACACTGCGCCTGGACGGCGCCCGGCTCGCCGGGGTCCCGTGGGGGATGGTCGTGGCCGACGAGGCGCAGCATGTGAAGAACCCCTACTCGGCGACCGCGCGGGCGCTGCGCACGGTCGGCGCACGCGCGCGCGTGGCACTCACCGGCACGCCGGTGGAGAACAACCTCACGGAACTGTGGGCGATCCTCGACTGGACGACACCCGGCCTGCTCGGGGGACTCGGCGGCTTCCGCGCGCGCTACGCACAGCCCGTCGAAGGCGGCCGGGACCCCGCCGCGGCACAACGGCTCGCCCGGCTCGTCGGACCGTTCCTGCTGCGGCGGCGCAAATCCGATCCGGGCATCGCCCCCGAGCTTCCGCCGAAGACCGAGACGGATCACCCGGTGCCGCTCACGGCTGAACAGGCGGGGCTGTACGAGGCGTTGGTGCGCGAGACCCTGGACCGCATCGCGGCCGTCGACGACATGACCCGCCGTGGCCTGGTCATGCGGCTGCTGACCGGTCTGAAGCAGATCTGCAATCATCCGGCGCAGTTCCTCAAGGAGGACGATCCGCGGCTCGCGGGACGCTCGGGCAAGCTGGAGTTGCTGGACGAACTGCTCGGCACCATCCTCGCCGCGGACTCGGGCGTGCTGGTCTTCACGCAGTACGTGCGCATGGCCCGGCTGCTCGAACGGCACCTGGCGGCCCGCGGGGTGTCCTCGCTGCTTCTGCACGGCGGGACGCCGGTCGCCGCGCGTGAGGATCTGGTACGGCGCTTCCAGGCGGGCGAGGCCCCGGTGTTCCTGCTGTCCCTCAAGGCCGCCGGGACGGGACTGAACCTCACCCGGGCCGAGCACGTCGTGCACTACGACCGCTGGTGGAATCCGGCGGTGGAGGCGCAGGCCACCGACCGGGCGTACCGCATCGGGCAGACCCGTCCGGTGCAGGTGCACCGGCTGATCGCCGAGGGGACCCTGGAGGACCGCATCGCGGAGATGCTGGGCCGCAAACGGGAGCTGGCCGACGCCGTGCTCGGTTCCGGTGAGACGGCTCTGACGGAACTGTCGGACGACGAACTGGCCGCACTGGTGGAACTGCGCGGGGAGGCGCGATGAGCCGCTACGACGAGGAGGACGGACGTGACGCGGGGCGCACGTTCGCCGCGCTGCCGCCCGCGCGCGGGCGCGCCTTCGCCCGGAGCTGGTGGGGGCGCGCCTGGCTGCGGGCGCTGGAGGACGCCGCCCTGGAAGCCGCTGCGGTCAAGGCCGGGCGCCGGCTCGCGCGCGCGGGCGGCGTCGGTGCGGTGACGGTACGGCCGGGCCGCGTCACCGCCGTCGTACGCGACCCCTCAGGTGCGGCGCACCGGGCCGACGTCCTGCTGCCGCGGCTGTCCGACGAGGAGTGGGCACGGTTCGAGGATCTCGCCGTGGAGCAGGCCGGTCACATGGCCGCGCTGCTCGACCGGGAGCTTCCGCCGCATCTGATGGAGGACGCGGCGGTGGCGGGGATCGAACTCCTGCCGGGCCTGGGCGATCTGGATCCGGAGTGCGACTGCGGTGCCTGGGACCACTGCGGGCACACCGTCGCCCTCTGCCACCAGGTGGCGCGGCTGCTGGACGAGGATCCGTTTCTGCTCCTGCTGGTGCGCGGGCGGGACAAGGACGCCTTCCTGGCGGAGCTGCACGTCCGCAGTACCGCGGAGCCGTCCGGGGCGACGCCTCCGGTCACGGGGGTGGACGCGGCCGAGGCATGGGCGGCCGGCGAGATCCTGCCGCCGCTGCCCGAGTTGCCCGGGCTCCCTTCGGCACCCGGCGCGTCACCGTCCTTCGCCGGGTCACCGGCCGCGCCGGGGATGGATCCCGCGGCGCTGGAACACCTGGCCGGTCGCACCGCCGTGGAGGCGTACCGGCTGCTGGCGGCAGCGCTGCGTGGTGGGACGCGGGCCTGTGCGGACCTGACGGCCGCTCAGGACGCCGTACGCCTGGCGTGTGGTCCGGCCCCCGCCGCCGTCGCCGAGCGGCTCGCCGTGGGGTCGGGACGTGGACGCGACGGGCTCATGACAGCCGTCCTCGCCTGGCGGACCGGTGGCGCGGCGGCGCTGGCGGTTCTCGACGAGGACCGGGAGGTGGAGGGAGCGGCGCTCGCACGCGCGCGTGCGGCTCTGGAAGCGGCCTGGGAGGCGGACGAGCGGCCGGTGTTCCACAGGAGCGGCAACCGGTGGACCGTCCAGGAGGAAGGCGTTCAGCTGCGGCTCGGGCGCGAGGGCCACTGGTGGCCGTATCGGGACGAGGGAGGACGCTGGGTACCGGCGGGCGGGGCCGATCCCGACCCCGCGACGGCACTGGCCTCCGCGCGGTGGGACGTGACGGCTCCCGCGCCGGAAGGTTCCTGACACGCCGTCATCGCGGGCTCGGCGCGATCCGATGAGCGGCGGACGCCGGCCGTTCACCGCGCGGTCGCGCGGCGTTCCTCCGGGGGCCCAATGGTGTCGGCAGCCCATGACCTTGCTCCAGGAGGCCCGATGTCCTCGCATGCCGCCGGCCAGCGCCGCGTCCACCGTTCCGTCGCCACGGGCCTTCCCCTGGCCCTGGCCGCCGTCCTCGTCGCGGCGGGGACGGCCACCGCGGCGCCGTCCGGGGACGCCCGCGTGATCCGCACGGCGGCCCTCGGCGAGATCCCGCTCGGCGCGTTCGGCAACGCGCTGCTGCCCGGCAGCGTGGCCGACGACCACGGGATCAAGCTCGGCGGCATCGGCAGCGACATCTACCCGGCCGACCGCAAGGCTGAGTACTGGACGGTGACCGACCGCGGCCCCAACGGTCAGATCAAGGTGGACGGCAAGAAGCGCCGCACCTTCCCCGTGCCGGGATTCGATCCCGCGATCGTGAAGATCCGGGTCTCCGGGGACACGATCAAGGTGATCGACGCGATACCGCTGACCACCTCCTCCGGGAAGGCCGTCACCGGACTGCCCGACCAGAAGGGCCGGGACGAGGCGCCGTACACCTACGACGCGCAGACGCCGCTCTCCTACGACCCGAACGGCCTCGACACCGAGGGCATCGTTCGGGCCGGTGACGGCGGTTTCTGGCTCGTGGACGAGTACGGGCCCTCCCTCGTGCACGTCTCCGCGCGCGGGAAGGTCCTCGCGCGCTACGTGCCCAAGGGGCTCGGTCTGACGGGCGCGGACTACCCGGTGGTGGAGGCGCTGCCGTCGATCTTGTTGCACCGCAAGGTCAACCGCGGGTTCGAGGGGCTGGCGCAGCTTCCCGGCGGTGATCTGGTGATGGCCCTCCAGAGCCCGTTGTCGCTGCCGGACGCGGACGCCGGGGACGCCTCGCGCACCACCCGCCTGCTGCGCTTCTCACCCCGCGAGGAGGCCGTCACGGCCGAGTACGCCTACCGCTTCGACCCGGTGGACGTGGTGGACCCGAGCGAGGACGACACCTCCGAGCTGAAGATCTCCTCGGTGGTCGCGGTCGGCGGTGACCGGCTGCTGGTCGAGGAGCGCACGGACAGGTCCGCCCGGCTTCAGCTGGTCAGCCTCGGGCGCACGTCGGACATCCTCGGCGGTCCCTGGGACGACGACACCACGGCTCCGTCGCTGGAGCAGCTGGACGATCCCGCGGCGCGGGGCGTGCCGGTGCTGGCCAAGCGCCTGGTGGTCGACCTGGGCAGGGTCGCGGGGGTGCCCGGGAAGATCGAAGGCATCGCGCGCGTGGATCACGACACGCTCGCGCTCGTCAACGACAACGACTTCGGGATGACCGACGGGACGGGCGCGTTCGACGCCCAGGGCCGCCTGGTCGACAGCGGCGTCAAGACGACCGTGACGTACGTCCGGCTTCCCAAGGGCCGCTGACACCGGCCTCGCGGCCGGGGGGCCGGAGTGAGCCGCTGCCGCTCGCCCCGGCCCTCCTCCGTTTCAGCCCCGCGCGCCCAGCAGGTGGTCCATCGCCAGCTGGTCGAGGCGTTCGAAGGCCATGCCGCGCGCGGCGGCGGCCTCCACGTCGAAGTCCTCGAAGGCCGCGCGGTCGGCGAGCAGGTCCTCCAGGCCGTCGGCCGCGGTCGGCTGGGCCAGCTGGTCCAGGCGCGAGGCGCGCAGCGCCTCCTGCACCTCGGGGTCGGCGCGGAAGGCTGCCGCGCGCTCCTTCAGGATGAGGTAGTTGCGCATGCAGCCCGCCGCCGAGGCCCACACGCCGTCGAGGTCCTCGGTCCGCGGCGGCTTGAAGTCGAAGTGGCGCGGCCCTTCGTAGCCGGCGCTCTCCAGGAGGTCGACCAGCCAGAAGGCGGACCGCAGGTCGCCCGCGCCGAACCGCAGGTCCTGGTCGTACTTGATGCCGGACTGGCCGTTGAGGTCGATGTGGAAGAGCTTCCCGGCCCACAGGGCCTGCGCGATGCCGTGCGGGAAGTTCAGGCCGGCCATCTGCTCGTGGCCTACCTCGGGGTTGACGCCGTAGAGTTCGGGCCGCTCCAGCCGCTCGATGAAGGCCAGCGCGTGCCCGACGGTGGGCAGCAGGATGTCGCCGCGGGGCTCGTTCGGCTTGGGCTCGATGGCGAAGCGGAGGTCGTAGCCCTGTGAGGTGACGTACTCGCCGAGGAGGTCGAAGGCCTCCTTCATGCGGTCCAGGGCGGAGCGCACGTCCTTGGCCGCGCCGGACTCGGCGCCCTCGCGGCCACCCCAGGCGACGTACGTCTTCGCGCCCAGCTCGGCCGCCAGGTCGATGTTGCGGATCGTCTTGCGGAGGGCGTAGCGGCGCACGTCGCGGTCGTTGGCGGTGAAGGCGCCGTCCTTGAAAACGGGGTGCGTGAAGAGGTTCGTGGTGGCCATCGGGACGGTCATGCCGGTGGCGTCCAGGGCCTGGCGGAACCGCTTGATGTGGGACTCGCGCTCGGTATCCGACGAACCGAAGGGGATCAGGTCGTCGTCGTGGAAGGTCACGCCGTGGGCACCGAGTTCCGCCAGGCGCTGCACCGTCTCGACCGGGTCGAGGGCGCGGCGGGTGGCGTCACCGAACGGGTCCCTTCCCTGCCAGCCGACGGTCCAGAGTCCGAACGTGAACCTGTCCTCGGGGGTGGGCTGGTAGCTCATGCCGCGGCTCCTTGCTGCGTTGCGACTATTTCGTCATGGCGGTTTACAAATTAGTATGCCGACGCACCTCTGGGAAGAGACAAGATGTCTTCGACAGCAAGGTGTCTTCGAAACCACACACCGCACGTCCCGCGGAGCCGCGGAAGAGGGAGAGCCCGATGTCAGCAGCCGAGGGTCCGCTCGTCGTCGGAGTGGACACGTCCACCCAGTCCACGAAGGCACTGGTCGTCGACGCGGCCACCGGTCAGGTGGTGGCGAGCGGCCAGGCACCGCACACGGTGTCGTCCGGCGCCGGCCGGGAGAGCGATCCGCGCCAGTGGTGGGACGCGCTGTGCGAGGCGCTGCGCCAGTGCGGTGACGCGGCGCACGAGGCGGCGGCGGTGTCGATCGGCGGCCAGCAGCACGGCCTGGTCACCTTGGACGAACGCGGCGAGCCGGTGCGTCCGGCGCTGCTCTGGAACGACGTCCGCTCGGCGCCGCAGGCCGGCCGCCTGGTGGAGGAGCTGGGCGGGCCGAAGGCCTGGGCGGAGCGCACCGGCAGCGTACCCGGGGCGTCCTTCACGGTCACCAAGTGGGCGTGGCTCGCCGAGCACGAGCCGGAGGCGGTCCGCGCGACCCGGGCGGTACGGCTCCCCCACGACTACCTCACCGAGCGCCTGACCGGGCAGGGCACGACCGACCGCGGCGACGCCTCCGGCACCGGCTGGTGGGCGTCCGGAACGGAGGCGTACGACGAGGAGACCCTCGCGCACGTCGGCCTGGACCCGGCGCTGCTGCCCCGGGTGGTACGGCCCGGCGAGGTGGCCGGCACCGTGCGCGACAGCCACGATCTGCCGTTCTCGAAGGGCACGCTGGTGGCCCCGGGCACCGGCGACAACGCGGCGGCGGCCCTGGGCCTGGGCCTGCGGCCCGGCACGCCGGTGCTGAGCCTCGGAACGTCCGGCACGGTGTACGCCGTCTCCCGGCGCCGCCCCACCGATCCGACCGGGACGGTGGCGGGCTTCGCCGACGCGCGCGGGGACTGGCTGCCCCTGGCCTGCACCCTGAACTGCACCCTCGCGGTGGACCGTGTCGCGGACCTGGTGGGCCTGGACCGCGAGGCGGTGGAGTCCGGCGGCTCCGTGACCCTGCTGCCGTACCTGGACGGCGAGCGCACCCCGAACCTGCCGCACGCCTCCGGAGTACTGCACGGCCTGCGGCACGACACCACCGCGGGTCAGCTTCTCCAGGCCGCGTACGACGGCGCGGTGCACGCGCTGCTCGGGGCACTCGACCTGGTCCTCGACGAGGACGCGGACCGCGACGCCCCGCTGCTCCTGATCGGCGGCGGGGCCCGCGGGGCGGCCTGGCAGCAGACCGTGCGCCGGCTCTCGGGGCGGCCCGTCCAGGTCCCGGAGGCCAGGGAACTGGTCGCCCTGGGCGCGGCGGCACAAGCGGCCGGACTGCTGACCGGTGAGGATCCCGCGGCGGTCGCTCGCCGCTGGAACACGGCCGCGGGCCCCGTGCTGGAGGCCGTGGAACGGGACCGGACGACGCTGGACCGGATCACCGGGGTACTCTCCGACGCGGCCCCGCTGCTGAAGCGGGGGACGGACACCGAGTGACCGGAGCCGCCCGCGACCAGCCGGGCGGCAGACACCCGAGGATTGACGGAGGCATGACCGCACCGCTGCACGAGGCCCGCCCACCGGGCGCCGGGCGCGCCCTGCCGGACACCCAGCAGGGCATGCGCCGACGCAACCTCGCCCGGGTGCTGCACGCCGTGAGCGCCGAGGGCTCGCTGTCCCGGGCGGCGGTCGCCTCCCGGATCGGACTGACGCGGGCCGCGGTGTCGACCCTGGTGGACGAGCTGATCCGCTGGGGTCTGCTGGAGGAACTGGGCCCCGAGCGGCCGGGGCGGGTGGGCCGGCCCGGGTCGGCGCTCGCGGTGAGCGGCCGGGGGCCCGCGGGGATCGGAGCCGAGATCGGCGTCGACCACCTCGCGGTGTGCGCGGTCGACCTGCGGGGCGAGGTCCGCGCGCGGGCGGTCCGGCGCGGCGCCAACCGGGGCCGGGCCCCCGGACCGGTGATCGAGGAATTGACGGCGCTGATCCACCAGGTCGTCGCGGAGGCGGAACGCGCGGAACTCTGGCCCGCCGGGCTCGCCGTCGCCGTGCCCGGCCTGGTGGCCAGGGACGGGCGGACGGTCGTACGGGCCCCGAACCTCGACTGGCACGACCTCGACCTCGCCCCCCTGCTGCCTGCCCACGGGCCGCTGACCGTGGACAACGAGGCCAACTTCGGCGCGCTGGCCGAACTGTGGCTCGGTGCCGGTACGCCGGGCGACTTCCTGCACGTGTCGGCCGAGATCGGCATCGGCGCGGCGGTCGTCGTGGACGGCCGGCTGCTGCGCGGCACCCGGGGCTTCGCGGGCGAGCTGGGCCACGTGCCCGTACGGCCGGACGGTCCCGCCTGCCCGTGCGGCAGCCGGGGGTGCCTGGAGCAGTACGCGGGCGAGGAAGCGGTTCTGCGCGCGGCCGGTCTTGAGCCGCGGGACGACCGGGTGGGCCTGCTCGCCGAGCGCGCCGACGCGGGCGACGAGAGGGTACGGGCCGCGCTGCGGGACGCCGGTACGGCCCTCGGTATCGCCCTGACCGGAGCGGTGAACCTGCTCGACCCCGAGACGGTGGTCCTGGGCGGCGCCCTGGCCGAGCTGTCCCCCTGGCTGCTGCCGTCACTGGACACGGAGCTGAAGGGCCGTACGGCCGGCCCGGCCTGCCCGGTGACGGTCTCCCCACTGGGCCCGCAGGGCCCCCTGCTGGGCGCCGCGCACTCGGTCGTCCGAGCGGTACTGGACGATCCGGCGGTGGTGGCGGAACGATCCTGACGCGGCTCGGCGCGTGCCGGGGACCACGACCGCGGGAGGTCGGGTCACCGACTGGGTGCCACGCGGGATGGATCAAGTCTCTGCCACGGGCGCTGCTCGCCTCGTGCGTGCCGATGCCGGACGAGCAGGGGCGCGTCTGCTGCCGCGCTACGGTCCGGGGCGCCCGACGCCGGGTAGTGGCTGCCCGGCGGGATGCCGGGCCACGGTGAGGATCCCTGGTCGGCAGTTCGTCGAGCGAGAACGACCCGTGCCGATCGTGCTCCGCCCTCAGCCGCACCGGGGTGTCGGCGGCCGGCGTGCCGCCGTGGAAGAAGCAGTCGAGGACCGGCTGCACGGGGCCGCGCGCGGCAGGGGTGCGGTGTGTCTGCGGGAGGGGGGCGGCACCGCGAGGGACGTGACACCGGTTGTCGGCCTTTACCGGCGCCCGTGAGGCGCGGCTGTCGGGCGCCCGGTACGGAATCCGCCGCCGCGAGCGACCGTGACGGACCGGGCGCCGAGCCTTTGGTGCTGGAAACCAGGCGTCCGGCTTCCAGCACCGGCCACGCGTCTGGTTTCCCGCACCGGCTGTGACGTGCCAGGCACCCCCGCTCACCGCCAGAAATCACCCGATCGAGTGAGCAAGTTGTCCACAAGCCGTGACTCGTCCACGGAACCGTGGCACACCCTTCTGCCCAACCCGCCCGAGTCGTACCGTGATTCACGCGAGGCGCAGCCGACGGATCGTCACCGACCGGTGGGCGCCGACGAAATGAGGAGCGCACAGTCGGTGGTGGCGGCGGACTGACACGTATCGGGGGACACATGCACGGGGAGACGAAGGGGACGCTGCGGCGCGACGCCATCGGGCTGCGCGAGGTCCTGTTCCAAAGCATCACGGCGATGGCGCCGGCCGCCGCGGTGGCGGCGTCGATTCCGTCGGGCGCCGCCTTCGCGGGCGGCAGCCTCCCGCTCGCGGTGCTCGTGGCCCTGGTGGCCTGTCTGTTCACCGCCTCCTGCGTGGCCGAGCTGGCGCGGGAGCTGCCCGCGGCGGGCTCCGTGGCGACGTACGCGGCGAGGGGCCTGCACCCGGCGGTCGGCTTCCTCGTCGGGTGGGCCTACGTCTTCGTGGAGATGCTGGTGCCACCCCTGCTGCTCCTCCAACTGGGCTTCACGACGGCGGGCACGCTGCACGCCGAGTGGTCGGCGTACCCGGCGGACCTGTGGTGGCCGTGGGCGCTGGCGGGTGCCGGGGTGATCGCCGTCTCCGGTTACCTCGGCGTCCGCGCCTCCGCCCGCTTCGGCACCGTCCTCGGCGTCTTCGAGGTCCTCGTCCTCCTCGTGTTCGCCGTGCTGCTCATCGCCAAGGCGGGCAGCGCCAACACCCTGTCGGTGTTCGGTACGTCGCACACCGCCGACGGGTACGCAGGAGCCGCCGGGGTGTTCGCCGGGTCCGTCTACACGGTGCTGGCCTTCGCCGGGTTCGAGGCGGCGGCGCCGCTCGCCGAGGAGACCCGCGACCCGCGGCGGACCATGCACCGCGCGGTCCTCGGAGCGGCCGTGGGCATCGGGCTGTTCTACGTCCTCACGACGTACGCGATGACCGTCTGGTTCGGCCCCGACCGCTTCGCGGAGTTCGGCGCCTCGGGCGAGGCGTCCTGGGAGGGCGTCGCCCGGGCCTCCTTCGGTCTCTTCTGGGTGCTGGTGTTCCTCGCGGTGGTCAACTCCACGATCGCGAACGCCAACGCGAGCGCGAACGTCTCGACGCGCACGGCCTTCGCCCTCGCCCGTGTCCGCGTCCTGCCCGGCCTGCTCGCCACGCTCCATCCCCGGTACCGCTCCCCCGTGGGCGGCATCGCCCTGCAAACCGTCGTGGCGGTCGCGGCGGTGCTGGGGCTCGGCTTCGCCTACGGCCCGGTGACCGCGTTCCTGCTGCTCGCCACGGTGATCGTCACGGTCGTCGTCGGTGTCTACATCGTCGTGAACCTCTCCTGCGCCGGTCATTTCCTTCGCTCCGGCCGGGCTGCCGTCAAACCGGTGCGGCACCTGCTGTTCCCGGTGCTGGGCATCGCCGCGTTCGTCCCCGCCCTGCTGACGGCCGCCGGCCTCCCGGTGTTCGACTTCGTGACGGAACTGACGCCACCGGTGTCCTACGCCGGTCCGGTCGTCGGCGCGTGGATGGCCGTGGGTGTGGTCGTGCTGCTCGTGCTCATACGACGGCACCCCGAGCGCATAGCCGAGACCGCGCGCGTGCACCTCGACGCGGACGACCCCGGCGCCGGCCGCATGGACGGATCCGTGCCGAGCTGACCACGCGTCACGTGGCGCCACAGCCACGCCCGCCCGCATCCCCGTCCCGGGATCGCCCTCAGAAGGGAGTCACGCCACGATGACCGACCCCCGGATCCTCACCGTGCGCCCCGAACCGGACCAGTACGCCTGGACGTTCGGCGGAGCGGCGCCCCTGGCACGCATCGCGCCCGGCACGGTCCTCGACCTCTACACGGAGGACTGCTTCGCGGGCCGGGTCCGCTCCGAGAAGGACCTGGTGTCCGAGGTCTGCGAGTTCCCCTACCTCAATCCGCAGACCGGCCCCTTCCACATCGAGGGCGCCGAGCCCGGTGACACCGTGGCCGTGCACTTCGTCTCGATCGAACCGGCCCGCGACTGGGCGGCGTCCACGACGGTCCCCCTCTTCGGCGCGCTGACCTCCACGCACACGACGGCCGCCCTTCAGCCACCGCTGCCGGAGCAGGTGTGGATCTGGCAACTGGACCGGGCCCGGAGAACGGCCCTGTTCCAGGCGCGGGACAGCGACCTCCAGGTGGAGCTGCCCATGGACCCGATGCACGGCACGGTGGGCGTGGCGCCCGCCAACCTGGAGGTGCGCTCGGCCCTGGTGCCGGACGCCCACGGCGGCAACATGGACACCCCTGAGATGCGGGCCGGCGTCACCTGCTTCCTGGGCGTCAACATCGACGGTGCCCTGCTCAGCCTCGGCGACGGGCATGCCCGGCAGGGCGAGGGCGAGACCTGCGGCGTGGCCGTGGAGTGCGCGATGAACACGGTGGTGGTCGTCGACCTCCTCAAGGACGTCGCCACACCGTGGCCCCGGCTGGAGTCGGACACGCACATCATCTCGACCGGCTCGGCCCGGCCGCTGGAGGACGCTTTCCGGATATCCCAGCTCGACCTGGTGCGGTGGCTGGTGCGCGACTACGGGTTCAGTGAGCTGGACGCGTACCAATTCGCAACCCAGGTGGTCGAATCACCGTTGGCCAACGTGTGCGACACGAACTACACGTGCGTGGCCAAGCTCCGCAAGGAGTGGCTGCCCGCGCGGGAGACGTACCGCGGTGTGCACGCCCGGCTGCGGGAGACCGCGCGGGCCCTGCGCCGCTGACGTCCCCGTCGTACCCCGACACCCGAAAGCCTGCCGAACGGCATTCCCCGAGGCATCCCGAAAGGCATCCCGCCATGGACATGGACCGAGCCAGACCCCGGCTCAGCCGGCGCCGGCTGCTCAAGGGCGCGGCACTCGCCGCCGTCCCCTACGCGCTGCTTCCCGAACCACGGGCCGGTGCGCAGAGCGCGGCCGTCGACTATCCGCCCGCCGAGTGGCAGGCGGCCAGCAGCTCCAACTACACGGTGGCCGACCGCCCCGGTGACTACACCGTCGACCGAGTGATCATCCACGTCACGCAGGAGACGTACACCGACACGTTGGCGATCTTCGGCAACCCGCAGAAGAAGGTCTCCGCCCACTATGTGGTCCGCTCGGCGGACGGGCACGTCGCCCAGTGCGTCCGCGAGGCGGACATCGCCTGGCACGCGGGCAACTGGAGCTACAACACGCGCAGCATCGGCATCGAGCACGAGGGCTGGATCGACCAGCCCGCCTACTTCACCGACGCCCTCTACGAGGAGTCGGCGAAGCTCACGGCGGCGATCTGCGCCAAGTACCGCATCCCCCGGGACAGGGAGCACATCATCGGCCACTACCAGGTGCCCGGCACCGACCACACCGACCCGGGGCCGAACTGGGACTGGGTGCGGTACATCAAAATGGTCAACTTCGCCTAGCCGGAGGCGGAGCCGCCGTCGCACCGGTTGTCCGCGCGAACACCCTGGGTGACGATGGTCCCGGCCACCGTAGCAGCCGCTGTGCCACCGCCGAGGCCGCCACAGCACCGCCCGGAGCCGCCGTACCCCGCATCACCGTCCGTACCGCACCGCATCACCACCGTTCCACCGTCCGGGGAGGCCGAGTTGACCGATTCGTGGGTTGCCCTGGAGCCGGGGACCGACCCCGCCGAGCGCGTCCGGTTGCTGCGCCAGGCACACGAGACGTTCACCTCGATGGGGACGGTGCCGCGCCCGGTGCGGTCGGTGGTGGCGGAGTCGTGGCGGCGCAGCGCGCGGGCCGGTGTCGGGCCGGACGGCGCCGCCAAGGTGGAGCTGACCGACGGCGATCTCGGCGCCTATCGCGCGGAGCATCCGCTGTCCCGGGTGATGCCCCTGTTCCGGGAGTTGATGGGCACCTTCGCGGCCGATGGCGAGCATCTGCTGGCGGTGTGCGACGCGCACGGCAGACTGCTGTGGGTGGAGGGGCACACGGCGACCCGGCGCCGCGCGGACCGGATGAACTTCGTGCCCGGTGCCCGGTGGTCGGAGAGCGCGGTCGGCACCAACGCGCCGGGCACCGCGGTCGCCGTGGACCGGCCCGTGCAGGTGTTCGCCGCCGAGCACTTCATACGGCAGGTGCAGCCGTGGACCTGTGCCGCCGCTCCGGTGCACGATCCACGCACCGGACGGGTCCTGGGGGCCGTGGACATCACCGGCGGGGACGGGCTCGCCCATCCGCACAGCCTCGGCTTCGTGCAGGCGGTGGCGCGGGCCGCCGAGGCGCAGCTCGCCCTGCTCGCCCCGCCGCGCGCCGCCGAGGAGGGGCCGCTGCTGAGCGCGCTCGGCCGGGACGAGGCCGAACTCATCCTGGACGGACGCCGGATCAGGCTCAGCCGTCGGCACAGCGAGATCCTCGTGCTGCTGTCCCAGCACCCCGAGGGCCTGAGCGGCGACGAGCTGCTGTGCGCGCTGTACGCGGACGAGTCGGTGACCCCGGTGACACTGCGGGCCGAGCTGGCGCGCCTGCGCAGACTGCTGGGGCCGGGGCTGCTCGCCTCGCGGCCGTACCGGCTGACGGCCGCGGTCGAGTCGGACGCCACCGTGGTCGAGCGGCGGCTGGAGACGGGTGCGCTGACCGCGGCGGCGGAGGCGTACACCGGCCCACTGCTGCCCGGATCCCAGGCCCCGGCGATCGTCCGGCTGCGGGAGCGGCTCGCCGGCGGGCTGCGCACGGCGCTGATCGCGCACGGCGACCCCGATCTGCTGGCGGACTGGGCACACACGCCGTGGGGTGAGGACGACCTGGAGACGTGGCGGGCGCTCGCCGCCGTACGCCCGACGGCACCGGTCCGGGCCCGGCTCGCCGCGCTGGAGGCCGAACTGGTGGCACCGGCCGGCCGGGCACGGGCGCGGGCCCGCGGCGCAACGTACTTGCAACGTCCGTGTGTCTAGCCTCGCGCCGAGAGCTGCCCAACGGCGGGCAGCGCTGCACCGGGAGGCAACCAGGATGACTCGTTACGCGGCGCCGGGCACCGAAGGATCGATCGTCTCCTATCAGGCGCGCTACGACCACTACATCGGCGGCTCCTATGTGCCGCCGGCGCGCGGGCAGTACTTCGAGAACCCGTCACCGGTCAACGGTCAGCCGTTCACGGAGATCGCGCGCGGTACCGCGGAGGACGTCGAGCGGGCGCTGGACGCGGCACACGAGGCGGCGCCCGGGTGGGGTCGTACGCCGGTCGCGGAGCGCTCCGACATCCTGCTGAAGATCGCCGACCGGATGGAGGCCCACCTGGAGCCGCTGGCGGTGGCCGAGAGCTGGGAGAACGGCAAGCCGGTCCGGGAGACGCTGGCCGCCGACATCCCCCTGGCGATCGACCACTTCCGCTACTTCGCCGGGGCGATCCGGGCGCAGGAGGGTTCGCTGGGCGAGCTGGACGACGACACGGTGGCGTACCACTTCCACGAGCCGCTCGGTGTCGTCGCGCAGATCATCCCGTGGAACTTCCCGATCCTGATGGCGACCTGGAAGCTCGCGCCGGCGCTCGCCGCGGGCAACGCGGTCGTCCTCAAGCCGGCCGAGCAGACCCCGGCCTCCATCCACTACTGGCTGAGCCTGGTGGCGGACCTGCTGCCGCCGGGTGTGCTGAACATCGTCAACGGCTTCGGTGTGGAGGCGGGCAAGCCGCTGGCGTCGAGCCCGCGGGTGGCGAAGGTCGCGTTCACCGGGGAGACCACGACCGGGCGGCTGATCATGCAGTACGCCTCGGAGAACATCAAGCCGGTCACCCTGGAACTCGGCGGCAAGTCGCCGAACATCTTCTTCGACGACGTGTGGGCGCACGACGACGACTTCCGCGACAAGGCGCTCGAAGGCTTCACGATGTTCGCGCTCAACCAGGGCGAGGTCTGCACGTGCCCGTCCCGGGCGCTGATCCAGCGCGGTCACTACGCGGAGTTCCTGGAGGCGGCCGTCGAACGCACCCGGCGCATCAAGCCGGGCCACCCGCTGGACACCGACACCATGATCGGCGCGCAGGCCTCCAACGACCAGCTGGAGAAGATCCTCTCCTACCTGGACATCGGCCGCCAGGAGGGCGCGAAGATCCTCACGGGCGGTGAACGCTTCGAGCACGAGGGCGAGTTGAAGGGCGGGTACTACGTCCAGCCGACCATCTTCGAGGGCGACAACCGCATGCGGATCTTCCAGGAGGAGATCTTCGGCCCGGTCGTCTCGGTGGCCTCCTTCGACGACTTCGACGACGCGATCAAAATCGCCAACGACACGCTGTACGGCCTGGGCGCGGGCGTGTGGACCCGGGACATGAACACCGCCTACCGCGCGGGCCGCGCGATCCAGGCCGGCCGCGTGTGGACCAACTGCTACCACGCCTATCCCGCGCACGCGGCGTTCGGTGGCTACAAGCAGTCGGGGATCGGCCGTGAGACGCACAAGATGATGCTGGAGCACTACCAGCAGACGAAGAACCTCCTGGTGTCGTACTCACCGAAGAAGCTGGGCTTCTTCTAGACGCAGGGAGACGCAGGGAAAGGGCGCCTGACCAAGGAAGATGTCCGTCAGGCGCCCTTGTCGGACGTACCCGTACTCCCGGCAGCGGCTTCTCCCGGCGTCGACGCCATCGAGCTGCTCGGCGCGGCCTACCTGGTCCACCTCGGGATCCGGGCAGTCCTGGCCCCCCCATTACCTTCTTGGTGGCCCCGCAATGGGGCGCCCGGCCTCCGGAGTTGGCATGACTTTCTCCCCCTGTCGAGCACATGGCCTGGGGGGGTGGTGCCACCGGCTCCGGAGGCATCGACAGACCGCTGATTAGGGGCATGACCACCGACCTTTCCGCAGGTCGGGAGGCTCTTCGTAATGTGGATGTGGCGATCGGTGCCGTGGGACGGCCGGGCGGGGACGACCAGAGGACGCACGTGATCGACGTCAGCGACATCGGCGCCTTCCTCGGCCTGGACGTCGGCAAAGGCGAACACCACGCCACTGCCGTCACCCCGGCCGGGAGGAAAGCCTTCGACAAGCGGCTGCCCAACAGCGAACCCAGGCTCCGCGAGGTCTTCGGGAAACTGCAGGCCAAGCACGGGACCGTGCTCGTCGTGGTCGACCAGCCAGCCTCCATCGGAGCCCTGCCGCTGGCGGTGGCCCGGGACATGGGCTGCCCAGTCGCCTATCTGCCCGGACTGACGATGCGGCGGATCGCCGATCTCTATCCCGGCGAGGCCAAGACCGACGCCCGCGACGCCTTCGTCATCGCCGATGCCGCCCGCGTCATGCCGCACACTCTCCGCTCGGTCGAACTCACCGACGAAACCATCGCCGAGCTCGAGCTGATCGTCGGCTTCGACGACGACCTGGCCGGCGAAGCAACCCGCATCAGCAACCGCCTCCGAGGACTGTTGACCCAGATTCATCCGGCGCTGGAACGAGTCCTGGGTCCGAGAATGCAGCACCCAGCCGTGCTCAAGCTCCTCGACCAGTTCGGCTCCCCCGCCCAGATCCGCAAGGCCGGACGCCGCAGGCTCGTGACCCTGATACGTCCGAAGGCACCGCGGATGGCCGAACGGCTGGTCGAG